>JACGUK010000061.1 GCA_024256265.1 archaeon
CTTGTTAGTTTCTGGAACAGGTAAACCATTTTTCTTTAATTTTTCATTGAGCTTAAGTTTGTTACATACAGCGCTTATTGAACCGATGGTACAATTTAGAGATTCAATACCTGATTCCTCACTCAAGCTTAAAAAGTTGGCGAGTATTCCTTCAGATTCTGGCGCTATTAACAAAGAAATATCAGCATCTCTTAATAAATCCATAAATTTGATTTTAAGCTCTTCTTGGGATTTTACTAAATGAATTCCATTTGTTCTTAATGGTGGTTGAAATATAGCGAGTCTTGAATCTAAAAGAGTATAGGTTTGATGGCCAGCTTCTTTAAAATCACTTAAAGCTGAGCTGAGCATGCCATATCCTTCGCTCAATATACTTGATGGTAAACTCTTACCTAAGAACCCGCCTCCAGATACATATTCAAAGATAGCAACCTTCAAATCATATAAAATTAGATTGCTCTAGTAAATGAGGATTATCCTCCTGATTCTGATTTGGCAAAACTTTTCATCCTTCCTGTAGAGCCATAAACCTGCTATTCCAAAATAAGATACAAAATTTTAGGACATAGGCAATAATTACTCTTCTAAATCATATTCCAAATAAAAAGGGGGTGGTTTTACTGCGAACTTCTCTGTAACATGGATTCTTCTAAGCGATCCACGCGAATTGCCACGAGATAGCTAGGATGAAGTTTATAGCAGTGCAGAGGGCTATGAGCCATCCTCCAGCCTTTGCATTCAAGCCGAAGGAAGGTAGACCTCCTCCGAAACAAGCTACTCCGTATAGGAATACTACCAAGCCTACAGTCGCGACAGCGAGGACATTCATGGATACGTACATTATCCAGAGTCCGTAGATCACTAAGAATACGCCATTGAAAAGAACCACGAGGCTCAATGTCTTTGCCTGAACTGTATAGAAGCCCGCTATGCCTACCATGGTGAAGGTCATGCCTGCTATGCCTAGTATTGTAGCGCCTAGGTAATCCGGTATGCGATATAATAGGAAGGCGTTGAGTATAGTGACTATTCCTGGGATCAGTCCTGCCTTGAAGGCTGTTCCGGCATCACCTTTGCCCAGCAGTGCGTATGCGATCGGGAAGAATCCGAAGGCGTAAGCCAGCACGGCCCAAGAGTATATCTCTAAGACCATAGGTGTTTGTCTTCCCAAAAACTATTTAACGTTTATGGTTTTTTCGGCTATGTGATAAAAATTGTCTCATTATTCGATCGGATTCTTTGGACCTATTGAGAGATGAGCTTTTTGAAGATCATACATGCGGGGGATTACTACATCTAAGGAGGTATCTATTACCCTCTTGTGCTTCAGGTCGACCTGATACAATCTTTCGGTTTTATAATCCATAATTCATAGTTATGTGCACTCGAATAAGGATAGATTAAGAACCTCATTTAGAGAGAAACCTTTTAACTCGGCGAATTTCTGTAAGTAAGGAGATTATCAGAAGTCTTATCTTCACCTTTTTGTAGAAATTCATCATAAATGAGGATCATCCCTGTCATAGATATAATGGGAGGAGTTGCCGTCCATGCAAAAGGTGGTCAGAGGTATGACTATAAACCCATAAAGAGCCAATTATGTGAAACCTCTAATCCAATAGATTTAGCTCTAGCCTTAAGAACAAAGTTTGGTTTCAGGGAGTTATACATAGCTGACTTGGACAGCATCATGGGGCGTGGCGATAACATGGATATGCTGAGGAGAATCTACGAATATAGTAGTATGAAGATCATGGTGGATTCAGGTATCGATGATGTTAAAAAAGCAAGAGAACTTCTTCACGTTGGGGTTGAGAAGGTTGTTGTTGGGACTGAAACATTAACAGGCTTTGAAGTGCTAAAGAAAATTCTAAATTTTTCTGGGCATGAACGTATTATTGTTTCTATAGATATGAAGAATGGTGAGATTCTCTCAAAATGTAAAGAAATAGTTAGATTGAGTCCCGAAGCTTTAGTAAAAAGACTGAAGTCGATGGGCATTAAAGAACTTATTTTATTAGATCTATCAAGAATAGGTAGCGAATCAGGAGTTAACATCGAATTAATAAGAAGAGTTTTGAGTTCTGTAGATATTCCTATCATTACAGGAGGTGGCATTAGAAACATCGATGATGTTCTTCTACTACGTGATCTTGGCATCTCTGGAGTATTGATCTCTACGGCTCTTCATAATTTAAAGATAAAAAGGGAAGATTTCTTAGAAATATAGTGTTTTATCCGTAATATGTTTGTATAGGTGCGGATCTTGTTATGAATCTATCATTTATCTTAAAGTTCTCCATTTCTACTGTATAGTAATCACGGAATTTCTTAACAAGACTACTTTCCATTGCGTCCATCAAATCTTTTGGTAAGTTAGGCTTGACCCAGTATGTCCTTCCTTCAATAGATTTGACTATATCTCCATCCTTCACTATGATCTCCCCTTCTTTTATGGTGAAAGTTGCTTTGCTCAAGGCTTTGCGAACCTTTCTATAATCACGTGACGGATCCACTTCTCTTGGATTTACATCATATATGGCGACATCAGCATCCGCACCTACTCCTAGATGCCCCTTATCTTTTAAGCCAAGAATCTTGGCAGTTGCAGCTCTCGTTGCAATTGCTATCTCATAGAGAGAATATTCACGATCCATGTTATCTAGGTCGCTTCTCGATCTTGCCCTCTTCGAAATCTTGTCTAGAGTTCTTTTCCTAGCTTCCTTGCTCATGAGCCAGGCCATAACCCTAGGATAGTGAGTAAAAGGTCCACCATTCGGATGGTCTGTTGTCATGAAGATTCTCCAAGGGTCTTTTGCAAGTAAAGCCAACTCTAACCCAATAGTCCACATGGTTGCATGGACGAAGTTGCTTTTCTTATAGTGTATTGGTACAAGACCAGCCCCTTCCTCAGATTCCACATCTGAGTTTGTCCACTTATTCTTAGTTAGAAGGTGCAACTTGTATTCGAAGGGTCCATCGCCTGTCATTGTAGTTGTGTCCGTGAAGATGACCTGACCCAAGTCTAGGCTTACATGCTTATTAGCATTAACATATTTCATTATTTCATGAGCACCTGATCTCATAGTAATCCAGTCTGAACCAGCGTATCCATTGAATTGAACATGAGTTAGATGCATTATTGGCCTGTCTTCTTCAGCAAGATCTTTTACAGAGTCCATGGTATCTATGGTAGTTTGATAATTGCCAGGTGTGCCCAGACCGTTCGCATGGACATGTATTGGATGAGGTAAATGGAGGAGTTTGTTGACTTTACATAGGCCCCTTATGATCTCTCTTGATGCTACTTCAAATCGAGGTACAGGTTCATCTATTTCTTCAGGTCTTCCCCATAATATATCTAAAAACTCTACATCTCCCCATTTCCAAGCTTCAACACATCCTGGGTCTACCAGCTTTATGGCATAGCCCTTCGTTGCGTTTAAAGTCCAAGCTACATAGGCTGCACATTCATCGAGCTTGTTATCCCTTAAATACTCCATGACGAACCAGTTGTTGCCAAACATAACGAAGCAGCCCTTATCAAGTATAGGTATATCTTTGAACTCATGATGACAATGTAACATCTTTAAAGGTGGATTTGCAGGCTCAAATACAGTTGTGTAACCAAGTATGGCATACCTATAGCCAATAGTGAAACTCGATGGGACAGAGTATCCTACACCTGAACGCTTTACTTGAGTCTTAGGTTCGACATCCTTATAATGATCTTCAGGACGAAGCATCCTTCCAGTATTGCACTTTGGTCCTGCTATATGTGAGTGAAGATCGACCCCGCCAGGCATGACAAGCTTATTCGATGCATCTATCACGTAAGCCTTAGATTCGTCTACTTTTTCTACTATCTTGTTGTCTTTGATGGCTATATCCATAACTTCTCCATCTATTCCATTTATAGGGTCATAAACAACTCCATTCTTTATCAACAAATCCATTACCAATCACCTCCTTTTTGATCTTATCCTTTTCAATATCATGCTGACTATCTCCCCATCTGGATATATTCCTGAAGGAGGATCAACGACTTTTGTGAGAGGCAGAGGAACTGTATCCATTCTGTAGGCAGACCCTTCAGCCTCTATGCCCGTAAATGCGCAAGGTATCACAACGTCTGCAGCAAGAGCGGTCATGGATAGATGAGGATCAATAACAGCGAAGGGAGTTTTGCACAAGTTCTTGGCTACATCCTTGGGGAAATGCGCCAGTGGGTCTGAGGCTACTATAAGTGCAGCATCACACTCCCCTCTTCTCAACAAGTCGACAAAGGTTGTTTCTCCAGGGTTGTACCATGGATAGCCATGACTAAAGTCCACTGCATAAGGAAAGCCTGTCTGCCAAGCTGTTACCTCATTCATGCCGGTCACGTTATAATGTCCTCTCATGGGCATAATGACAAATTTTGTCCACTTGTTTAGATCACGAACAAGAGATATAGCTAAATCTATGTTTCTCTCCTTTCCTCGGCTCATAGTTAGACCTAGCCCATAAAAAAGAATTCCAAATTCACAACTTCTCATCATTTCTGCAAGTTCCTCAACTTGTTCAACCGGCAATCCAGCAACGCTTTCTTCCTCTATTTCATCAAATTGCAGAGCCATTCTTATTGCAGACATGAGCTCATAATCTTGTCCTGGCGCTATAGGGATGTAAAGATCAGCAAGCCTAGCACTTGCAGTCTTTCTAACATCTACAACTACGAGCTTTCTTTCCTTTCTCCCTTTTCTGAATCTTCCTTCTGATAGAGCAGAATATCTTGCCAAATGCCTTGGATGAGAATCCTGGAAGTTGCTTCCCCAATAAACGATAAGATCAGCTCTATGCCTGACCTCTCCAAGAGTGCATGTAGGCATCCCCACATCATGTAATCCTAGTGCACTGGGACCATGGCAAGTTACTGTCTGATTATCGATGACTCCGCCTACCTCTTCAGCAAGTTCTACGCCCACTGCTTGAGCCTCACAGCCTGATAGAGCAAAACCATAAATGACAGGGAAATCTGCATTCGCTAAGATTTCAGCAGTCTTCTCTACAGCCTCCTCTAGACTTATAGGCTTTGGCTCGCCATTCTTTCTTACTAAACAGGATGGATTTCTTTCCTTCCAAAAGTTCAGAAATTTGCTAGCCGACATTGAACAAGAATTCTTGACCTTTACTATCTTATTGTCTTCAACAGTGGCTTCTATATCGTCACATAAACAGCCACATATAGGACAGCAAATGTTCTTAATTACAACCAAGCCAAATCTACCTCCCTAAGTATTTGCTCAACAACTCCCTTACATTCAAAACTTTCTCCTCTAGGGCTGGTTCTATCTCGGCGGGTATACCTTTAAACGAAGGCATGCCAGTGCTATTCGTATCCGAGCCTATGAGCATGCTGGCATAGGGACCGTAAGGGATGAAGATGATTCCAGGTTTAGGTATATTCTGTGAAGGATTACACTTGACGATGATACTACCGAACTGTGTTGTAACACGTATAGTATCTCCCTCTTTGAGTCTTAACTCTTCAGCATCCTTTTGATGAATTTCACAGATAGATACACTCTCCATGTATTTATCTGAAACCTTGCTCACCTCTTTTGACATACCTTGCTTCAAGCTTCTGCCTGTTAACAATATTACTTTAAATCCCATGATCTTTCAAGAAATCTGAAATCTACTCCTTTAATTATTTTTCTTTTATGATGATTTATA
>JACGUK010000010.1 GCA_024256265.1 archaeon
GCAAGTTTAAGAGCTTCGCTTAACGATCTTCTAGCCATCCGTAGCACCACCAAAAGCAAGCGGAACTTTGCTTGCCTTCATTTGCTCTCTCAATTACTGGCTTAGGATCGAGTAAGGTTATATAATTTTCTAAGTCCCTTAGGTTCCATTCGTAAATTAGTCTTAACAACCAAGGGTACGGGTGAGCGTTTTTTATTGGAAGATGAGCAATAGGGTTAAAACCTCATGGATATAAGTATAAGTAAATGGTGACGCCTGCCCAAAAAATGAGCCCAATGGCTAAAACTGCTATATCGCTCTTAGTGGTTTCTTTTCGTTTACTATATAAGGGTACAGTGACAAGGTATAGAAGGTGAGTGAACCAGGCGAAGACAAAGGCCTGCCAGAGATTTGGAGAGAGTTGGTTTAGAAAGGGTATGTAGGGAAGAATGTAAAACAAAGCCAGTGCCCAAATAGGTGTGCCAACAGAGGCAACGAAAATGTTCCAAACTTGTGCGTTCCCTATTCTTTTAACCAATTCACATAAGAGGAATCAAACTTTTGTATAAATTTATCAATGGATAAAATTTTCATTTTTAGTATACTTTATATAGGTATACTCTATATCGAGTAATCATGTCGACTACTGTAAAGATTTCAAGGAACACGTTAATTGAGTTAGAAAAACTCAAAGAGGAATTGAAGACCCGTAGCTTAGATGAGGCTATAAAAATGCTAATTAAGAGATATAGATCACAAATCCTAAACGAGGCTTTTGGTGTGGATAGGGGAAGAGTCAGACCCTTCACAGAGGAAGATCGAGGAGAAGAACGGTGAAGATCGTAGTCGACTCTTACGCATGGATTGAAATCTTTCTTGGTAGTGAGAAAGGGGCAAAGGCAAAGCGAATGATTGAAGAAGCTGAAGAAGGACGTACACCAGATATAGTATTGGCTGAAATAGCGAGAAAGTATTCTCGTGAAGGAGTTAAAGAAGCAGAGATAAGGCATAGGCTTAGAGTAATTCATGCTACATCGATCATCACGTCGATCGATTCTGAGATTGCTATACTAGCAGGTAAGACCTATTTAGAGTTACTTGAGAGGGCTCAAAAGGAGAAACTTCAGAACCCAGGCCTGTTCGATGCAATAGTGCTAGCTACCGCCAGAGCTTATAATGCAAAGGTTATTACAGGAGACGAACATTTCAGAAATCTCCCAGAAACTATCTTCATCTAATGTAAAAGATAGGCATATGAATTTTAATCTATCCTCTTATAGGCGAGTATCTCTTCACTATTAGGTATGTAAATACAGCAACAAGAAGGGTCATGGCGAAGAGAATCCCTTCAACAAGCCAAACTTCTCCAATAAATACATAATAATAAATTGACACGGCTATCATATCCACGATTGCATGAAGTCCTATAGCCAGAATAAGAAATCTTTTCATACTTAATGCGCAGAGAACCAAGAAGGACATGGCTGAGTGTAGAAGAACAGCGGTGTTTCTTTCTATAGCGCCAGGCAAAAATTCCATGAATGTCAATTCAGGCATCAGAACAAGGACGACAAGAACACTTAATGCATACATGAGAACTGCCTCTAAGAACCCCCATCCAAGACCGAAGGATAGAACATGCCTATGATCTTCTCTAGTGAAGGATGCCTTCTTGATGCAAATATATCGAATTCCTTCCTCAAAAAGACCTGCAAGGAGAGAGGCATAACCAAAGTAAACTAGACTTGATGCAAAATCTTGACCATAAATCACTAAGGGAAGCTGGAGAGGTAGAAGCCTCAAGAGCAAGGCGCCAAGCCAGCCCACTCCTCCTACTATGAACGCAAGCCACATGGAGCCCTTTGCCCTACTAAAGTAGATGAATACAGCAAAGGCTGGGACTAGAGCGATTAATATAGCAACCCAATTAGGAATCTGAAGATCGAAAGCCAAATCCTTTACACTTTGATAGGATTAGATCAACCAACAGTCTTAGGAGTGAATCTGTTATAGAAGTAACCAAGGAGTAAACCAAAGATAAAGGATGTGATCAAACCTTCCCCTGAACCGTATAGATAATACGTAACACCGTATTCTGGCGTTATTGAAGAACCTGGTGGCAAGCTAGCAATGAGCATAGCCATTATGTCTTCCTTCAGAAATATCAATGTGAGGTATGTGAATGGAGCAAGAATGATGCCGTAAATCGCTCCTGAAACCACTCCAGCCTTGATGCCTGTTATAACTTTACCCAATCAAATCCCTTTTTTACTGTATTTCATAATATAAAACTTTATCGGCATGAGAGCGTTGATCCTTGATGTAATAGGTTTTTGTAATGGGCCGGACCGGATTCGAACCGGCGACCTTTGAGTATCTGCACTTTTTATCAGCTCAACGCTCTTTTTGGCCATTTTAGATGGAAACCAAACTGAGCTACCGGCCCATCTTATAAGTTAAGGTTGCTATGAGTTTTTATGCTTTTTTGTAAGATTGATGATTTAAAATTAAGACCATTTTGGATAAGAGCCCAACATCTTTATGAACAATACTTTTTTCTCTAACCCTTCTAATGCTTTTTTGCATCTCTTCTCACTTCTATGCCCCTCAAAATCTAGGTAAAAGTTATACTCCCAAGGAGTCATCCTTGTAGGTCTTGACTCTATCTTTGTTAGGTTTATTCTTCTTATCGCAAACTCTCTTAAAGCTGAATATAAAGCTCCTGGAACATTTTTTGTAGAGAAGATTATGGACGTCTTATCCTTGCCTGTGTATGGTGAATCTTTTTTCGACAATATAAAGAATCGAGTGTAGTTGTTCTTATCATCTTCTATGCCTTTGGCCAATATCTTCATCTCATAAATCTTAGCAGCTCTCTCGCTCGCTATGGCGCAAGAGTCCATCAATCCCTTTTCTTTTATGAATTTCACACTGCCAGCTGTATCGTAAGTTGGTATTATTTCACATTTTAGATTGTCTAAGAAGTTTCTACACTGGGCTAGAGCTTGAGGATGTGAGTATACAGTCCTTATAGATTTTAGGCTCATCTTCTTGTTGGCTATGAAGCAGTGAGTAACTCTAAGGATTACCTCTCCACTCACTTTTAGCTCGGAGCTTAAGAGTAGGTCGTAAGTTTGATTTACGCTGCCTTCAAGAGAATTCTCCACTGGGACGATCCCAGCATCTACATGCTCTTCCTCTACTTTTTTAAAGACTTCAAGGAGGGATCTATAGGGCTTTGCCTTTACAGATGAGCCAAAAAATAGAGTTGCAGCTTCTTCACTGTAAGCTCCTTTTTCACCCTGAAATGCCACCACTTTTATAGTCTTACTCAAATCATCACTCATTTGAAGTTATTTGACATTTTAAAACGATCCTTTATGAACGTTATGCTAAGAAACTTTCTGCGTTGAATAAAAATTTGCTACTGCCTTTTTGCTTACTCTTTTAACAGAGCTATTATTCCAATTATTTTATCTTTTTAGCCAAAAATCATCTATCTTTAACTTAATTGAGAAACGCATTTGCTATAAATTTATATATGTGAAATTAATAATTAAAATTCCGAAGTAAGGCTGGGAAATTGTGTATGAGCCCCAAGAAAGCTAAGAAGAAAGCTAAGAAGAAGACAGCGGAAAAGAAGGCAGCTTAATCCAATCTGAGAGTTGGAGTAAGGGGAGAAGCCCGCTTATGATAAATTCTCCCCTATATTTTTAAAATTTCAAAATTCAAATGTGTGAGCTCTTTGATAAGTGATCATTATGAGGATATATACATTGGGCCATTCTACTAGAAGTTTAGAAGAATTAATTGGGCTTCTAGAAAAGCATAAGATAGAAACTTTGATAGATGTGAGACGTTTCCCAACTTCAAAAAGGTACCCTCACTTTAATAAGGATTTTCTTATACATGAACTTTCTAAGTCATGTATAAATTACATATGGTTGGAGAGGTTAGGAGGCTTCAGAAGAGGAGGCTACAAGAAATATCTAAAGAGTGAAGATTTCAAGAAAGGCATAGAGGAGCTTTTAGATATAGCTAAAAAGGGAAGAGTTGCCATCATGTGCGCTGAGGCTCTTTGGTTCAGATGCCATAGAAGATACATCTCAAATGAATTGGTTAAACTAGGCCATAAAGTTATCCATATCATAGACGAAAAGAGGGTTTATGAGCATAAGATAATCAAGGAAGGTGCAAGAAGTTAGTTTTGAAGAATAGAGCAGCGTAAATAGGTCAAACATATATTTTATAACAAGATAAAAGGCACTTGTAAAAATGAATTCTATGAACAAAAGGGAAGTATTAGAGAAGATAAAGACCCAGATAATGAGTGTTAAGGGGGTTGTAGGGGTTGCTGAGTTAAATAAGGAACAATGTGAGACTGTGGCGCACTTAGAAGAGATAGCCATGAAGAACGTCTTTGGCGGCATGGGTCGTGGTAAGAATGAAGGCGTTAAAGAATCCCTTTCTCGTGAGATTATTATGGTTCTTTTCACAGATATTCACTTTGATATTCCAAAAGATAGTACTGCAATGCAATTGATAAGCGAAGGTGAAGTTGTAGGGATGGCTGTGGATTTGGACAAGATTGAAGAGTTTAAAAAAGACAAAAAATATGTAGTTATTAGTGATTTTTTTGTAATAAGAAGAGATGCAAAGATCAGTCCTGCTGCGTTTGCTAGCGGTGATACTTACTTTCTTTTTAACGGTGTACAAGTTGATCAGTTTTCAAAGATTCCAGAAATAAGAGACCATGTTTTTTCTTTTCCGTCACCACCAGTCTTTGATTTTACAAAGGAGCAATTTAAGGATAAAATGAACCTTTCTGACCCGCAGCTTGCGGGATTTCTCATTGGCTTCAATTTACAAGAAAATAATCGACCTTACCTAATTTCTTGTGGCATATTAAAGGGAGAGATAGAAAAACTGATAGAGCATGGCTCGTTACATGTTGAGCCACACTTTTTAGATGCGGGTCTCCACACAGACTACTACGAATTAGAAAAAGAGCTAACAAGAGCCATACAAGAATCAAAAGACAAGTCGAGAGGAATAATAATTGTTTACGGCGATTTATGTCATCCTAATATGGAAGGCATAATCGGGAAGTATGGTAAAGTTGTTAAAGTCGACGCTCTGAACTGTATCGATTGTTTACTCGGTGGTCATGGAAGACTTTTAGAAATTGATCCAAATCACGATTGCTTTTATTTGTCCCTTGGCTGGATGCCTTCAAACTTAAGGCTGAATGCACGATTCAGCCGTCTGTTCGGGAGGAGTACGGAAGAAGTAAGGAAGCAGTTTAGCAGACTCAAAGGAATAATTTTGCTCGACTCTCTTGGAAATTTAAGTGAGTTTAAAGATGAGATAGAAGAGTTCAGTTATCACACAGGGCTTCTAGTCTTGGATAAGAAAGCGATAGGGCTCGATGGACTTAAAGATGTTATTCTTGAAGCGATTAAGAAGCTTAAAGATGTCCATAAGTAATGACATTACTCTAAACCTATTCATAGATTATACAATTCTTGGTCTCAACACAGCATTAAATTAAAAATCTTTATTTGTTATTATATTCTCATTAACAATATGCCAGAGGCAATCTTAGTAATAGATATGGCGAAGGACTTCGTGTATGGGAAGTTGAAGTGTGACAGAGCCAAAAGGATAATACCAAATATGAAGAGGCTCTTAGAATCTGCTAGAGAGAAATCGAAGCCAGTAATTTACGTGACAGATACACATCTTCCAGTGGATAGAGAAATGACTCTTTGGGGAGAGCATTCTATGAAAGGAGAAGAAGGAGCACAAATAATAGATGAGTTAAAGCCTGACAAAAAAGATTACATGATTGAAAAAAGAACCTATAGTGCCTTTTACGAAACAGGTCTAGACCCATTACTTAGAGATTTGAAAGTTGATACTGTTGTCATAACAGGTTTGCATACCAATATATGTGATAGGCATACAGCAGCAGATGCCTTCTTTAGAGGTTACAAGATAATAGTCCCAGAGGATTGTGTCGATGCCTTCACAGAGAAGGATCATTTAGAAGGATTAGATTATATTAAGAAGATTTATGGAGCAGAAATTACTAATAGCAAAGAATTGATGAAGAAGTGGAAAAGCAAATAATAAAACTAATTGAAAATGATTTCAAAGCATAAGATTGATTCATACTTTTGGCAATTCATATTTTAACTTGAATTCATTAACATATTTTTTGACTATATCGTAAAAAGCATCTCTAACCCTCTTTACCTCTTCCAAACTTAATCCATATAATGAAATCTTGATGTGCTTGCTTAATCCACGGTGAAGACCAACTATGCCCCTGTTTATCATATCTTCAGCAAGGAAAAATCCCTTCCTCTTATGATGTCCCGATATTTCCCAGATGATAGGAGTCTCAAAATGCATTAGATGGTGATTATGAGGCCTCTCTCCTATCAGCATTATGCCGCCAATCTTCTCCATCTCTGATATGAACCACCTTGCCTTCTCCAACTCCTCTTCCCATCTCTTCATTCGCTCTGCAACGTAAGGGAAAGAATGCATGGCTGAGATTAAAGGTAATCCCCCAACACTGCAACCAAAAATATTAACGATCTTTTTACCAAAAGTCCTTTCAGTCCAGTCAGGCTTTATCGTGGACTTTTTGAAGGCTTTACTCGACCATTCATGATTTGTAACCAAGAAACCCAAGGGACCTATAGAAGCCATGGACTTATGGGCAGATACTGTAAGGAAGTCTGCTTGTAATTCTTTCATGCTGACAGGGAATACTCCTGCGGTGTAAGCAGCATTGACCATGTATGGTATATCATACTCTTTTGCTATCTTGCCTATCTCCTTTACCGGATTTAAATTTCCATAATATGGCTCAGCATGAGTTACTGCTATCAATCCAGGCAATTTCCCGGTCTCTTTCTTGATGCTTTCAATCTTGTTTAAAAAGTCCTCTGCGCTAACTTTGTACTCTGGGTAGCCAGAATGTTGTGCTTCTACAAGCCTAAGACCATTCATCTCTGCTGCAATGGCTGTGGTATAATGACATAATGGGTCTGTTAGAACTACCTTTTCAAAATCCTTAGACTCCTCTGAAATATTGTCTGCTATAGCCTTCATGACAGCGAATTGAGCAGCCCTTGATCCAAAGGTATGCTCAGATATATCAGCATCAAAGAACTCTGCTACCATTGAGAGAAATTCATTAACAGGAGGCTTCGATATTAAGCCGGATCTTCCTTCAATGCAATCATAGCAAATAGCATAGCCGACTTTCATCCATCCTTCATCGATCAGTATCTTCTGAACATCGTCAGGAATTATTCCTCCCCTCATGATAGGATGAATTATGATATCATGCTTGTATGGGTTAACAATCGATCTTAACTTAGTTACTTTTTCATCAAAGGTTTTATGGCTCACTTTCCATACCCGCTTTATCCAAGAATTGTAACATATTAAAGTCTCCTTAATGAAAAGCTTTACCTCTTTTGATCAAATTATTCCTGATCCATAAAAGATTCCAACTAATATTAACTTTAAGCATAAATACTTGAATAAAGTAAGTTCAAGGAGTGAGATTGTGGCAAAGGATCCTGTCTGTGGCATGATTGTGGATGAAAAGAGGACAAAATACAAATCAGATTATAAAGGCAAGACCTACTACTTCTGCTCTACAGCCTGCAAATCAGCCTTCGAAAAGAACCCTAGAAATTATGTCAAATGATAAACATCAATGATTTTATTTTTTTATTAAGGACATGGTTTAAGGTATTATGATTTGAAGAAGATCATAGTCTGTGGTGCTATAGCCAATAGAGAAATATCAAGGATAAGGAGAATTCAATCTCTCCTTAAAGAGAAAGGATTTCATGTTATAGATCAAATCTCTGATGAAGATTATAGCAAAATCAAGGATTTTAGAGACAAAAAGGGTCTTGCTGAGGAGATAACAAAACATGATCTAAATTTCATTAAAAAGAGCGATGTATTAGTAGCTTTGATTGATAGACCTAGTTATGGGGTTGCTGTGGAGATTTACTTCGCCAAGATGATGGGTAAAAAGGTCATAACTATGAGCAAGGGAAAAGTGCCTTCGCCATGGCCCATATCCTTTTCAGATCGAATCATAAATGATGAAGAGCAATTGGTATCAGTCTTAAGAGAATTAGGAGATGAGTAATCGGGATTAAACTCTTTATGGCTTGAGTTACTTACTACTACTGATCTTTAGCAAATAAGAACCTTTTGGTTCTTCAGTAATCAAAGCGAACTTGCCTACTCTACCCTTTAATGCTTTCATGATCGCCTCTGACTCAAGGTAGTAATGCTCATGAGGCTTTTCAGGACCAACGCAAGAGCATCGTGTTGAGATTATCTTCGCCTTTGAGATAGTCTTACCAAATTTAAAATCAAAAAGTTCTCCAATTGGAGGAAATTTCTTCAGGTCATTCTTTAGAATCAGAATCTTTCCTTGGCTCTCTTCTTCTCTAGAGATCTTCTTTCTGTACTCCTTTAAATTCTTCATCGGTGACCAATCTCCTTGAGGCGCTTCTCTATGGTTTTCTTTTGTGGGTGATAGTACAAATTAGATGAATCTATGCCAAAACTCCTCAAACCCTCAACTCCTTTATCTGTCAAGTAATAGAACTTCTTCCTGCCTTCCTTTTTGACAGATAACCAGCCAATTTGAACGAACCTCTCGATGAATGCTCCACCAATAGCGAACGGATTAACCGGTTTTTCTTGTTCCATGATCTATAATCTGAGTGAGAGGTAAAACTGATGCCTTAATATGCCTATTGATGGTTATACAGCTTGTAATTGCTCATCTTTAAGCAAAAAATATGGAGAGATATTTCAGCAGCATGAACAGCAGAACTGCCCAGACTTCCATTTATTCAGCAGTTCTTTTGCCCTCTCTCCTTTGACCTCTATATTGAAACCCTCCTCTGTCTCTATGATCTTCACCTCGGCGACTGTCTTTATCTCCATACTATCACCTCCATATATTGGGCGTCCAATGTTTTCCGAACTATTTAAATATATTGGTTGTCCAATAGAATCAAGATGACGAGTATAAAGAGAAGTGGGGTTGAATATTGCTGTGATATGAGGGGGATGCTCTCTTTTCTGATATTATGGCTTCTGACGAAGAAGTCTATGAATGGTAGCGAAATAGCCAATGAGTTGCAAAAGAGAAGAGGGATAAGACCCAATCCAGGGACGATTTATCCCGCAATCAAGCAATTAGAATCAAGAAATCTTATCACATCTGAAAAGAGAGGGAGAATGAAAATATATCACATAACTGATCGGGGAAAAGCAGGGTTCGAGGTGGCATGCGATTTTTTCTGCAACTGCTTCAAAGATATCTTTACAGAGAGGACGCCTGGATGAAGTAAAGAGAGCACCAACTAAGCCCTCTGGCTAAGCCTCTGCCTCAACCAGCTGATACTATCAACTCAAATAACTCTTAACTCAATGTCACTTTTTCATTTCTTCCCAGATGGCAAAGCAGTTACCTTCAGGGTCAATAGCCATGGCCCACCATCCCATATTTGGCACTTCCATCTTTGGAACTACGACCTTCCCTCCCAATTTCTCGATCTTCTTGCAGTATTCATCAACCGATTCCACCAGAACATAGTACGTGAACTTATGTTCAGGATTTTGCTTCTTCATCATCCCTCCATTGACACCTGGACATTTGAGTCTGCCCTTCTCATCAACTGGAACAGTCTCTATCAGCCAATAGTCCATCGGACCTTCTGTCTTCTCTATCTTCCAACCGAAGAGCTTACTATAGAATTTCCTAAGTTTCTCCACATTCTCTGCAGGTATTTCGAAATGAACAATCGTGTGATACATATAAATCGACGTTTATCAGCTTTGAGTTTATTTAAGGGTTTCTGACTTAATTCAAACTAAAATTGAGGTTATCCACTCATGAATGGTTACAATGACACATTCTATAGAGTCAAGGAAATGCTCATTCCTTATCTCCTTTATACTATTGGAGTTTGTGTCTCATAGAAGCGTGGCTAACCTACCTTACTCCCAAATCAATACAAGTTAAGGACACGTCTGCCCAAAATGGGCTCGAAAAGGTAGTAAAAGTAGCCTGGGCCAGATTCGAACTGGCGTCAGCGGGTGACTTTGAGATATTCTCCAAAACTCTTTTTATAATTTATTTAAATATGGACGCATCCTATATATCAAATGACAATGTCATCCGAAATTATCTTCGAAGCACCTTCACTAAGTGAAGAAGAGTCAGAGCGTTTCAGGGGCAAGCATGTCGCGTTAGTTAAAGGCAAAGTCTTGGCTTTTGGGAACAATTCGAAAGAGGCTCTTAGAGAAGCTCTTAACAAGAAGCCAGAATTGAAACCAGATGAAATTGGGATATACTATGTGCCTGCAGTTGACGAGCTGATCCTTTGAAGCGCTTCGTATTCAAGTATGTGGCTGAGAGGACAAGATTAGGCGAAGTAGTAAATAGACCTATAGTTCATGTTTATATAAAATCGAAAGATGATAAATGGTACCTCTTCTACCCCTACGTGGATTCGGGCGCCGACACCTCCTTATTTACAAAGAGTGATTGTGAACTGCTTGGTCTTGATCTATATGAAGGGACCTATAGGTCGATGGCTGGAATAGTCCGTATAACCATACCCACATATCTTCATAAGGTTCTTGTAAGGATCGGGGATATTGAGTTCGAGGCAACAATTGCCTTTGCAGACTCCGATGAGGTTCCTAGGCTAATTGGAAGGTTAGATTTCTTCCGAAGGTTCAAGATAACTTTTGATGAAGAAGCGTTGGTTACTATCTTTGAAGCTCCTTGAGTTAAGACAAACCTCCATATTTGGTGAACATAAAGAGGGATGAGCATATAATGACAATAGAACTCTGGTCGTCATGTATCCAAAAGAGTTAGTACCTAAAAAGTGTAAGTAGCCCGGGCCAGATTCGAACTGGCGTCAGCGGGTGACTTCGAAATATCTCCAAAGCCCGCTATTCAAGGGTTCGATCCTTGCTTGACCTCTACACCACCGGGCTATGATAGATCAACATTAATTGTAACTTTTAAATTTTGGTATCAATCAACTAGCTTTTTATTGGCTAATCTTTTCAATTCTTCGATTAGAGGCTTAAACCCGTATCTCTTAACGCTTAGTCATATTAAAGGAAATTCTTTTAGACTTGTGATAAAATTATATTCTAGATTGTCTAAGAGCCTTGCTCCCATTACCATATTCGGCTTAAGCACTGAAGGTTATAAGATAGCATCTTCTCTATCATCTTATAATTTACAAACGACCATAATAGATGAGAATCTTAACGTTGGCATGCAATTAAAGAGAGATATTCTTGAGAAATTCGATTCTGTTGCTGCACTCTTAGAGGATGAAGCATTACTTGGTCTGGAGCCTATAGAGGATGCCATAAGCAAGGCAAAATGCCTATTCTTCACCCCTAAGATAAGAATTAGAGAGATGGAAGCTAGATCCACTATAGGCTTGAGGCTAAAGAGTATAGCGAAGAATCTATCGAAGGGTACTGTTTTTGTCAATACTTTGCCTACAAGTTATGGTGGTAATAAGGAGAATGTATCTTTGATAGAAAAGTTGACCGGGCTAGAAGCAGGTGTGAACTTTGATTACGTATACGCTCCACTAAATCCTAGAACCAATAAACCAATAGTTCTAGGTTCAATTAGAGTTGATGTAGATAAAGCTTTAATTGAATCCCTCAAATCTGCTCTAACAGATGTACCTAAGATTCTACCTCTTCACTTGGCTGAGCTTCTCTATTTAAAGCATATAATAAAAAGGTATAATTCCATGGTTACAGAGTTCGAGTTATTTAAAATGTTAGGCAAAGCGAGCAAGGTAGCTTTGAAGAGCTTTACAGAAGATCGTGAAGTTTATTTAGAAAACATGGTTGAAAACCTATTCGATATAAAAGCTATTATAGATACTTTGAAGACGGGGGAGCCTATTTGGTACATGGTATCTGGCATATTGAAAAGTCTTGGGAGTTACTTCAAATATATCATAAACGAGGTTCGTTCTATAATAAAAGATGAAGGTCTAAAAGCAAGTAGAACAAGAATCTTGGTGGTTTGGTCCATCGATCCTTTTGAGATTAGAGGGGATAAAACGTTAACCCTTTCTACCCTTGTAGAGAAGCTTCATGATTGTGTTGGGGACATAGCCACTTTCAACACTATGCCTTATCTTCAAGCTCTACGCCTAGAACCGGGCATGAAAAGAGGATTACCTCTCTCAGTAGATAAGGATAACATAATTTTGGCTTGCTCAAAGGATGATTTTGAACTAGTTTTTAAGATTGCTAAAATTGAAAGGCCAGAAATGAGGCCCATCATCATAAAAGCCAACCTTCCTGTAGAGGTTATGAGGTAAATCTAAAACACAAAAGGCTAAGTGTGCAAATTAAATACATGAAGAGTTAAATTTGGTGATAAAATGAGTAGGCTAAAACAGATAAACCTCTTCAGGCTTTCTGTACATTTCTCAGGCTTTTTTATTCCTTTCATTACCATCGTAATAGATCTCTTTTACACATTTATTATCATAACTATAGTGACGATATTATATTGCATATCAGAATATCTTCGTACTAGAAAAAGTCATGGCCTACCAATAATTAGGAAAATAACACTTTTAGCGAGTAAGGATAGAGAGACTAATAACTTTATTCTTGCGCCTTTTTACTTTGCCTTAGGAATATTGATGGCATTAACCATCTTTAAGAGTTCAATAGGATTCGCGAGCATAGAGATAGTTGCCCTTGGAGATAGCTCTGCAAGACTTTTCGGAAAGCTGATTGGACACACTCGCTTACCCTTCAATAAGATGAAGACCTTTGAAGGCAGTATTTTTTGTTTCATCTTTTCGTGGTTAGGTGCCTCTCTTTTTGTACCCCCATCAATAGCTATTCTAGGAGCTTTAATAGGCTCTATCGTTGAGAGCTTACCTCTTCCTATAGATGATGATCTAACCATGCCCATTGCTTCAGGCTTTACTATGCAGATAGCCTTTATTATGGCAAATTAAATTGTACTAATAAATAGATCAATATGGAGAAAGCTGATGCTATTGTTATGATGCTTAGCAGGAAGAGAAGCAAGCCTGTCTTTAAAGTGAAACTTGATAATTTTGCATCCTTTATCTTCTTGGCAGATAAAATTAGAATAGCGCTGATAAGTTGCAGGAAAAGCGATAACAAGGGATAAATGAATATGGATAATGCTGATAAGGGCCAAATGAAGACCCGACCATAGTCGAATAAGTTTCTTGGGTCTAAAATGATAGGTAGATTGGAGATTATGTATTGACCATTAAGAAGATTAGGCTCTTTAATAAGAATAAAGTTGATAGAAAGGATGGATAAAACGATGCAAAACAATGCAAGAAAAATCATTTTTCTCCATGGATTTCTAGAAAAAATCACCCAAATATCGCTAATTTTATCTATAATGAAAGAAGGTCTTTTTGTGAATATGAATATGAAATTGGCAATAGCTAAGCCTAGAAGAGCTCCTGCAATTGTATCCGTTGGGTAATGGAAGCCTAGGTAAACCCTTGAGAATGCAACAATCAGAGATAGAACCAATAAAGGTGATGCTATCCTTCCATACCTTCTAAATATCAAAGTGCTACCAGCAAAAGCCCTAACTGAATGGCCTGAAGGGAAAGAAGAACCATACTCTTCTAATCCAAGTAAGTTTATACCTGTTAATAGCTCATAAGGTCTTGGGCGATATAAGAAAGCCTTTAACATTAGCCCTAGTATTCCTGCTGTAATTACAGTTATAGCCAAAAAGATAGCAAATCTTCTCTCTTTAGCCTCACCATACACCCATAAAACTATTGCAAATAAAAGCCAAAAGAACCCTCCACCAAAATCTGTTAATGTAAGCATGATGGTATCTAGAGCCTTTAATCCAGAAGCACTGTTTATCATATAGAGTAAATCTTTGTCGTAAGGATAAAGCAAAGATAAATGGACAATATAGCTCAATATTATGAAACCAGTTAAGGGTAAGAGTATGGAGAAAGTCTCATGCCTAATCTTGCTATTAATCCTCATAAAATCATCCTTTTACCAAATTCTAGGAGAAAGGCGGGTAAGAGGCTTTGCCAAGTGTCTTCTAGCTCTAGGCGGGACTTCATAAATCCCCAATTTTATACTTCTTGGCATCTCCTCAATCATTACCGCTTCCTTTGGGAGCTTCTGCTTACAATTTTTACATACAAAGCCCTTTTCTTTACCTGCTGACTTCATCCTCTTTTTGCACAAAGGACAGATAGGGTTTAACTTCTTTAATATTGGGCTGAGCTTAACTATCTCTATCTTCTCAAGGTTTATTGTTAATGGTAAATCTGGCTTTGGCTTTATCCCTCCATAAACTTTGACCATATCTCCAATAGCTAACTTCATGATTATCTCTCTGAACTTTCTCGTAGGCTCGTAGGCAGCACAATCTATCTTGCCGCTATCATCCTTTATTGTAAATATCACATGCCCCCCAACTATAATCCTTGGCTTCTCACAGACTTCTCCTTTGATTACAAAAGAACGATATGGTTGCACATCAGATATCTTTGCAGTTTTTATATGCTCATCTGTAGCTTGGTTCGTTTTGTATATGACCCGTCTCTCTATAGGCTCAAGGGCTTTCACCATGCTGTGAGCTTTCTCGGCTATCAAAGGATTCTCAGCTCTAATTCCATAAAGGATTGGGCAAGGAGTGTGAGGAGTTATCCTTATCTCTCCGGTATTAGGGTCTATGTTATCAAAGGTATTGGGATAGGTTGATTCATCCATCTTAAATACAGACTCTCTATCAATCTTCCTCTCCTTACCCCTCTCATTAGGTACTCTGTAGGCTATCAATTCATAAGTAAAATCTTGCTCTAATCCCTCACCAATGGCTGCTAAAGCTCCTATGATCCCCCTCCCTATCTTAAATTTGAAGAACTCAGCCCCTATACTCTTTGCCAGTTCTTCTGCCTCATCTATGGTTACTATGTCTTGAATCACCTTTCTTGAGAAAGCCCTTAATTCTTCAGGTATATTCTCACCCTCTAAGAAGACTACGCCTGGATTTGTGGTCTCATGATCTAACTCTGCCAGTTCCTCTACAGTTTTTAAGACCATCTTCTTTATGCTATTTATCAACTTATCTTCAACTTCAACTTTAATGGCAATGGCACAATTCCCTCTAGTCTTCAAGATCCAATTTGGGTTGAGCCTTATGAGGTGGGGATAGTCGATTATTCTTGCGCCCATATCTACAAGCCTATCTATGACTACGGCACCAACGTAAGTTGTGCACATACCATCCTTAGAATCTGTATCATCGAAGCCTATGTGAAGCTTGGTCACTCTAAGAAAAAAGAGGGATTATAACTAAAATCTTTTTCTAAAGGATGATTTATGTTAAGCTTATCGTGACTGCTTAGTTTATCGGCCATAAGAGCAAAGGGTTGAAAAGCAAGCCCAATTATCATGGAAAAGCATATAAATCATGAAAATATCTAGAATTCATGGTGAAGGATTTGGCTATTGTTATAAAAAGATTAAGGGTTTCAAAGGGTTTCCAGGTTTCCGTTCCCTCTGAGACGAGGGAGAAGTATGGGTTAGAGCCAGGCGACGAGGTTGTTTGGGTGGATACGGGTAGGGAGATTTTTGTCAGGCCTTTAAAGAAAGCTGTTAAACTCACCGATATTGTCGGTAAATATGAGACTAGAGAGGGGTTTGATGCTGTTTTAGAGCATGATGAAGTGATCAGTGGTGAGCACTAGTTCCTTCTTAGATACAACGGTGTTTATTGCGGCTGCTTTCCCAAGAGAAAAGCATCATGAGGAAGGTAGGACGATAATAACTTCTATAGAAAAAGGGATATTAGGAAAACCTGTGGTTACTGATTATATTATTGATGAGGTTGTCACTTTCGTTCGGAAAAGAAAAAGCGCATCTGCGTCGATTGAGGTCTTGGACACCATAGTTTATTCTCCCCATTTGAGTTTTGTGAAGGTAGAAGATAGACACTTTGAGGCTGGGCTTCAGTTGTTTAGAACCTACGAGAGGCTAAGCCTAACCGATGCCGTCTCAGTAGCTGTGATGAGAGATTTAAACATAGAAGTGATTTACAGCTTTGATAGTGATTTTGATGGAGTCCCAGGAATTGTAAGGTTAACTGGTGTGTAGAATTTAGTCAGTTATTTTCTTTCCTTTATCAAACTTTGATCTGTTGATAAAATCCATTCACAAGGTCTTTGTGAAATTACTGAGAAGTTTTTTTAGAGCTTTTATTATCTTACGCCCTGATACGACTGGAAGCTTTCTCATTTACAGTAACCTTGACGATAGTTACAATAGGTCTGTATCCGACTTCAGGCATCTTTGCATCCTCATCTTCAAAATAGAGCTCAACAGCCTCCTTTAAGTTTTTCAGAGCCTCTTCCATACTCTTACCTTGGCTTGCTACATCGAGCTCAGGGCATAGAGCAACGTACCATTTGCCTTCTTTGGTTACTACAGCTGACAATTCTAATTCTTGGGATTGCATCATTGATTTTGTATTAAACCAATTATTAAAACCTCTTGGTTACTGCGATGTGGCATTTCAAGGAGAGGAGCCCACTCTGCTATGTAAGCACCAATATAATCGTAATATGTTCTTTAATCAGATGTGGATTCAAGTAATTTGATTTTAAAAAAATTAAAAATTTGGTGATATGAGAAGGAGCTGATATAGGGTTAATATTTTACTAAGCTTCAACTACTATCATTGTAAGGGTAGACCTGACTTTGTCTAATCGTCTTATCTTCCATGTTACTGTTTCCTTTACCTTTTCCATAGAATCAGCGTCTATCTTGGCTATGATGTCATAAACACCATAAACCACATAAACCTCTCTCACATTTTCAATCTTCTTTAATGCTTTCACTAACTCCTCTTCTGCCCCAAGTTCTACATTTATTAATACAAAGGCTGTTGGCATACATAGCTAGTCTATACTCTACTTAATAAATTTTAATAATTTTTTGTAAATTTCTTTGAAGGAAATAATGGATGAAAAATTATAATAAACCTTTTTGAATTAAAAAATGAGAATTTGGAAATAGAGACAATTATGATGATGCTATCGGATGCTCTCTAAAATAGATCTGTTAAGCTTTCCAACGATAGGTATCTTATGCCCACAATCCATGCATCTGTTATTATCATCAAGATACCAGCCAGTTATGTCGAAGCCAAATCTTTTAACAACCATCTTGTCACATTGTGGGCAGTAAGTATTCTCTAACTTATTACCAGGGACGTTTCCTATATACACATAATTTAATCCAGTCTCTCTTGCTACCTTATAGTGCTTCTTCAAGGTTTCGATAGGGGTTGAAGGCAAGTGCATTAGCTTGTAGTCGGGACGGAACCTCAAGAAATGAATGGGTATGTCAGGACCTAAATTTTCATAGATCCATTCAGATAGCTTCCTTGCTTCATCAATGTTATCTCCTATCTGTGGCACCACTAAATCGGTTATCTCTATATGAATCTTCGTCTTATCCCTAATCTCTAACAATGTCTGAAAGATGGGCTTTGCATCAGGTATTCCTACATACCTTCTAAGAAAATTAGTCTCTCCATTCCCCTTAAAGTCTACTGTTATACAGTCAAGAAAATCATTCATCATATTAACAGAATCAGAAGTACAATATCCATTCGATACAAATATGTTGATCAACCCTTTACTTCTAGCCATTACACCAGCATCATGGGCAAACTCTATGAATATTGTAGGCTCATTGTAGGTATAGGCAATTCCTTGGCATCTGTAAGCCTCTGCTAAACTAACTACTTCCTCTGGACTCATATCTATGCCTTCAACTTTTCTGCGCTGGCTTATATCGTAATTCTGACAATAGTGACAGAGCCATGAACAGCCTGTAGTGCCTATTGAGAAGATTCTAGAGCCTGGCATATAATGAATTACAGGCTTCTTTTCTATAGGGTCTATATGAGTTGCTATTACTTTACCATAAACTAAAAGGTATAATTTCCCATCTATGTTCCGTCTTATCCCACAAAACCCTATCTTCCCTTCAGGAATATTGCAATAACGGGCACAAGCTCTACACTTCACTCTGTTATTCTCTAACCTTTCATAAAGCAAAGCTTCCTTTATCAAGCTTCATTCACTCATTACATATGTAATAATAAGCTATTGGATGAATTTGCTTCTACAGTAATTATACTATCTCCTATATTTAAGGATGATATCGATTCGAATAGGGCACGTGTCGGCTATAGCCCTCTTTTTGTTCTAGGTGGGATTCAGCTTAGCGACCTACCTAGGTCTCATGCAGAACTCATGGACCTTTTTGGTCTTGCTCCACGCGGGGCAACCGTTTCATCCCTACTCAGGAACCTCAAGAATCCTATCATCGTATATTCTGATTCGGGTATCGTTTCTGTTTTGTTGCCAACCATCTCTAGTTATGCCTCACGGCATCGCGCTTCTGCATGGAGAGAGGAGCTTCCTCAGGGCATAGCCCCGTAGCCCACCCACCGACTCGCGCCCATTTTGGTATAATCATCTTTTATGTATTAGTCTTTCTGTTATAGTAACACTCATTATATTGAAAACTGATTCAGAGGCTACCTCTGCAAAAGTCACTATTTTTGGTATGTTCAAAGGGTAAGGGATAAAATACATTTGATTTCATTATCGTTCAACTACGGCCACTGATACATGACTCGACCACAATTCTTACATCGATACATTGGTATTGTCTTTTCATCATCGTTCTCGTAATATGGTTTTAACTCCCCGCCGCATAAACATCTGAATATAGTCACGGTAGACATGACAAGGTTGGAGGATGCCAATCAGTATTTATACAATTAGGTTTTAGCATAAATAATGTTCGACAAATGGTTAAAATTTATAGGATAGAACAATATCAACTAACATCAGAAAATTGCAAATCTTAAAGAAGCAAGAAGGATTGAAATTTTAATAATTATCGGGAATGATTGTTCCAAAGTATTCTCTTTCTATCTTGATTATATCTTCAGGGCTTTTGGAAAGTCTATAATCTTCAAGAGGATTCTTATTTAATTCTAAGAAATTCGGTCCCCATTTAAAAATGGACATCAACTTTCTGCTCTCTTCAATATAGTTGGCAATGTAAAGCGCAGAAGCAAGGGCTTCAACCGAGCTTAGCATCGAGATTTTGCCATAGTTTATAGGGTTAGTGGCTATCAACAGAGGAAGCCTTCTATTCAAACCTCTGAACCTTTTTGAGAAACTCTCATCTATCCTCTTCCATGAGCAGTCTATGGCTACGAGACCATGACTCAGATACGGCTTATCTTTAGGTGAAAAAATGTCCGATGCTTTTGGATTTAGGGTTACGCCCTTCTTAGGGATTTTTCTCTTGTAAAATATGGGCTGAGCTAAGCCAAAACGGCAGAGCTTTGCTGCAGTACACTTCCTTTGATCGTCTTGCCTCATCTGATAAACGTAAAGCTTTGGTTTAAGGATTAAAGGAGCTTCACTTAATCTGTTATAGGAAAGTCTAGGGTTAAGATGCTTACTATTTACTGATTTACTCTGACTCACTTTTCAACCTCTAAGACTCTCTCGAATTTTGGCTAAGCGTTCTAACAATATCTTTTGTTCGACACTTGCAACAAGCTTTCTTGTCTGAGCAACTACATCTGGGTTGACGCTGACGCTATCAATGCCAAATCTTACAATAGCCTCTGTGAAGGATTCGTAGACTGAGGGAGCTTGCCCACAGATCGATACAGTTACATTAGCCTTATGAGCAACTTTTATCAGATGCTCTACAGCCCTTAAGACAGCTGGATCACGCTCATCAAAGTATCTGCTATCTATATCTGGTAAAATTTGGCTATCACGATCAGTTCCAAGGATGAGTTGAGTTAAATCGTTGCTACCAATGCTAAAACCATCACAAAGCTTACTGAACTCGTCAGCCATGAATATTATCGATGGGACTTCAGCCATCAGCCAGACTTTGAAATCTCTTCCACGCTCTAAACCTTCTTCTCTCATTATGACAAGGCATTTCTCGACTTCCCATGTTGTACGCACGAAAGGTAGCATGATCCAAACGTTCTTCAAGCCCCACTCATCACGGCACTTCTTTATCGCTCTGCATTCAAGCCTGAAAGCCTTTTCATACTGAGGGCTAATGTATCTGCTCACTCCTCTCCATCCTAGCATAGGATTATCCTCCCTTGGCTCGTACTTTTCTCCTCCTTTCAACTGGGCATACTCGTTTGTCTTGAAATCTGAGAATCGAACTACGACTGGTCTTGGTTGTATAGCCCTTGCTACCCTTGATACTCCCTCTGCCATCCTCTCAATGAACTTTGATTCTTGATTACTTTCAATCAAGTAGATTGGATGCTCACCTATGTATGTAGCCAAGATAAATTCAATCCTCATAAGACCTATCCCATCGAAGGGAAGGTGGGCATAATCTTCAATCTTCTCAGGAATCCCTAGATTCATGTAAATCTTAGTTCCTGTAACCAAAGCTGGCTCAGCGAGAGTAGGCATGGCTACAGCTGGCTTTTCAACAGGCTTCCTAAACTCCTCGATAGCTCCTTCATAGACAACACCAGACTTTGCATCTACTGTATAAGAATTTCCAGTGACTAGAACTTTTGTAGCACTCCCAGTTCCCACTATACAAGGAATGCCAAGCTCTCTGCTCACTATTGCTGCATGACAAGTCATGCCACCTTCATCTGTGACTATGGAACCAGCAACCCTCATGTAGGGAGCCCAGTCTGGATTCGTCATCCTCGTGACCAATATATCACCTTGCTTCATGAGTTTAGCGGCTTCTTCTGGTGAAATCGTTACTTTTGCTTGACCTATGTGCACTCCTGGGCTTGCTGGGAGCCCCTTGATAGCAATTACACGTTCTATAGGCTTAGCCTGAATCGATGGTGTTGAAACCAAGGGTACTGGTGCTTTCATACCCCAAACGGTCTCTGGTCTTGATTGGACGATAAAAACGCTTTTGGGGAATGATAATTCATTATCTATGGCAAACTCTATGTCTTGAGCCTTTCCATAGTGCTCCTCTATCTTTTTACCTAGCTCTGCCAACTTAAGAACTTCCTCATCTGTGAGAGAAGGAGCATCTTGCTTTTCAGAAGGCACTGGTAGATGAACAGTCTTGCCTTTCTCGTCTCTTGTGTAAAATACAGTTTTATGGGCAATTTCTCGCTCAACAATCTTCATCGTATCTTTATCTACAACAAAACGGTCAGGGATCACAGAGCCAGATACAAGGCTTTCTCCTAAGCCCCATGTTGATTCAATAACTATCTTCGATCTTTCTCCTGTAACAGGGTGGAGGGTGAACGTGACACCTGCTGCTTTTGCATTGACCATCTTTTGAACGCCAACGCTTATCAAAACCTTTTCATGGGCAAAACCCTTCTCATCTCTATAAAATATTGCTCTTGGTGTGAAAAGACTTGACCAGCATTTTCTAAGATAGTGGATTAAATCATCAAAACCCTTAACATTCAAGTAAGTTTCCTGTTGGCCTGCAAAAGAAGCATCGGGCAAGTCTTCAGCCGTGGCAGAGGAACGTACAGCCACGTAAACATCAACGATGCTTAGCTTGTCACATAACTTTTTATAAGCTTCCTTTACAGCCTTGGCTGTATCTTTAGGAACTTGCTCCGCCTCTACAATCGCCCTTATCTCTTTAGAGGCTTCTTCATACTGCTTAGGATCATTTTTATCCTTAACATTTTCTTTAATAATATTGTAAATCTTATCAACTAGTCTTGTCTCTTCTAGAAACCTTTTGTAAGCATAAGAAGTTACAGCAAAACCAGGGGGTACAGGGATTCCTGCCTTCAACATCTCTCCTAGATTGGCATTTTTACCTCCTACTATAGGGACATCATCCTTGCCTAACCTTTCAAATTCAACGACTAGTTTGTTTGTAACTATCATGACTTTAGCAACCCAATATATAATTCCCTTGCCGATATAAATTTATACATTAACATATCTGTCTAAAAATGGGGGTGATGAGAATGGAGGATAGTTTCGACAGCACCTATATCATTAGGAAAGAGCGTTATAAGGAGTTCATGGCTGACGTGGAGAAGCTTGCTTTAAATGCCTATACTATTCCCGCCTTTATCTGGCCTGAGCTTTATAGGATGATTAACATGGAGAAGGATATAGCTATGCGTGTAGTTTGGAAACCTGGAACCACTGTCAAGCAGATCAAAGACTTCGATAGGAGATGGTTTCTAGAAAAATACTAGAGGATAGATGTTAGATATATTACATGAAAAATCTCACACAACAAAAACCTCTCCATTGTTTCTTTTACATTTTTATTCATCATTTTAAGAACTTTCTTTGCAAACAACCACTTACTAAAGTGGGTGACACTTGTTAACTAATTTGATAATAGGGGATTTTCGATTACATAACCCAGATTGCCAACCACTATATCAGACATAAGATTTAAATAAAAAATCCTTAAGTTATTAACTTTAGGTTAACATCTTATTAGCAGATTTAATGGTGATTTATGATGGGAGAACCTATGATAGAAGATGAATCAATGAAAGAAGTTAAGCCTGTTGAAAAATCTTTAGAAAATGAGTTAGATGAATTAAGAAAGGCTTTGAGGGAGGAGCATGATAGAGCAGAAGACTATCTGAATAGATTAAAGTATCTTCAAGCCGATTTTGAAAATTTTCAGAAGAGAGTAAATAGAGAGATGCTTGATTTGGTAAAGTATGGTAATGAGAGATTGATAGCAAAATTGTTAAACGTTATCGATGATCTTGAGAGGGCTATTAAATCTGGTAAAGAGACAGATAGCAAAGAGACTCTAATAGAAGGGGTTGAGATGGTCTTGAAGGAGATAAAAGAAATTCTTAGAAAAGAAGGGTTAGAAGAGATAGATGCTATTGGGAAGAACTTTGATCCAAATTTACATGAAGCTGTAGCTCATATTCAGACTAAAGATCATCCTAATAATACAATAATAGAAGAGATAAGAAAGGGTTATCTTTTAAATGGAAGGTTGATAAGACCGAGCATGGTTAAGGTAGCTTTAAGCTCAAGCGAAAAAGGTGAGAGTTATGAGCAGCAGTAAGGAAAAGATAATAGGGATAGACTTAGGAACTACGAATTCAGCAGCAGCTTTAATGGAAGCAGGAAGGCCTTTAGTTATACCTAGTGCTGAAGGCCCTACCGTAGCAGGAAAGATGTTCCCCTCAGTAGTTGCATTCACAAAAGATGGTCAACTGTTAGTTGGTGAGCCTGCTAAGAGGCAAGCTTTGATGAACCCTGAAGGTACTATATTAGAGATAAAGAGGAAGATGGGAACTGATTATAAAGTTCGTGTGTATGGCAAAGAATTCACCCCTCAACAAATATCGGCCTTCATCCTTCAGAAGATAAAGAGAGATACAGAGACCTTCCTTGGAAGAACTGTGAGTAAAGTAGTCATAACCGTTCCAGCCCACTTTAATGATAATCAGAGGCAAGCAACAAAAGATGCTGGAGCTATAACTGGATTGGATGTTGTGAGGATAATAAATGAACCTACTGCAGCTTGCCTAGCCTATGGTCTAGATAAGCTCGAGAAAGAGATGAAGATAATGGTCTTCAGCTTTGGTGGAGGGACTCACGATGTGACTGTTATGGACTTTGGTGGAGGAGTCTTTCAAGTCATAGCCACTAGCGGAGATACTCAGACTGGAGGGACTGATATAGACTATGCTATAGTCAATAATCTTGTCGAAGAGTTCAAGAGGCAGACGGGCATCGATTTAAGAAACGATAAGATGGCTATGGCTAGATTAAAAGAGGCTAGTGAGAAGGCTAAGATTGAGCTCTCAACCCTTCTTACAACAGATATAGAATTGCCTTTCATAGCCATGGATAAAGATGGTCCTAAGCATCTTCACTATACTCTGAATAGAGCAAAGTTAGAAGAATTATCTCTACCTATAGTGAAAAGGACAGAGGATACGGTAAGGAGAGTATTAGAAGACGCAAAGCTCACTCCAAAGGATATTGATAAAGTAATATTGATAGGAGGACAGACGAGGATGCCTCTCGTTAGAAAATTCGTTGAGGAAGCTGTTGGAAAGCCCCCTGAAGTAGGAGTCGATCCTATGGAGTGCGTAGCCATAGGAGCAGCCATTCAAGGCGCTATAATAGCTGGCGAGGTGAAGGAAATTCTCTTACTCGATGTTACACCCTTGTCATTGGGTGTAGAGACTCTTGGTGGGGTATTCACAAGGATCATCGAGCGTAACACAACAATACCCACAAGAAGAAGCCAGATCTTCACAACTGCTTCAGACTTCCAGACCACAGTTACCATTCATGTCTTACAAGGGGAGAGACCAATGGCTAATGACAATGTTTCATTAGGGATGTTCAATTTGACAGGGATTCCACCAGCACCAAGAGGAGTTCCTCAGATAGAAGTTACATTTGACATAGATGTGAATGGGATATTGAGTGTCACAGCAAAGGACATGGCTACAGGGAAGGAGCAGAAGATAACCATAACAGCATCGAAGAAACTATCACAAGAGGAGATAAAGCGCATGATAAATGAAGCTGAGAATTTCGCTGAGCAGGATAAGAAGAGGAGGGAGGAGGCTGAGCTTCGTAACTTCGCTGATAGTTTGATCTATACTGCTGATAAGACGAAGGCTGATTTTAAAGAAAAGCTTAGCCAAGATCAGATAGAGAGGATAGATAAAGCCATCAATGAGTTAAAAGATGCCCTTTCTGGGAAGGATGTAGATAAAATAAAGGCGAAGAATGAGCAATTATCAAAAGTTTTACAAGAGATAGGAGCAATGGTATATCAGCAAGCATCCCAGCAAGCTCAAAAGCAAGAGGAAGGCGCTGGGCAAAAGAAGGAGGAAAAGAAGGATAAAGTAATAGATGCTGACTATGAAGTAGTGGATGATAAAAAGTAGATTCGATTTATCTTAAAGTTGATTTCTTATGTATGGAAACAAAAAGGACTACTATGAAATTTTAGGCGTATCAAGGAATGCTACGCAAGAAGAAATAAAGAACGCCTATCGTAAATTGGCTTTACAATACCATCCAGATAGGAATAAATCCCCTGATGCTGAAGAGAAGTTCAAGGAGATATCTGAAGCTTATGCTGTTCTATCAGATGAGGAGAAGAGAAGACAATACGATATGTTTGGTCATGCAGGCATAGGTAGCAGATACACAAGGGAGGATATATTCAGAGATGTTGATTTTAATGAAATCTTCAGAGATTTGGGCTTTGGTTTCGGTGGCTTCGATAGTATATTCGATATGTTCTTTGGCAGGCGTGAACCGTATGCTCCTGAGAAAGGATACGATTTAAGATACGATCTTGAGATCGGTTTAGAAGATGCATTTAAAGGTCTAAAGACTGAGATAGAGATTCCTCGTAAAGAAAAATGTGATGTATGTAAAGGGTCAGGAGCAAGACCAGGGACAGAACCCAGAACATGCCCCAAGTGCCATGGTACAGGACAAATACAATACACCCGCACATCAGGCTTTGCAAGATTCGTTCAGATAACGACTTGTGATAGATGTAATGGTAGAAAGGTGATAATAGAGAATCCGTGCAAAGAATGCCATGGTAGTGGCATAGTTAAGCGCTATAGAAGGATAAGAATAGATGTGCCTCCTGGTGTTGATACAGGCTATAGTCTAAGGCTAAGGGGAGAGGGTGAAGCAAGCGTTAAAGGAGGCAATCCTGGAGATTTATACGTAGTTATAAGTGTTAAACCTCATAAGATCTTTAAGAGAGATGGCGATGATATATTCTATGATGCTCATATAGGCTTTACTCAAGCAACACTAGGTTCAGAGATAGAAGTTCCAACCATAAATGAGAGAGTTAAGCTCAGAATACCACCAGGCAGTCAAAGTGGAACTATATTCAGGCTAAAAGGTAAAGGAATGCCAAGAATAAGAGGCTTTGGTAGAGGGGATGAATTGGTCAGAGTGATGATAAGAACTCCAAAGAACCTGACAGATAGGCAGAGAAGGATTCTTTTAGAATTGGCTAAAGAGCTTGGAGAGGAGATTAAATGATAGAGTTGTCTCATCAGATCTTAACGAAAAGTTTACATCTCTGAAAATTAAATTGGTTATGATTTGTCATGTTGGCTTGCCCAGTTTGTAAGAGTGAAAAGATAACTTTAAACCAAAACCTGAACATTAAAGGCTCCTCTCCCCATAATATTTACCTTCAAGCAAAGTGTGAAAAATGTGGTCAAGTATTAGTTATAGAGTTCACACCAACCAAAGTTCAGGCTCAGTACATAGATTGATTCATAGATGAAAGATTCACAAGAGATCATAGGCATAACAGGCATCCCTGGAACAGGGAAGAAGACTGTTGGTAGATTGTTAGCTAAGCTCTTAAATTACGATTTTTTGGATTTAAATCAAATAGCCATAGAGAAGAATGCTATAATAGGCAAGGATGAGCATGGATTTATCGCAGATCTGTATTTATTAAGAAAACATGCAATGAAGGCTATAAAGGGGAAAAAAGTAGTCATATCAGGGCATCTATTGCCATTCGTCTTCTCTAAGAGAGAAATAAGATTCGTCGCTATACTGAGATGCTCACCCTTTGAACTTGAAAATAGATTCAAATTAAGGAATTATAGTGATGAGAAGATAAAAGATAACATTGCATCTGAGATACTAGGTATATGCTCTTATGAAGCTTTGAGGAGATTTGGTAAGGATAAAGTGGCTGAGTTCGATACAACTGGTAGAGATGCGAAAGAAGTTGCTGAAGAGATCATCAAAGTTATGAAGGGAGAGATTCCAAAAAGAGTAGGATTTATCGATTGGCTTAATTTTTTTGAAAAGGCTGAGGAATTAAGCCGTTTCTTTGACTGATCTCAATTAATACTTAAAGTCCGATATCTCTCAGGTATGAAGAATACATAAAATTTTCAATTTCCATATAGTTTTTATCTATATAAGAAGCAACAGAAAGGGGGAATGAACTGTCATCGATAGCCTATAAGAGGTTCGGTGAAGAGGTAATTGCGATGATAGGAAGAAGGGTCGCCATAGAGACATCTGAGGGTAGAGTATACGAAGGAGATTTGGTTGGTATAGATGAGAAGCTTAACGTTATATTGAACAACGTGTTAGGTGCTGGTGAGAAGGTCTACAAAATAGTCTTAAACAGTAATTTCATAAAAGAGATAAGGTTGGTGGAGAAGCCCTTCGATCTAAAAGCCCTTGCTGAAAGGCTGAATAGAGTCTTCCCAGGCTTGGTCAAGTTAAGAGAGGATATTAGGTCTATAATAGTCATGGATAAGATAAAAGTAACAGAGCAAGGAGTAGAAGGGAGCGGCTTAGCAGCAGAGAGAGTAAAATCCGTCTTTGATGAGTTTATGAG
>JACGUK010000062.1 GCA_024256265.1 archaeon
ACATAAGGTATGCAATCATCAACCATTCTGCTGGCTTTTTGTATATCATCAGATATGGCAAGAATCTCAACCAACCTTGAACCAGCAGATAGAATTTTACCATCTTCACTTAAATTTGCACTTCCCCAATAAAATTTACAACCCTCTTGCATTATCGCTTTTTCATCAACAAAGATAGGATGGTTCTTTGCCAATTCTCTATCATCAGGATAGCCTTTAGGTGCTACGGCTTTTACAACCGTTGCCTTCTCATCAAATTCTATGTTTAACTTTGATAATTTTCCATCCAGTATTGCCAGGCATATATCGACGAAATCGGTCTTTGATACGCTCAAAACATTCAAAGCCTCAGGATCGCCAAATCTAGAGTACATCTCTATTATTGTAGGACCCTCTATCTCTGTCAGCATCATCTGACCTGCAACCACACCATGATAACTCTTGCCAGTCTTGTCTTGTATCGCTTGAACCAAGGATTTTACTATCTCCAAAGATTCCTCATACTCTTCCTTTGTTATGAAAGGTAAATTTAAGCCAGGACCAGATATGGAGCCCATTCCACCTGTTTCTGTGCCTATATCGAACTCATGAGCATGCTTGTTATCTTGCACCAAAGGCATGCCTTTTATACATTTTCCATCTGTGAAGCATTGTAGAGTATACTCAGGACCCCAGACCTTTTCTTCTACAAGAATCTTATCATCTATATCTGAGTAGCTCTTCATGTAATCCTCTAACCAATCAGCATGCCTAGACTTGAACCTCTGCTTCTCATCATGAAGGTATAGTTGCTGATCCTCTACAACCTTAACTCCTTTACCTCCAGCCTGCCTTGCAGGCTTTAATGCAACGTTTTGCAACCAAGTTAGAGTGTCAGAGTATCTTTCTAAAACTGTATAAGCATCTTGGGAAGATTTGAAGGTCTTGAACAAAAGTCTGCCTTTTATTCCATACTCCCATTGTAATCTTCTCATCTCAGCCTTTGACATCTCTATCATGGCTACTTCTTTATTGGCACCAACACAAGGTATACCTCTTTTTTCTAATTCATCTGGAACTCCATGAAAGTTTGGCTCCTCAGGTCCAACTATTACAAAGTCTACTCCCCACATTTCAGCATAACTTGCAACTTTATCTGGTTCTGTAGTCTTTTGGAGAACAAAATCTCCTCCTGTCCTTTTACATATATTAAATATTCCTGGATTCCTTATCTCAGCCAACCAGAATACCTTTGGATGATATTTGCTTCTCTCTAAAGCCTCTGCTATCGCATGCTCTCTTGATGCATTACCGATGCCCATTATCTTCATGTAGATGCCCTACCAGAGTCCCATTACTTCTAAATACAACAGGTCTCCTATGCACTTTCTTTGTACGTACTTCTAAATATACCTTAAGGAGGAAGTTGAGCATCCAACCTTTCAGCTCTCTGTAAGGTGGTGAAGGGAATCATCGAAGTGTAATTTTTCAAAAATCTTCCCATACTCATTTATATGACCTGTTAGCCAATTCTTATAAAAAATTATTCGTACAAAACTTAGTTAATTAATAGTAAAATCCTAAACTTTTGCAATTTCATAGATTTCTGTATCTGATTTTCCTTTTAATGTAGTCTCATTAATGTGAAGTACTTCTATGTCAAAATTCCTTAGAAATTTTGCCGTCTTTATTGAGATGTTTTGATCAAGAAGGAATCTCATGGCAATAACTTTATTTCCTCTTCTTGTAAGGCTGATATAGCATACTGAATAGCTTCCTTCACATTTTCTTCCGTTAGTTCTGGATAATATTCAAGAACTTTTTTAACATCGTAGCCTCCTGCGAGAAGGCTTAAAATATCGGCTACCATAATACGAGTACCTTTTATTACTGGTTTCCCATGGCAAATTTTTGGATTTATTTCTATTGGCATACTTTCTTATTATATGAAAGAGTTTATAAGTTTTCGACGAGGAAGAGTTTGTCTAATAATTCCAACAATAAATAATTACAGAGTAGCGATTACTCAGTAAGGACAGGATGAGACCATAAAGCCTCTCTCTCCTGCAGATATACCCTTAATGCTTCCGTTGCATCTTCATAAAGACTCCTCAGGATAATTTCCTGTGAAGCAACCTAGGCAAAGAGAACTCTTAGGTAATCCTATGGACTCTATTAAACCTTCGATGGATAGATAAGAGAAGGTATCAGCGCCTATTATCTCAGCTATTTCTTTATTTGATAAAGCTCTACCTATCAGCTCATCTTCTTGAGGAACTTCTGTGCCAAAGGGGCATCGGGCAATTAAAGGAGGGCTTCCTACCCTAACATGAACCTTCTTAGCTCCTTTTCTCTTTATATTGTATACTGTGTTTCTTAACGTATTACCTCTAACAACGCTATCATCTATGAGAATTATCTCTTTTCCATCAACAGATGCTTTGATTGGGTTTAACTTCAATTGAACTCCAACTATCCTTTCAAATTGGCTAGGCTTTATCGCGCTTCTTACATGCCTGCCAGTTCTAGTGAAACCAAGCCTTACAGGAATACTACTATGCTCTGAATAAGACATAGCGAAGGGTATTGCTGTATCAGGGACTCCTATAACTACATCTGCCTTTACAGGGTTCTCCTCAGCTAATCTTTTTCCTATCATCCCCCTAACCTTGCTTACAGGAATAGAGTTAAGATACGAATCAGGTCTTGCAAGATATACATACTCAAAACTACAGTATGCAGGATTATTACTAAAGGAGCATTTTCTTTCTATGCTTAATGGATCCAGTACAACCACTTCCCCAGGTCTTATGTATCCTGAATGCTCTGCTCCTATCACATCAAGGGCTGAGCTTTCTGATGCTATCGCTCCTATATCAAATCCTATGGCTCCAACTTCTAATGGCTTTATGCCATGAATATCTCTACCACAAATCATCCTCTGATCCTTTGTTAAAGCGATAAAAGAATAGCCTCCCTTTACTTCCTCTATCAACTTCTTAGCAGCGTATATAGGGTCTTTTTGCTCACCTATTCTCTTTGATAGCATCTCAGCAAAAATTTGAAATGAAATTTGTCTATTCTCATGTAACGCTGGCTTTCCATCACCCACTAATGCAAGTTGTATAGGCTCATCAACTTTTATTACATAATCCCCCTTCTCTGTTGATACTTGTCCAATCCCTAGAAAGCCTTTTACATCATCTTGTTTTATCCTCTCAAATACATCTTCTACCAAGCCATCCTCAAATATCCATTTTAATGAATTAGATTCATGATTATAAACTGCGAAGCTTGTTGCCTCTTGACCTCTTCCTTGAAGAGAGCTTAATCCGTAATAGATGAACTTTTTTGAGTCCCAATTCTCTCTTCCTTCACCAAAAGCATAAAAGCCAAAGATTCCAGCCAATTATCCCTTCATCTCCTCTCTACTTTTAAACTTAGGAGTACATTTAAGGCAAGAGTAGTCTCCTGTTACGCATGAGAGGCAAAATTCGCTGGTAGGCAAACCTATGCCTTTACTCAATCCTTCTATGTCATTGTAACCAACGAAATCTGCATTTAGGGCAAAGGCAACCATATCGTTGATGTAATTTAGATCACTTTTATCTTTACAGAATTTATAGGCTATAAGCTCTTCTTGAGTAGGAAAGTCTATGCCAGCATAGCAAGGATATCTTATCGGAGGAAATGTAATTACAAAGCTTATCTTCTTCGCCCCTGCCTTCTTCAATATATCGGCAATTATCAAAGAGCTAGTGCCTCTTACTATGCTATCATCAACAACTATTACATTTTTTCCATCTACAATAGCCTTTACAGCACTTATCTTCTTTACTATTTCCTCTCTTCTTTTCTGAATAGGCTCTATGAAGCTCCTCAGGGCACCTCTCTTTCTATACCTATCCTTCATCAACCCTTCTTCAAAAGAAATTTTTGATTCTACTGAAAATCCTTGGGCAGCGGGTCTTGCTGAGTCTGGGACTGGTATTACTACATCCCCTTCCAATCGATACTTCTTAGCCAGCTCAGCACCAATCCTCTTCCTCGTAAGATATACGTTTATTCCCTCCAGATATGAGCTAGGATGAGAAAAATATGTATATTCAAAGGGGCAGTGAGCATGCCCCACTTCATTGCAAAACATGCAAGTTGAAAGACCGCTTTTATCAATCTTAACTAGTTCACCAGGCTTTACATCTCTTATCAAATTTGCTCCAAGAGAGTCAAGAGCACAACTCTCTGAGGCTATGAAATAAGTTTTTGTATCCTCTTGGTAGCCTATGCAGAGGGGTCTGAAACCTCTCTCATCTCTCGCTGCCAAAAGCTCTCCCTTTTCAGTCAATATGACCATTGAGTAAGAACCGTTCAGCTCTTTGCTCAAAATTTCAAATGAAGTTTGCCAATCCTTATGCTGATTGTATAATTGCTTGAGCCTAATGCCAACCAATTCTGTATCTGTTACTGAACTCGAGACGCTATTTTCCTTTGATACTTTATTCATTAATTCATCAACATTCGCTATGGTACCATTATGGGCTATGAAAAGAAATTTTCCTACATTTATAGGATGAGCGTTCTCTATAGCTGTTCTACCTTTCGTTGAATAACGGACATGACCTATGCCCACATTTCCTTTCATCTTCTCGATATTATAAGCATCATCAAGGTCTTCCATGACCAAGCCAAGTTTCTTATAAGCATCATGCCCAAATACAGCCATCCCCCATGACTCTTGACCTCTATGCTGAAGGCTCTCAAGACCTCTTACCAAGAGTTGTGATACATCAAAATCATCAAAGGAATAAGCACCAATTACTCCACATTTTTCTTTCATCAAATCTCACCCATGCATCTCGGAATGGAACTTAGCCAGCTATCCTTTAAATCGGATAAAGGTATAGATATCAATTCCTTACCTTTATAAGAAATCTTTAAAGCCTCTCCTCCAACCTTGCCAATAACATTGTATGCAATGCCAGCCTTTCTCATAATTCCTAAAAATTCATTCATATTCACATCATCAGTTTCTATTATGAACCTAGAATGAGTCTCTGAAAAAAGAAGCTCATCTATTCTTAGATCATGAGCAGGAATATTTGAACCATCGATGGATGCACCAATGCTTCCAGTTATACACATCTCTGCTAAGGCTACTGCTATCCCTCCTTTTGATACATCGTGCACAGCTTTGACAAGCCCTTTTCTTATAGCATCTAGAACAGCATGTATTGTTTCCTTTTCTTTAACAAAATCGATTTTTGGTGCTATTCCTCCAATCAAGCCATGAATGTACTCATAATACTCTGAACCACCCATCTCTGACTTCGTTTCACCCATAATTATAATATAGTTACCATCATGCTTGAAGTTCATAGTTGTTATCCAATCTTGCTTTTCTATCCTTCCTATGGCTGCTATTACTGGGGATGGCTTGATGGCCATGTTCTTCAACTTATCTTCATTGTAAAAGCTAACCTTACCTCCTATGCATGGCAAACCTATGGCTTTAGAGTAATCTGCCAACCCTCTTACAGACTCGCTGAAAGTCCAAAATACTTCAGGGTTTCCTGGGTCTCCGAATTGAAGATGATCAACGAAAGCTAATGGCTCA
>JACGUK010000063.1 GCA_024256265.1 archaeon
TTTTTTAAGCCCAAGTTTATCGATTAATATCACAAGACTTCGATTCTTAAGCAAAGAACGAAGATTCATCCAATGAAGAAAAATTCATTGAAAATATAGCTATTAGAGTTTCTGTTAACTTAAGGTCTATTAAATTTATCCTCTGACCATGCGAATTATGGGTTTTAAGACCATTTTGAATGGTTTTGCAGTTTTTGGCCCTTGCTTTATAAAGGCCCCAACATAAACATTCCAATTGGCGAATAAAGCCAAAACAGAGAAAAATCACGGGAAAATCTTAAACTGTTACGGTTCTTTTACCCCTATAGAGTTACTATAGTAAAATTACGAGCCCAACCCTAAAATTTAAACAATAGCCGACAATCTCTCTCATTAATTGGGTTTTACAGATGGTTCCCACCATCCACAATTTCGCATTAACTCTTCGGAATTTTTGCCTTCGGCAAAACCGTTTGCAGCTATTCCTTGTCCTTCCAAGTATTCAGGAGAGCATAACAGCAGATTAAGACTTCGCTCCGTTGCACTCCGCTACGCCCTTCGGGGAAATTTTTTGCTCCGCAAAAAACTCACGAGGTCACTTCGTTCTGCTCGTGCCTTTCAGGTCTCTTAATCGCGATGTTAGTTTCAATTCCGCCCCTCGACTTTAGAAATAATCTTATTTTGGATAGCCCATTTGCAACTTTACTTATATGCTCTTACTTTAACACTTGTAATTTTCCCAACCAATGTATCATCCAACCCTTGTTCATAGAATGTATTCTGGGAAACAATATTAACATCTCTAAATCCTGCTTTTCTTATTGTGTCTATATATTCCCTTTTCTCTAATGCTCCAGCAATACATCCTGCCCAAGCATCAAAATTTTTTCTGATTTCTTCCGGTAATTCTCCTTCTGTTACTAAATCAGAAATTAGAACTCTTCCACCCAGTTTTAAAACTCTGTAAGCTTCTTGATACGTTCTTAATTTATCTGGAGAAAGATTAATGACACAATTACTAATAATTATATCAACTGAATTATCCTCAACAGGCAAATTTTCAATCTCTCCAACTCTAAATTCAACATTTTTGTATCCATATTTTTTTGCTAATACACTAGATTTTTTAACCATTTCTTCAGTCATATCAACTCCAATTACATAGCCGTTTGCTCCTACTTTATTTGCAGCCAAGAATACATCAATTCCTGCACCAGCTCCCAAATCCAAAACTACTTCGCCTTCTTTTAAATCTGCTAATGCTGTTGGATTCCCACAACCCAAACCCGTAACTGCTTCTTTTGGTATTCTCTCTATTTCTTCTTCAGAATAACCTATTTTCTTTGCCTGTTCAGTTACATCATAACTACAAGGAGCGCAAGTTGGACAACAACTACCGCCACCTTTAGCAATTTTGGAATATCTTTCCTTTACAATCTTTTTTATTTTTTTATCTTTCATCTTAATTCCTCCTTAGCAACAAGATTTTATTCCTTTTATTCCAAAATTCAATAATCCTTTTTTTATTTCATCGTCTTTGATACTATAAATTATGTTTCTGCCCTTTTTCTCATATTTTAAAATCCCTGCTTCTACCAGTACTTTAAGATGTCTTGAAATGGTAGTCTGGTCTTTCTTTGTCATAGATGTAAAATCACAAGCACAATATTTATGATTCAATAAATATCTGACTATCTTTAATCTTGTTTCATCTCCTAATGCCTTGAAAAATTTTACTTTATTTTTAACCATATAATATATGTATATATGTGCATATTTAAATACTTTTTGGTTGCAGTTTCTGTTAACTTAAGGTCGTTAAGTTAACAAAAAATTTAGTGGAAAGCCTTAAATTGAATCCTGTGAATTGAACTAATGAGGAAATGGCTTCTAGAAGCTTTACAGTTACATTAGAAGAAGGAAAGGATGGTTATTATGTAGCTAAATGTGTTGAAATCTCTGAAGCGATAAGTCAGGGGAAGACGAAAGAAGAAGCATTAAAAATATCAAGGAAGCCATAGAAGCTGTTTTAGAGTGGCGTCAAAAGAAGGCTAAAGGAAAAACCATCGAGATAATTTAAGCAAATGCCTGATAGATTTTTACAATTTAGCGTGCTTGCTGGCATTTAGAATAGTTACTCCTACAACTTCTTTGTCTTTGTAATGGGTGATAACATCCCCATCCATCTTACTATCATCCGCATTCTGAGGTTTATGAAAGCTCACATAAAGCACGTCTGCTTCTTCATCGTAATCTATCCACATAGACTTCAAAGTCAGAGATCGCATATAGGGTATTAATTTTGCTAAATCCCAAGCTCTTACCGCTTCTGCCAAGTTACACCCCTCCTTAATATTTTCTCTATAGTAGATGTCATGAAGGCGGTGATTATAAAACCTTCTCTATTCACTTCTTTATAGACCACTACTATGTATTTTGCACCTAGGTTCGTGTCTTTGAAGAACTTTATAGCCAAGAACTCATCTTCGCCTCCAGATACTATGTATTCAGGATCACTTACAGTTTCGAGCACTAGATGATGTTGACCAGCCATATAGTTATGTGATTCAATGACATACCCCCATCTTTCGCTTGTTAACCTGATTCTTTTATCACTTTTTGAATAGGCAACACCAATTAAGGACATCGACTTGTCATTATTTTTCACTAAATAGAAGGATTTTAACTCAACCAAGATTATTTAATAAGTAATGATTATCCACTCTTTAAGAGCTCCATCAAGGAGCTATCTAGAAAGCTTTATTTCTCAATTAGAATATTAACGCGTATTCTCATTAGATCTTTTTAAGAATACATCTAAAAATTCTTCTCCCTTCTTGCTCAAACGATAATACTTTGCCTGATCATATTTACCATACCATTTCTTGACATGGTCATACTCGATCAATCCTAATTGAAGGCATATGGATAGATACCTTGCAATTAATGCTACATGGCTTAAGGATGATAAAGATCGAAAGAGGGAATAGGTGCTATGCATTCCATCTATTTTAAGAGTTATCAATATCTCAAGAATTGTTAAGAAATCATAGCGACCATGCTTATCCTCATCAAAGGGCTTATTGAGAATATTGTTCAAAAGGCATCTTGCTTTATTTTCCAATTCCTCATCATCTTATAAAAAACAATATTTAAATATATCCATATTTGGAACATATGTGGAACATGGGCAAATGGATGAAGATTAACCTACCAAAAGATATGGTAGAGTTGATAGACCGATATCTAAATACTGATATGGCTAAGGAGAGAGGATTTGTGAGTAGAACAGACGTTGTTATCGCTGCAACGAGAATGCTTTTAGAGAGAGATGGAATGTATAAGCCAAGACCTAGATTAGAGCATTTGAATACATACGAAGATCATGTCAAGATAGTAGATAATGAGATGAATAGAATATCCAGCGTCTATTTCAAAAATGGTCAAGCATACTGTGATCTATGTGATTCTAATGAGTGCTTGCATATAGATTACTCATACACTATTAAAGATGTGTTAGATGCTTTAGAGAGGCGTGGTTATTCAATACCGAAGCCAAAGTTGAAGTTCAGAATATAAGCAAAATAAGGCTTTTTCTTTTTCAAGGAAAAATTCTTCATAGAAGGCAAGTTAATTCATCTGATGGTTAACCCTTTGTAAGAAGACGATAACGCCCTAACTTTGTCCTTAATCTTTGTAAGAATCTATCTAACATGGGCAATGTCTCTTTCCATGTCAACATCTTCTTGTACCATATGAACCACGGAGTATCTAAGAATCCTATTATGTTCTTGCTTATTATCTGGCCTATTATCAACGGTAATATTGGCATTACTCCGTAGAAAGCTATACTTACGAATATTACACTATCTAAAGTTAAATCTAATACATCGCTTGTAAGACTTCTCAACACTACTCTTTTCTCATGTCTCTTCTTTAAGAAAGCGAATACATGCGCATCTAAGTTTTGACAGATTAGAAATGCTATCCACGATGCAGCCGTTATCCTTACTGATAAGCCAAATAAATTCTGCCAAGCTTCCTCAAATTGAAAGAATGGAGCTGGACTTAGACTATTAACCATAGCTATGAATGTAACTAACAATACTTGAGTTATGAATGCTATAAAGATTGCTAGATGAGCCTTTGTCTTCCCATATGCTTCATTTATCATGTCTATGGCTTGAGCTATGAAAGGATAGATGAACACTGCAGCTGGAGCGAAGAAGTTATAGAATCCTAGATCAAAATTTATTATTCTGCTGGCTATTATTTGAGATGCTCCTAAGTATATTGTATAGAATGCAGTTAAAGCTGCAAATCCGTAATTTTCATATTTCTTGACAATATAGCTACTGGCATAAGTGACTATTGTTAAGCTTAATATCCAATACAACCAGACTATCATTTGATTTTCCTGCAATAATCATCCTTGAGAGTATTTAAGAGTACAGGTTAAGGTCGAATACATTCAAACTTAAAAGATAATGGGTCGGGGTAATCCTTAAACTTTGGGTTTTTATAGATAAGGTAAGTAGGGTTTAGTCTATGCCTCTTTAAAGCCTCAGCCATAGCATCTTTATCATTTTGCTCTATTGATTTTAATAATGCATTGCCACGAAACTTTTTAGCCATGAAATTTTTATGAATTATTCTCTTAAGCTCCTCCATCTGATCTTCTTTTAATCTATTAATAACCATCAAGTTGTGCCTTTTTGAAGATAATAAATCTAGGTTGAAACCTAAACTCTCAAGCTTTTCAAGATTTTTCTTATACAGTCTATCAATATCTGTCTCTGGAGCATCTATTCTTATCATACCAGCCTTTTCAAAGAATGGATTGTACTTAGCCATGATGGCAATAGTCTCTACATAAGGAACATTTACTAAAGGAAGAGTATCTTTGACCAATTTAACACCTAAGCCAATGCTTCTATACTTTGGCAAAACTATTACCCTCCATATTCTAAGAAAATCTCTGTTTATTATTGCCATTTTATCCTTAGTCATCTTACCACTGTATTGAGGAAGGGCATAGTTTCTTGCCTTAAGATGAAAGTAAGGAGAGCCATAGACTATTATTCCTATTGTCTCATCTTTAATCTTTGCCACATATATCTTCTTTGTAAAGATTGGTAATCCGCTTCTATAGTGTAAATGCTCAAGCTTTTTGTAATCCTTTAAGCTACCCTCTTCCATAATGATTTCTTTTAGAATACTACACTCTCTCGGCTCATATTTATAGTAATTCAAATGAACGTCATGCCCAAACCTCTTCTCAATATGAATAGTAGGGTTTAGATCATAAAACAGATCGTCATGAGTTGTAGAGACTAATACTGTCTTACCTTGCCTTCTAGCCACTTTTTGTATGCAATAGGCAACGACTTTCGCAGTAACCCTGTCCAAAGTGCTACAAAATTCATCCATCACCCAAGTATTCTTTTTCGAATCAAGCATCTTCGCAATTTTATAGCGATATCTTTGACCATCGCTGAGTTCTTTATAACGCCTCAAGAATAGAAAAGCTTCATTCAATCCAGCCATGCTTAATATGTTCAAAGCATCTTTCGTATCC
>JACGUK010000011.1 GCA_024256265.1 archaeon
GAAGGAGGGAGAAATCTACACTCCTAGAGAAGTCATAAGGCTGATGGTCGAAATACTAGACCCTAAGCCTGGAGAGAGTACTTATGATCCTTGCTGTGGCTCTGGAGGCATGTTAATAATTTCACATCTCCATGTAGCTGAGAAATATGGAGAGGAAGAGACAAGAAAATTATTTTTGTATGGGCAAGAGAGAAACCCAGAAATTTATGCAGTATGCCAGATGAACCTAAACCTTCACGATATTAAGAATGCAAACATAGCTAATGGAGATACTCTTGATTACCCTAGGTTTAGGGATAATGGAAGGTTAAAGCAGTTCGATATAGTTATAGCAAATATTCCATGGAATCAAGATGGTTATGGTGAAGAGAGGCTTAAGAAAGCTGAGTTTAGAGAGAGGTTCTCTTTCGGCTATTCTCCTCAAAACTCTGCTGATTGGGCTTGGATTCAACACATGCTAGGCTCTGCAATGGAAAATGGAAAGATTGGTCTCGTAGTAGATAACGGATGTTTGTTTAGAGGAGGGGCAGAAAAGGCAATTAGAAGTAAGATAATAGGGAAAGATTTAGTTGAATGTGTTATTCTTACGCCAGAGAAGTTATTCTATAACACTGGAGCACCTGGAGCCATTATAATCTTCAACAAGAACAAGCCTCAAGATAGAAGGAACAAGATACTTTTCATTAACGCTTCAAATGAATTTATACCTCATCCTTCAGTTAGAAGGTTAAATTCATTATCAAAAGAAAACATAGAGAAGATTACAAATACTTATGAGAAATTTGCTGAAATAGCTGGGCTCTCTAAAGTAGTAGATAAAAAAGAAGTTATTGATAATGATTACAACCTAAACGTAACTCTTTACGTTATGCCATTAGAAGAAGGAGAGCAGATCAACATTTCTAAGGAATTTTCTGAACTTAAAGAGATAGAGAAAGAAAGGCAAGAAGTTGCAAAGAAGTTGGAGCAGTACATTTCTGAATTAACCAAAGTAATTAGTGGTTAGGAATGATGTTTTACAAAGAAACAAATTTTAAAGAAACACCGATTGGCAAGATTCCGAAGGAATGGGAGGTTGTCAAAGTAGCTAAATTTGTTAATGTACTTAAAGGATTTGCATTCAGTTCAGAATTTTTTAACGAGAGTAACGAAGGAATTCCATTAATAAGAATAAGGGATTTAGGAAAAGATAAAACAGAAAGTTACTATTCAGGCACTCACGACCCTGCTTATGTTGTAAGGAAAGGGGACATTTTGGTAAGCATGGATGGTGAATTTAACGCCTATATATGGGATGGACCAAGGGGTTTGTTAAATCAACGGGTATGCAAAGTTTGGTCTAGAGACCATGCAAAGCTGGGTAATTTATTCCTATATTATGGACTACAGAATCCTCTTAAAATCATAGAGACTCAAACAAGTCAGACAACAGTTAAACATCTTCTTGATAAAGATATAGAAAAAATAAAAATACCGCTCCCGCCACATCCAGAACAACAGAAAATCGCTGAAATTCTTTCTATTGTTGATGAAGCAATTCAGAAAACTGATGAAGTCATAGCAAAGACTGAACGCTTAAAGAAGGGCTTGATGCAGGAGCTTTTAACAAAAGGAATAGGGCATAAGGAGTTTAAGGATACAGAGATTGGAAGGATTCCAAAAGATTGGGAGGTTACTAAGCTTGGAGACAAAACTATAACTAAGATCGTTATGGGGCAATCTCCTCCGTCATCTAAATATAATAAAGAAGGTACAGGCTTACCTTTTCTTCAAGGAAAAATGGAGTTCAGAGAAATATATCCTTTGCCAATTATCTATTGCTCAGAGCCAATAAAAATAGCTAAAGCCAACGACATCTTACTTTCAGTAAGGGCTCCTGTTGGAGATGTTAATTTAGCTCCCTTTAAACTATGCATTGGTAGAGGGTTAGCAGCTATAAGGTTTAATGATCAAATTGTTAATTATTTGTTCTACTTTTATTATTTGCAAAAAGTCAAGAAACTTCTAGAAACTCTTGGAAAAGGATCAACTTTTAAGGCGATAGTTAAAGCTGATTTGGAAAACTTAAGGATTCCCTTACCTAGGTTACAAGAACAACAAAGAATAGCAGAAATCCTTTCAACTGTTGATGAAAAGCTCGAACTTGAAAGAAATGAAAAAGCAAAACTGGAAAGAATCAAGCAAGGATTGATGGATTTGCTTCTCACTGGAAAAATTAGGGTCAGAGTGAACTGAATGGCTTATACGGAAAAAGGCACAGTTGAGGATTTTATCATCCAAGAACTTCAAAGGCTTGGATGGAAGTATATAAAGCCTGAAGAGATGAAGTTAAAGCGTAAAGAGAATTTTGAGGAGCCTTTAGTCATAGAAGAGTTAAGAAATGCTTTGAGAAGGATAAACAGCAAAGTAGAGCTAACAGATGCTGATTTAGATTTCATAATTGTCTCATTAAGAACTATTCCAGCAAATCTTGAAGGGATCAGAAGATTTTTGGATATTTTTAGAAATGGCTTAGTTGTTCCATTACAAAAGGAAGGCAAAGAGAGAGTTATAAAGCTAATAGACCTTGAGAATATTGAGAACAACGAATTTATCGTAACGAATCAGCTCAGAGTAGAAGGCTTAAAGGGCAATATTAGAGCTGATATAGTTCTCCTTGTTAACGGCATTCCTTTAGTGCTTATTGAAGGTAAGAATCCAACAAGAGAAGAGGTTGATTGGACAGATGCTTATCGACAGATTAAGAGATATGAGGATCAAGCACCTGAAATTTTCAAGTATGTTCAATTTTCAATAGCAACAGATGGGATAAAGACTTACTATTTTCCAAATGCCTTTAGAGAGGAAACAGAGGAAAGAAATTTTTTAAGTATATGGAAAGACCCTTACCCTTTCAATGTAGAAGAGTTCAAAGATGATATACTCAAAATAACTATCCACGGTCTTTTATCCAAGCCAAATCTCCTAAACATAATTGAAAACTTTACTTTTATCAGAAAAGAGAGGGACAAGTCCACAAAGATAATGGCAAGATACATGCAATTCAGAGCTTCAAACAGGATATTCGAGAGAGTAATAAACACACTAAAAGAGGAAGAGGACAAAAAGTTCGGACTGATATGGCATTGGCAAGGCTCTGGTAAAACCTATACAATGGCTTTCTCAGCTTGGAAGCTCTTCCACTGCCCAGAAGCTGAAAGACCAAGCATCTTTGCAATGGTCGATAGAAGGGATTTAGAGGAGCAGATCGAAAAAGACTTTTCATTTATTGAAGTTCCTATAGAAAAAATTCATTCAATTAAAGAACTTATAGAGATTCTAAAATGGGGAAGAGAAGGTAAAAGAGGAATCTTCCTAGTAACGATTGAAAAATTTAGTCCAAAGGAATTTTTACAACTTAAAAAAGAAGGGGATAAAATAGAGATTAAAAGAGAGAATGTAATCGTTCTAGCTGACGAGGTGCATAGAACTCAATACGGGAAGTTTGCCACGTTGATGCGTAGTATTTTCAAAAACTCTTTTATCTTTGGTTTTACTGGTACACCTCTTTCAAAAATTGAAAGAAATACCTTCCAAAAGTTTTGCCCTATCGATGAGCTTTACCTTGATAGATATTCTATGTTAGACGCTCTAAAGGATGGTTTCACTGTTTCATTATCTTATCAAGCAAGATTGCCTCAATACCATCTTAACAAAAAGCAACTAGAGGAATTTGTAGAGTTTGAAGAGAAGGAGATAGAAGCTCTTTCTAAAGAAGAGCGGAAAGAATTAAGGAAGAAAATTAGTGTAATCAAAGCTTTTGTTAAAAAACCAGAAAGAATTAGAATCATAGCTGAAGACATAGCAGAACACTTTAAGGATATTGTAGAGCCAACCGAGCTTAAAGCCATGATAGTTACGATTGATAGAGAGGCTTGTGTTCTATACAAAAATGCCATTGATGAATTCTTACCTTCAAATTACTCTGAAATTGTGATGACGTTTAATCCTAACGATAAAGAGATCATCAGAAATTACTTTTATAATTTACAAGAAAAGTATGGTACTAAGGACGTAAAGGAAATTCATGAGAAGATAATTGAGAGCTTTAAGGCAAGAAAAGAGCCAAGAATTCTAATAGTTACTGACATGCTCATAACTGGTTTCGATGCTCCAAATTTATGGACTATGTATTTAGATAAGCCATTAAAAGAGCATAGATTGTTACAAGCAATAGCTAGGACGAATAGACCTTTCTTAAACAAAAAATTCGGATTGATAAATGATTACATTGGAGTACTAATAGAGTTAGAAAGAGCCTTTGAAAAATTCGAAGCAAGTGATGCAAAGGCTTTAAAAGTTGTCATAAGAGACCTAAGCAAAGAAAAAGATACATTTAAAGAGCTTATCGATGAAGCTTTAAGGATTTTCAAAAGTGTGAAAAGAGAAGATACACATGAAAGTTTGGAAAATGCCTTGAATGTGCTGATTGACCCAGAGGATGCAAAGAAGTATGAGAAAAATATGAAGAGTTTAATGAAATCCTATGAGATGCTTCAAGGAGACCCTTTTCTCATAGATTACCTACAAGGCTATACATGGCTTGTCAAAATATATGTTGCATATTACAAAAAATTTAAAAAAGCAAATGTAGATGAGTTAAAAATAGATAGTCTTTCGAAAAAGACTATTACGCTCATACAGCAAACTATAAACGTAAAAGAAATCGATGATGCATATCCAACCGTAGGAGTAGATGAAGGATACATAGAAATCCTCAAAAGATCAGTACCTAAAACTATAGGGGCAGCCATAGACGTTATAACAAACATTCAACATGAAAGCAAAATCCACTCAAGTTCACCCTTCTTTATGAACTTAAGCAAAGAAGTCGAAATGACTTATGAAGAACTAAGGGCTAGAAAGATAGAGATAGGAGAAGCAGTACAGAGGCTTTTGAGTATTTCCGAAAAGATTGTTGAATGGAAAAGAGAAGAAAAGGAGATAGGGAAAGATAAGTATCCAATTTATGAAGCATTAAAGATCGTTCTTCCTAAAATAGAAAAACAAAAAGCCATTACTTTCATTAACAATCTTTTAACCCATTTAGAAAAGAAGAGATTACTTTTCAAAGGCTGGCAACTACAAAGGGATGTTCGGCGTAAAGTTATGGCAGAAATAAGGCTCATGCTACTTTCAGAGTTTAGGGACTATAGGAGTAAGGTAGACGAGCTAACAGAAGGGATATTCGGAGCCTTGGAGGGAATGAGATGAAAAAGTCGAACAAAGATTCACTTCAATTCAAGAACAATAAGGAACTTTCAGCCGACTTTCTTTACTCTCAGCTTTTCAAGATTTGGGAGCAAATAAAAAGGGAAGGAAGGGTTGAGGTTTTTGGAGACTTGGACTTTGAGGTTGTAGAAGAGATCGATAATAAAAAGCAGAGAATTGCAAAGCTTAAAGGAAACAAAATTTTAGTGAAAATAAACGCATCAACATTACCGAAAAGTGCGTTAAAATATATAGTTGCTCATGAGATAGCACATACATTCACAAAGAGACATACGAAGAGGTTTTGGAAAATTGTAGAAACGATTTACCCTAACTTTGAAATGGGTCGAAAGCTTCTTATAAAGTATGGACAGTTTCTACCAATTTAGATCAAAGTGTTGGAGATGGAGAGTTGAGTAGAATGTGTAAGTGTGAATTAAGGGATTTACTAAAACGAGACGAAGAGGAGTTCAAACAACCCGTTAAAGGTACTTGGCTTCGCATATGTCCCATTTGTAAGAAGTGGATAAATCGTCAGCAATATAACCATTTAAAAGCAGAGAAGTGGAGAAAATGATAATCATCTATGCTTGGTATGCTGTAAGTATTGAGGATGCACCTCTCAAAAACCACTAGGCGGGATGCTGAAGCTTCGGCCCTTCATCGTGTTGTTCGACTTATAACTTCTCACGCATAAGCTTCGACTCTTCTTCCTCCTAAACCATGCTTTGATGCTTTATACTCTCTTAAGAACTACTCTTTTAGACTTTGGCTCTACGGTGATTTCAACTATATCTCCCACTCTGAATGGAAACTGTGAATCGTTAGCTACATCAGTCGGAATATAAATGAAATACTTGTCATACTTCTTACCACCCGTAGTTGTTGGTCTATCGATAAACTTCCCTTTACCTTTGAGTGCCAAAATTGTTATCACAATCTAAAGAGGAAGTAAAGGGAATAGTCATTTCCGAGCACCAATTTGGTATCACAAAACTTATAGCATATTGAACTGTAGATAATTTGAATAATTTGACTCAAATTAGTGAGGAATTTGTTCGCAATAGAGTATTAGAATGGCTCAGTAAGCAAGGCTATGGAGTAATATCAAAAGTTGCAACATTAGGCGAGCATGGAGCTGATCTAAAAGTCAGAAAGACAAAGAGCATGAACTTCTATATAATAGAAGTGAAGGGTGATAAAGGATCTGATAAGGCTAGACACGTAAGTTTTGTAACTGCTTTAGGTGAAATTCTTCAGAGAGTAAAATACATCCGCCATTGCAAATATGCTGTAGCATTTCCAGAGTCGTACATGAAAATTATACAAAGAAGGCTTCCATGGAGGGCTTGCAAGAAGCTTCCCTTGGAGGTGCTACTTGTAAATCCTAAAGGCCAAATTAGAAGGCTTATATGGCGTGATTTGAAGAAGCTTCAAACTAAGGCTGAAAAAATAACGAACTACTAACTCTTTAAGCTACGAAAAAACTCAGTCAAGTCGCCAACCAATGAGTTAAGCTTCTTTTCTTTGCCTTTTTAACACTTGTAATTTCTCATAATCCTTTTCATTTCTAAGGTAACTAATCAACCAAGCTGGGTATGTTAACTCTGCGTTTTTAGTCATTTCTAAATTCGCCATAGTAAGAAATTCATCAATATCATGAACATAATCTGGGGCATTTCTTGCTTGTTCTTTCCCAAATGGCATAACACCAGCCATCCAAATTAAGCATAAATCTACAGCCATTTGAAAGGCTTTTTTCCTTAATCTCATTCTGATCATTTTTTCTTTAGGAGATGTAGGTTCTTCTAGACTACTAGTCCATATCTTTGCAGCGTTGGGGCTGTGTTCATGGATTAAGCGATAATTTCTTCTGATCAAACTAAAGAGATAGCTAGCTTCGCTTAACGTTAGACATCGAGGCATAATTACTGTTGAATAGTTGGTTCTTTAAAGGTAACGGTTACACTGTTGCTTTTGACTCCATAAGTTCAAGATAAGGTTGGGGGTAAGGTTTGTAAAAGTAGAAGAAAATGTCACATGTGCGATATTGAATATTTAGCCTTCCTCTTCCTTTGGGCAACAAGAGCTTCAAGATGCCTAAAATTTTGGCTCAGTTTTATGCTAAGGTGCACGTCCAAGTATCTTCTCCGCTTCATCAAAGGCGTATTTATTTTCGTCTTCATAGACTGCATGATTGATCATTAATGGGTTACCTGGGAGCATTTCTCCTCCCATCCACCGTTCAAATGTTACTGTATCTTGAATGAAGCGGGCATAATATGGCCAATCAAAGATTATGTAGAATAGCTTACGGTTCAGAGGGGGTTCTAATGTGTCAATTAGGCGACTAACTACAAGGCTCCACTTTGCTGCTTCTGCCCTAATTCCACGAAGCAGACCAGAGTATTGAGTGATGGGAGGCTTCCAGAGCTCCTTCACATAATGCCTAAAAATACTAAAGTATCCATCTGATCTAAGGCGAGTTAAACTTAACCCATTTTCTACATGGAACTGAAGTATCAATGCCAACTCTGCCATAAGAAATTTCTTTGGTGATTCAATGAGAGTTATAGAGGCTCCTAACTGCTGAACCTTAGCTGAAAAATCTTTGAAGAGATAGATAGATCCAAATGGTGTTTTAGTTAAGGCTGCTACTCCACCTTTGAGCGTTAACCCATAAAATTTCTTCTTTCCACCTGTCTTAGGGAAATCTTCGACCCTCTGCAAGTATAGGTAATTATATTCGAGCAAACTGATAAGATTCTTCTCTCCGCTCAGGCGTCTTAAGACCGATTGCCTTGTTAGACCTTGTCCCCTGCTTTCCATATCATATGTTGTTGAGGGACCATGTTCGGCTATGAATGCTAGAATATCGCGTGATTTATCATCTATTTCGAAAAGTGTCTTAGCTTGATTCCTTAACACCTTATCCATATCTGAAGGTATTTTAATTTCTTGAACGTTCAAGACATTCCCACTACTATACGTCCATTCCAAAATACTTATATAAATACTTCGGTATATTAGACATACGTCCTATGGAGTGGACATAAGTGAAGGAAGTTATGAACAAATGTAAAGACTGCAAATTCCTGAGCAAATCTGGCTGGTGCTACATAACTAGATGGCCTTCTCACCATCTTAAAGACGATGTTGCCTGCGGAGACTTCGAACCTAAAGAGAAAACGTTTTACTGGGTATGCCCAAGATGCGGTGCGGATTTTTACCACCCTTCTTTCATAGAATTTCATTATAAAATTGCTCATCCTGGGGTGAAGGTTACAATTGTCTCAAGAAGATAAATTTGTGATTGATGAAAAGACAGCTGTAAGAACCGAAGTAACAGATCTCTTTTTGAATGGGAAGGCTATAGAATTACTTCATGATCCTAACCTTCTCGGATTCGTTAAGGAAACTTTAGATGAAGATATAGTTGGAGAAGTAAAAAACAAGTTATACATATTCCTCATGTTACTAAGCGGCAAGAGGAAAGAGCCAAAACAAAAACAAATAATAGTTCTCAAAGGCGAGCCTGGCGGTGGGAAGACTGTTATCTCAAATGTTGAAACTGAGTTCTTTAAGACTAAGAAAGTTGGACGCTTTACAGAACACGCTTTAGATTATACTGACCTTAGTCAATATGAAGTTCTTTATCTTCAAGAGATTTTGGATGCTGATGAGGAAGGAAGAGGGAAAGTCTCAACGTTAAGGTTTCTCTCTGCTGATGATCAAGGTTATACAGTTGAGGTCACTGTTGGTGATCCAAAGTCTGGCTACACTACTCAGACTTACACCATCCCTCCCATGACTGTTATAACCACAACCGCCAAGATTCTTTTAGAACCTCAATTTGAAAGAAGAGGCTCGATTGTGAATGTTGATGAAAGCGAAGAACAAACGAAAGCAATTCTTAACATGAAAGCAGAAAAAGAGATAAAACGTTTTCTTGAATTAATCGGTGAGAGAGGGCCTAGTAAAAACAAGGAAATTTTAAAGTTAATATTACAAGAACTCGAAGATGTTGATATAATTCTTACCACACCAAAAACACTAAAGCAGATTTTTGATACTTCGGTATTGAGAGTAAGAGGCGACTATGATAAAATAGCGGCTCTTGTGAAAATGGTCGCTTTCCTTTATCAGAAACAGCGTCCATATATGTTAGTTAATGAAAGAAAGGTTGTTTTTACCCTACCCCAAGATGTTTTTTATGCTCTTGAGATCGGGCTTGAACCGCTATTAACAATGTCCACAGGCTTGGAAAAGAGGCTCAGGGATTTATTCCCCGCTCTTAAAGAGCTTTACGGCTACCACACGAGGATAGGAAGCGATGAATTTGAAGGATTTAAAGTTTCAGATTTTAAATCGAAAATTAAGAGAAGCCATAAAGGAGCTTACAGGCTTTTAGAAGGATTGGTCGATGCTGACGTTCTTACTGTTGAAAAACCGAAAGGAAATGTTAATGTGTATCAAATTAACATATCACTATCAGATTTAGAAAACAAGCTCAAGTCATCGACTCTCTTAATAAATATCCATGATTTCGTCTCCAATTTACGAAAGGAGGCTGAATCTTTCTTTTTGGACTACTGGACATCGGTTTTTCCAGAGGGCATACCTAAAGAATTGACGTTCATTTTTGTCCCTAAGTTCCTCCAAATGTCTGGTGTCCAGTACACGGGAGAGGAAGATTTGGGCTTATTTTACCAAAAGGAATCAGAATTATGGATATTTCAAGAAAAAATCTATGATCTATCCAAGAAACCTCTTAAAGTTATCAAGAGAGGTGGAGAATGATGGAGACGGGAAAAGTGAAACCAAGAATCTTAAGGTAAAAGTGAGTTAATCTCTTGCCCCACGTTGCTGGCTTAACTCCCCAGAATCAGCATGAATCAGGACTCAAGGGCTTAAATACGAGAGCCCACTATAGTCTCATAGATGGGGCTGAGACGAAAGTCAAAAGCCGACAAAAGCAAGAGGAGGTCCAGAAGCCATGACCAAAAAGGAGCTTTTGGAAGACTCAGAGATTCGAGCGTGGTTCAACGAACTCAGCGAGAAAAACAAAGAGACAGCAGACACCTACCTAAGCGTTCTCAATATAATGAATGATGCAGGCATTAACCCAAGAACCATAACAGAAGAGAGCGTTCAAAGCATAAAGTACTGGCTTATGGAGAAGTTCAAATCTTTAATGCCAAAGACAAAGAATCTTTACTTGAACGCAATAAGAAGCTGGCTCATACATAAAAAAATCAAAGCTGAATTAAAGATGAAGATTGCAAATTCCATAAGCACCCCAACACTCGATAACGAAAAAGTCCCAGAAAAGCACGGAGTTAGAAACGTTCTGTTAAGTTTATCCGTAAGAGCAAGAGCAATTGTAGCCTTAATTGCCTTCGCAGGCTTAAGGTTCAAGACACAATCAAGAATAACTCTCAACGACATAATCGACCTCGATATAGAGAAATTGGAAACAGAACGAACACCAGCCTTAATTCATATCCCACCTCACGCAAGCAAGAATAGACGAAGATACTTCACCTTCTTGGTTGAAGAAGGTTGTGAGTATCTTTTAGCCTACCTCAAGGAGAGAAGAGCCAAGGGAGAAATATTAACAGAAAAGAGTCCTGTAATAGCAACTCTAGACGGTAAGAAACCATTAGGTACAATTAAGATGCGTGAGTTGTTAGGAGAGGCAACGCATAGATTCCTTAAAGCGAGACCTTATGTACTCAGAAGCTATTTCGACTCCTGCTTATTTATGGCTAGCATACACCCAAGATGGCAGAGTTTCTTCATGGGCCATAGTGGCGACATAGAAGCCATTTATACAGTAAGAAAGCAATTACCGCCAGCCCTCATAGAGAATATGAGAAAGCAGTTTGAGCCAGCCATTCAATACTTATCAACTCAGTTAAAGCCTACGAGCATAGAAGAGCAACGCAAAAGGGATTTCATAAAGACTGCTGAATTATCAGGATGGTTTAGCAATGAGGAATTAGAGCTAATTCGCCAAAAATTAAGGGTGAGAAATTAGCTATAGTTCCAAGCCTAGATGAGGTAAACGCCCAAGAATTAAGGCGAGAAATAATCCAGCAAAGAAATAAGCTCTCAAGACCTGCAGGGATTTACTAAATTTATGATGTGAAAACGATTCATATATTTATCATTTATGATGCTGATTTAAGTCATGTTTAAGTTGTATGTTAAAATTAGTACATGCTAGAGATAAAGCTATTAATTTTGTCTAAAAGCTTATAAATAAAAGATATCATTTATAGATGAATTAAAATGGAGAGAAGGACTGTAACAAAGGAAAAAGTTATAGGCATGCAAGTTATTGATGGTGAAGCCCGTATAATTGGAGTAGTCAAAGATGTTTCTTTTGCAGTTGGGGAAGCAAAAATGTTCATTATTGTTGAAAAAAAGGATGGAAGAATTCAGGAGTTTCCTTGGGAAGAAATTCAGGCAGCAAATGATTTTGTGCTTCTAAAACCTAAACCCAAAATCGAGGCTGTAGCTCCGATTCCTACTGTTACTCCAACTGTAACCCCGACTGTTACTCCCACTCCAACTCAGACTCTTTGTCCTACATGTGGAAAACCATTAACCTACATCCAACAGTATAAACGTTGGTACTGCTATAATGAACAGAAATATGTATGAAGCTTTATACCTTGGTTCTAATAGCGTAATTTAAGAATACCCTCTATGCTAGAGTTATGTTTAAGTCATCCTGCTAAATGACCAATGGTGGCGATGCCTAAGCAAATCTTTAGTGCTGAAGATTTCAAGAGCCTTTCAGAAAATGCAGTAGAGTGCCGTGTCTTAAGGATGGATGATAAAGTAAAGTTAAAGCTTAGAACTCCGAAGATGCTTTACGTCTTCATTACTTCAAAGGAGGAAGCAGATAATCTTCTGAAGGATATTAAAGTTGAGGTAAAAGAGATAAAGTAAATTAACGCTTAGAGCAATAGATTCTAAAGAAACATACAAAGGCAAGTATAGTAAAAATTCTTTTCATTCAATTCTTCTCTTGATTTTATTCATGCAATCTGAGCATAACATAGGCAATTTTCTATCAACATCATATATGCTATTGGCAAAGCTCATTATACAATTAAGTTCAGAGCAGTGAGTCAAGCCGAAAAGATGCCCGAGCTCATGAGCAGCCTCCTTAAATACTCTCTCATTTATCAGGCTTGGCTTCAAACCAAGCTCTAGCTCGAAATCTGTTAATCTTGCTGTTGAGAGGAGGGCTATACCTTTGACCATATCAGCCAATCCGAATACAAAGTTCAAACCTGGTACGAATATATCAGCTGAAGTCACGCCAATTACTTTCTTCTTATTTCTCTTAAACTCTAAGAGCCTAGAAAGAATTCTTGTAGCATCGTACTGTTGCCTTGAAGCTAAATAATCTTCATTATGAAGAGGAAATCTTTCTAAAGACGGTTCAGGCTCACATCCATACAGTCTTACAGCCGCCTCTAATTGATCTGAAAAACGCACGGGGTCAAAGTCTCCTAAAGGTTTGATCAATACTCTAATCTTTGGCTTTGAAAGCATTTCCTTTCACTATGCCTTTGTCATAAGGACATTTTAGCTCTTTTGTTGAAGAATTATTTATAGAAATTCTTTGAGTTAAATTGAATAAGTATCGCCAGTCTTAGGAGCTACAGCATCTAGCCCAAACTCATTCTTTAGCTCCTCAGCAAACTTTATACAGCTCTCTTTTTCTCCATGCACTGTGTAAACTTTAGGAGAACCTTTTATATTCTTGAACATCTCAAAAAGTTCCTTTCTACCACTGTGAGATGAAAAGTCAAATCTGCGAACTTCAGCCTTGACCCTTTTTGGCTTGCCATTTATGATAGCCATCCTTTTCTCTAACAACGTCCTTCCTGGCGTTCCAGGTATCTGATAAGAAACTATAGCTATAGCATTCTTGGGCTTCTTTGATATTTCGCTATTGTAAAAGACTGCAGCCCCTCCAACTAGCATGCCTGCAGGAGAGATTATGACTGATGGCGTCTTGACTATTCTCCTTCTCTGGCTCCAACTTGTTATAAACTCGATGCTCTCCATGCTCTTACGGAAAAGGGATGGATCTTTAAGATATTCTTGATATCTGAACAATATCTCGTTGACCTTCAAAGCCATACCATCCATGGCTACAAGATGAGGGAAGTTATGCTTTTTTAGCACACATGCCATCTCCTGAGCCCTACCTACTGAGAAGGCTGGGACTAAGAGCGTACCTCCTCCCTCTACAACCTCTCTTGCAAACTCTATAAACTCCCTCTCTACATCCTCACTTTTAGGATGATCAGCCATTGCATAGGTGCTCTCAGTTATTACTACATCGAGCTCCCCAAAGTTTGTGTCAGCGCCTTTGAGTAGCAAAGATCCACGTGCATTTAGATCACCTGTATAGAGAAGCCTTTCTCCATCACTTTCCAAAAAAATTGATGCTGCTCCAGGCACGTGGCTGGCTTCAAAAAAAGTGGTAGTAAACCCTTTTATTTTGGTTGTCTCATTTAGTTCAACCTTATGGGAGCTCTTTATCATGGATAATAAATCTATGTATTCAAAAGGCAGGTAAAAGCCAGAAATCCTCAAGAAGTCCTCTATAAGGAGCCTTGTCAACTCTAATGTCAAGCCTGTAGCGTACAACTTTGGAGCCCCAGATACATAGAATAGGGGAATGGCGCCGCTATGATCTAGATGAGCGTGTGAAAGAAGGATTCCATCCAATTCTTTTGGTTGAACATGCATTGGGAAGGCTGGCTCTCTTGTGAGAAGAACTCCAAAATCCAATAAAACTTTACTATCCATACTCTTGACTAAGAAGCCTGATCTTCCCACTTCCCTTGCAGCGCCTAGAATTGTTATTTCCATTTTAAAGAAGACAAAAATTCGAATAATGAGTAATATATAAGATGTACTATGAATATATAAGGTATACCTTAAATCTCACTCACATCAAATTAATTTAGCTTCATAGTAATCGTTATTAAGAATTTAATTTAACACATAAGTGAATGATCATGCTGAAAGTTATCCCTCACGATATACGCTTCGATGGTTGCTCCTTGATAACAGGCTTCCATGGGATAGGAGGGGTAGGGTACTGGACAGTTAGGTACTTAGCTCAGAAGCTGAACGCTGAGAGAGCAGCCATTATAGATTCAGACATAATTTCCCCAGCCACCACAACTTACTCAGGTAGAATTGTTACTCCTTACGAGATTCTTAGAAAAGAAGACCTTGCCTTCTTCAAGGTCGAGGTACCGCCCTTAAGAGAAAAAGAGGTAGGTTTATTCAGAAGCTTTTCAAAGTGGGTAATAGATGCTGGCTTTAAAGAAGTAGCCCTTATTGGTGGATTAGATTCTTCCTTAAGAATTGATGAAACTACCTTCAGGCTCGTTCATACAAGCTCATTTGTACCTAAAGATGAATTGGCTAAAGCACTCATCTTAGAGGATGACCATCTGATAGTAGGTCCAGTTGCCATAATGCTGAATTACTTTGAGGTTATGAAAATCCCTGCCTTCGCGATCTTAGCTTATGCTTCACCAGAAAGGGTCGATCCTAGAGCTACTGCTGCAGCCATTTCTGTACTCTCAAATTATTATAAATTTGAAGTAGATGTAATGCCTTTGATAAAAGGAGCGGAAGCCCTTGAGCAGGAGGCAGCAAAGCAAGAGATAAAGAGCAGAAGAGGTGGCGAGTCTATCTACACTTAACTCTTGGCTTTGGCAATATTTATCAAAATTTCTTCAGTTATTTTATCAAAACTAGCATCACTAAGCGCATCTATTACATGACAATTCTTTATCACTTTGGCTATCCTCTTAAATATAGGGCTGTAGGCATCTAAATAATTCAGAAGAATTATCTTCTCAAAAGAGTATTTGCTTATGAATTCCTTTACACGTTTTAGCATTTCTCTAATAACATAGCTATCTGGTTCAATAGAGCTTACGTATTGTGATAATGGATAAACGTCTGAGAGCTCAAAAGGTATTATCCCAAAAGGTAAGGCTAAGAAGCACATTTGAGTTTCTTTTAAAGCATCACCAAGAGCATCAACCAATTTTATGTAGAATGGAGATTTATAGAGAGGCTTAACATCAGATTCTGGAAGGATTAATAGAGTCTTCTTCTCTGATGCTATGGATATATCTTCTATGAGCTTTTTATGGTGCCTTAAAGCTTCAGGTCTCATCAAATCATAATTTTCATAGAAGAATAATGCCCTTGGTTTGAATAATGGAGTACCGTCCTCTAAAAATTCGTAATGATCAATTAATAATTTGAAAGCCTCCCAAAGCTTTGGGTGAGCCCTTGCTTTGATGCTAAGATACTCCCAGATTCTGCCATCCTCTATTGCTTGCTTTGTCGCTTTAACCTCTTTTAATAGAACGTTTAGGTTATGAGTTGCTATCTTATTTGTTCTTTCTTCAGATTCAAGCTCTTTTAGTTCTTTTAATGTGAATTTTGAGCATATGGAGCAATTGCATGGCATATATGTTAATTCATCAAATCTTGCAGTACCATAATCTGTCATGTATCGTCCTTCTCTTGCATATAGCATGTAGGATGCTGAATCAAAAAGATCACAACCAAGAGCAACAGCGAGAGGAATTGTTAATGGATGTCCAGCACCAAATAGATGAAGAGGCTTATCTATAGGAAGAAACTTCTTTACAGTTATTATCATCTTAGCCAATAGATTAAAATTGTAAGATTCCATGATCTCTGTAGGGCTTCCAAGAGCGAATAAATCAAAATTCATCTTGCTAGTTAGCTCCGCAGACTTCTTTAAAAGGTCAAGATAACTTCCTCCTTGAATAGGACCAACCCAGAGTGTCCCTTCAGCCTTAATTGCCCTTAACGTTTCTTCTGCTGCCCTTAAAGTTATTCTAACAGTTTCTTTAGCTCTCTTCCTATCTACACCTATCCCTGTTGGTGTATCGAGAACCAAAGCCATGTCAGAGCCAATCCTCTCCTGAAAGATAGCCATCTCCATAGGATTAACCTCTACACTTCCATACTCAAGAACTTGATAGCCCCCTGAATCTGTCATGATTATTCCATTATAATCTATGATCTTGTGTATCCCCTTCTCCTCTGCTATCTTGCCAAAAACTTTCAATGTTATGTAGGCATTTGTCATAACAGCCTTGAAGCCAATTTTATCCATCTCTTTTGGTGCTATACTTTGCCTTACAGGATGAACTACGGGCAAGATGCAAGGTGTCTCTAAAGATCCGCTCTTGGTTCTTATCTTCCCTATTCTACCTGCTAAATCAGTAGCCCTTATTTCGAACATGCATTAATCATCTTTTTTAAGTCTAAGCGAACCTTAAAACCCTAAAGGCGCTAATAAATTCATTTTAGATTAAAGACAGAAAGATGTTAAGCTCAAGAGGCTAAAAGGTTTTCTCCATAATCTTATTGAAAATCTTAGAGTAATACTCTAAGGCTGCCTTTATGTAGTTTTTATCAATTAATCCATGGAAGGTTTGAACCTCGAAAATTCTTTCAGGAATTTTTAGCTCAGTAGGTTTGAAGCCCTCTGAAGCCTTTAAGGCTTGCTTCTCTTCATAGATTCTTCTACCTAACTCTTTCAATCTCTCCTCATCGAATTCGTATCCTAGAGCATTAAGGGCTTTTTTAACAATGCTTGGTTCATAAATTTTTCGAGCAAAGTAGCAGACAACAAGGCTTGAGAGTATCTGCCTCCAGCACTCCTCCTCTATCAACTTATCCACAAGCTCTTCAGGAGATAAATCCTTCATCTTCTGATCTATTGAGTATCCAGCCCCATCAAGATGGCTATGGCGAGAGCCTATTAGGTAGCCTATATAAACTGCTGGACCTGTGTGATAGCCAGGCATCTCATTGCCACCGAAGGATAGAGCGAATTCTCTGCCACCATAAATTTTAGATGTGTAATCAACACCCATAGCTAAGGCTTTATAGAATTCGTTAGGCTGATCTGTTATCAATTTAACAGCCTCTCTATAAGCATCAGCCCTCCCCCAATCTAAATCTAATAATACATCATTTAATTTGACCAAGCCTCTTTTGTAAGCTTCTGTAGCCCAAGCCAATGCTACACCAGTACTTATAGCGTCTAAACCTCCTACTTCCACCTCATCCATTAGCTTTAAGAGATTATTTATATCAGAGATGCCAAGCATACTTCCTAAAGAGTATAGAGGTTCATAGTCATAAGATACAAAAGTAGTCTTATAGAAGTAAGGCTCATCAGGATAAGGGTCTCTGATAGTTGCCAAGTGTATGCAAGCTACTGGACAATGGCTACATGCTACTCTCCTACCAAGCTTGTTGGTAGCCAAATCTTCACCACTTATTTTCTCAGCTCCCTCAAACCTAGCTTCTGAGAGGTTTCTTGTGGGCAATGCTCCTAAAGCATTCATGGGCAATACGTTCATGGCTGTACCCAATTCGTGGTACTTTTTCATAGAATCAGACCTTACAGCAAGTCCATATATCTCATCATATGCATCTCTATAGACCTTTATTTGAGGAACGCGAATACTCGATTTACCATGAACCATCAAAGCCTTAAGCTTCTTAGAACCAAAGACAGCTCCTAATCCCATTCTACCGAAATGTCTGTAAGTCTCTGTTACAACACAAGCATACCTAACGAGCTTCTCACCAGCTCTACCAATCCTCATTATCGTCCTTAATCCAGCCCCAGGCAGAGCCTCCCTCAGAACTCTACCGACAGTGTAAGTGCTCCTCATCCCCCAGAGCGTGGCTGCATCTCTAAATTGAACCCCCTTCTCACTTATTACCAAGTATATGGGTCTATCGCTAACTCCTTTTATAACTATAGCTTCATAACCAGCAGACCTAATTGCTGTAGCACTCCTCCCGCCTGCATGGCTCTCACCATAATTCCCTGTCAATGGACTCTTAAAAACAGCTACAACTTTAGATGCTAAAGGGTAAAAATCTGTAAGAGGCCCTGTAGCGAATACAATAGAATTGCCAGGATCGAAAGGATCAGCACCTTTAACTGCCTCTTCCTTGTAAAGCTGAAGAGCTACACCAACTCCCCCAAGCCATTCATTGAAGAGCTCAGATCTATTCTTTACGTGAAAACTCTTCCTTTCAAGGTCTATGTATAGAACATTGTTCTGATTCATCACTTACCTATCTCCTCCATACCTAAAACTCTAAAGTTACAATAGCCAACACAGTAGCCACAGTGCACACAGATTACAGGCTTGTTCATGCTATCATCCCAGAATACAGCCCCTATATCACAAGCCCTTTCACAGAATCTGCATCCTATACACTTTGATGAGTCAAGTAAAACCCCTCCTCCAGATCTAGCCCTTAAGGCATCAACAGGGCAAGCCCTAAGGCAAGGAGCATCTATGCATGCTCTACAAACAACTACTGTGAAGCCTCTCTCAAATCCTCCAACACTCTTAACATGAAGAGCTGATTTATCAAGACCTGCAAAGCCAAGTCTCCTTGAGCATGCAAACATACAGAGCTGGCAACCTACACAACGCTCTGAATCCATTATGGCAAGCCTCTTCAATTTACACCTAACCTTTGATACGCATTTTTATGTGTTAATTAAGCCTTTAAAGAAATCGATGACTCAGCGTAAGTAGGTCGCCAGATTCGAAACTTAGCGCTCATTCTTTGGTTTCTCTCATAAACTCATCAAAGACGGATTTTACTCTCTCTGCTGCTAAGCCGATCCCTTCTACTCCTTGCTCTGTTACTTTTATCTTATCCATGACTATTATAGACCTTATATCCTCTCTTATCTTGACCAATCCTGGGAAGACTCTATTCAGCCTTTCAGCAAGGGCTTTTAGATCGAAGGGCTTCTCCACCAACCTTATCTCTTTTATGAAATCGCTGTTCAAGACTATTTTGTGGACTTTCTCGCCTGCACCCAATACATTGTTTAATATAACGTTAAGCTTCTCATCTATACCAACTAAATCTCCCTCGTATAATCTACCCTCAGATGTCTCTATGGCGACCTTTCTCCCTATCATTGCAATAAGTTCTTCACTGAACCTCTTATAGGCTATCGATGACAGTTCATTCCCCCTCTCTGTTATTCCTCATATACATAAAAACTATATGGAAATAGAAGTAGTTATTTATATTATAAAAAATTAAGGATTTAATCTTATGATCGAAAAAGAGGAATCTACATTGAAGATCAGTTTAGATAAAATAGCCATACTCATCCCTGCCAAAGATAGGGCTCAAGTTTTGCCTCAATGCTTAAGCGCAATATATAGTATCGATTATCCGAAAGAGAGGATAAGCCTTTTGTTTCTTGATGATAGGTCTTTAGATAAAACAGGTGAAATCTTTAAGGAATTCAAGTCAAATTACGAGAAAGAGTATAATTCTATAGAAATTCTCAAACTTGAAGGAAATCCTAAAGAGAGAAATATAGCAAGAGCTAGGAATATTCTAATTCAAGAGTGGAAAAAGATTCATACTGATTGGGCTCTTTTTGTAGATAGTGATGTAATCGTCCCAAAAGATGTTCTTAAAATCCTCCTTCAAAAAGCAAGAGATGAAAGAGCGGATATAGTTTGCATGCCATACGCAGAAAATCCTAGGGATTTACATAAGCCCTTCGAAGAAAAGAACGTTAACATACACCTTGGTTGCACTCTCTTCTCTAAAAGGGCATTAAATTGTATAGGCAGTATTAATTTAAGATTTAAGGTATGGGACGATGTATTCGTCTGGTTCAAAGCTATAAAGCTTGGTCTCAATAATGTATGGACTGTCAAGAACAGATGCTTACATTTAAAGAAAACAAACCATAAAAGATACACGTTAAGAGGCTTGTTACTTCAACCTCACTTGCACGTCCTTTTGGCAAAAGCAGGGATATTACAAAGAGCTATAATAATGAGGTATCTCTTCTATTACTCACTCCTCACTTCCTTAGCTTTAAGCTTCATATATCCATATTATTTTATCCCCTTATTCCTTCTTATATTCATCGTAGGGCTGATACACCATAGGATAAATTTCTTCAGATCTGCCCTTCCTAATGGAATCTTTTTATGTATAGGGTTACCTTTGCAGTTCTTTATACCTGAAAGATATTGGACTTCAAGTGATTGAAATCAGTCAAAGAATCGACTTAATTGTTCAGCCTTTTCAAAAGATTTAAGCCAATCGATGAATCCTACTCTTTTTGGAGTCTCTCCCTTCATCACTTTAATGATCTCTTCAGCAACATCTTTGGCATCTCTATCAGTAGTATCGAACTCAGCCACTTTATCCTTACCAAATTTCTTTAAAGCATCATAAGAGCATGTACCCAATATCTCTGATGCAATGTTATCTTTGATCTTCTCATCACTATAATTCCTTAATTTGAATCTTTTTTCAAGCTCAAAAGGTGAGCATCTCAATATAGCAACAAATCTTATTTCTCTTTTAGAGAAGATGAATGGCAATAGATGCCCTGATATGACTACTTTTTTTCCTTTTATAGCCTCTCTTGCATATTTTCTTAATAAATATAAATCTGCGATGAATCCATGCTCGTCCTTGCCTATTATGGCATTCTTCTCCATAGCAATTTGATTTAAATCAAAAAAATCATAATTTAAGAGCTTAGCCAATAATCTACCAACAGTCTTCTTCCCTGTTCCAGGGGTGCCTGTTATGCCTATAACCTCTTGTAAATCTTTCACCTACAAATTATTCGACATAGTGAGCTTGAACTTTTGTTGGTGTAAACTCCATTACTAATGCTTGACCACATTTTTCACACCTTGCTTGAAGGTAAATAGTATGGGGAGAGGAGCCTTTAATGTTCAGGTTTTGGTTTAAAGTTATCTTTTCACTCTTGCAAATAGGGCAAGTTAACATGATAGATCATAAAGGATTTAATTTTTAGAGATGTAAACTTTTCGTTCAAAAGTTCTGTTAAGTTATCGATTGATGTGTTTCTTAAAAATGCTTTATTTACTTGTACGCCCTAACTTTAACACTTATAATTTTTCCTGCTAATCTACTGTTAAGCCCTGGTTCGTAAAATAAATCTTGGGAAACAATACTAACACCCCTAAATCCCGCTTTTCTTATCGTATCTAAGTATTCGTCTTTCTCCAATGTTCCAGCAACACAGCTAGCCCAAGCATCAAAATTTTTTCTAATATCTTGCGGTAGTTTACCTTCTGTGATTAAATCAGAAATTAATATTCTCCCACTGGGCTTTAAAACCCTGTACGCTTCTTTATATGTCCTTAGTTTATCTGGAGAGAGATTGATAACGCAATTACTTATGATAACGTCAATCGAGTTATCTTCTATAGGCAGGTTTTCGATTTCTCCAAGCTTGAATTCCACATTTTTATACCCATACTTTTTTGCCGTATCATTGGCTCTTTTTACCATCTCTTCTGTCATATCAACTCCGATCACATAACCATTTTTCCCAACTTTATTTGCAGCCAAAAACACATCGATTCCAGCACCAGCTCCCAAGTCTAAGACCCTCTCTCCTTCCTTCAAATCTGCTAGTGCTGTTGGATTACCACAGCCTAAACCCATAATAGCAGGTTTAGGAAGAGCTTTAAGTTCTTCTTCAGAGTAACCAATTCTTTTTGCTTGTTCTATCACATCATACCCACAAGGACCGCAGGTTGGACAACAACTAGATCCCTCTTTAGCAATCTGGGAATACCTTTTCTTCACAACCTCTTTTATTTTCTTATCTTCCATTCCAAATCCCCTTAACAGGATTTTATTCCTTTTATCCCAAAGTTCAACAACGCTTTTTTTACTTCATCATCCTTAATACTGTAAATTATGTTCTTGCCTCTTTTTTCGTATTTCAGAACTCTTGCCTCTACCAATGTTCTAAGATGTCTTGAAACTGTTGTTTGATCTTTCTTTGTCATTTGTGTGAAATCACAAGCACAATATTGATGGTTTAAAAGACATCTGACAATCCTGAGTCTTGTTTCGTCGCCTAATGCTTTAAAGAATTTCACTTTATCTTCGATCATATTATATGCATATATGCACATATTTAAATACTTTACTAATGGGTGTGTACCGAACATTGTGAAGAAATCATAGAATTGAAAGAATAATAACAATTTGATAGCTTGTCGAATTTTCAAGTTAGGATTTTGTTATTGTGTGCACATTAGTGGTAAATGTAATAATTTCTGCAATTATTTATCAGTTTAACTTTTCTTTTGAGTTCTCAATTCAAATATGATAAAAAAGTTTATCATTTAATTTCCTCTCCAAGCTCTTTAGCCAATTCTGAAAGAAGCTTTCTCTGCCTATCTGTCAAGTTCTTTGGAGTTCTTATTGTCACTCTTACCAATTCATCCCCTCTACCAAAGCCTCTTATTCTTGGCATTCCTTTACCTTTTAGCCTAAATAAAGTTCCATTCTGAGTCCCTGAAGGTACCTTGAGCCTAGCTATCTCATCTATGGTTGGAACCTCTATTTCTGAACCTAGTGCTACTTGAGTAAAGCCTATCTGAGCATCATAGAATATATCATCTCCATCTCTCTTAAAGATCTTATGAGGTTTAACACTTATAACTACATACAAATCTCCAGGATTGCCTTCTTTAAAGCTTGCTTCACCCTCTCCTTTTAGCCTTAGACTATAACCTGTATCAACGCCAGGAGGCACATCTATTCTTATCTTTCTGTAGCGCTTAACTATTCCTTTACCATGGCATTCTTTGCAAGGATTCTCTATTATCACCCTCCTGCCATTACACTTATCACAAGTAGTTATCTGAACGAATCTTGTAAAGCCTGATGTGCGAGTGTATTGTACCTGACCTGTGCCATGGCATTTGGGGCATGTTCTTGGTTCTGTCCCTGGTCTTGCTCCTGTTCCCCCACATACATCACATTTTTCATTACGAGGAATCTCTATCTCAGTCTTTAGACCTTTAAATGCATCTTCTAAACTGATTTCAAGATCGTATCTTAAATCGTATCCTTTCTCAGGAACATATTGTTCACGTCTGCCAAAGAACATATCGAATATGCTATCAAAGCCACCAAAACCAAAGCCCAAATCTCTGAAGATTTCATCAAAATTAACACCCCTGAATATATCCTCCCTTGTGTATCTGCTATCTATGCCTGCATGACCGAACATATCATATTGTCTTCTCTTCTCCTCATCTGATAGAATAGCGTAAGCTTCTGATATTTCCTTGAACTTCTCTTCAGCATCGGGAGATTTATTCCTATCTGGATGGTATTGTAATGCTAATTTACGATAGGCATTCTTCATCTCTTCTTGTGTAGCATTCCTTGAGATACCTAAAACTTCATAGTAGTCCTTTTTGTCTCCATACATAAGAAATCAACTTTAAGATAAATTGAAATTTACTTTTTATCATCTACTACTTCATAGTCAGCATCTATTACTTTATCCTTCTTTTCCTCCTTCTTTTGCTCAGTGCCTTGCTCTTGCTTTTGAGCTTGCTGGGCTGCTTGCTGATATATCATAGCTCCTATCTCTTGCAGAACTTGTGATAGCTGCTCGTTCTTTGCCTTTATCTTTTCCACATCCTTCCCACTAAGGGCATCTTTCAATTCATTGATAGCTTTATCTATCCTTTCAATCTGATCTTGGCTCAGCTTCTCCTTAAGATCAGCTTTTGTCTTATCTGCTGTATAGATCAAAGTATCAGAAAAGTTACGAAGCTCAGCCTCCTCCCTTCTCTTCTTATCCTGCTCAGCGAACTTCTCGGATTCATCGACCATGCGCTTTATCTCCTCTTGTGATAGCTTCTTTGATGCTGTGATGGTTATCTTCTGCTCCTTTCCTGTACCCATGTCCTTTGCTGTGGCATTCAATATTCCATTCACATCTATGTCAAATGTAACTTCTATCTGAGGGAGTCCTCTTGGTGCTGGTGGAATCCCTGTCAAATTGAACATTCCTAATGAGACATTGTCATTAGCCATAGGTCTCTCCCCTTGTAAGACATGAATTGTAACTGTAGTCTGAAAGTCTGCAGCAGTTGTGAAGATCTGGCTTCTCCTTGTGGGTATTGTTGTGTTGCGCTCGATGATCCTTGTGAGTATCCCACCAAGAGTTTCTACACCCAATGATAAAGGTGTAACATCGAGTAAGAGAATATCCTTCACTTCGCCAGCTATTATAGCGCCTTGAATAGCTGCTCCTATGGCTACGCACTCCATAGGATCAACTCCCACCTCAGGGGGCTTACCAACAATCTCCTCGATGAATTTTCTAACAAGAGGCATCCTTGTCTGTCCTCCTATCAGTATTACTTTATCGATATCCTTTGGAGTAAGCTTTGCATCTTCTAATACTCTTATTACTGTATCCTCTGTCCTTTTCACTATAGGTAAAGATAATTCTTCTAACTTTGCTCTAGTCAGAGTGTAGTGAAGATGCTTAGGACCACCTTTATCCATGGCAATGAAAGGCAAGTCTATATCTGTTGTGAGAAGTGTTGAGAGCTCAATCTTAGCCTTCTCACTAGCCTCTTTTAATCTAGCCATAGCCATCTTATCGTTTCTTAAATCTATGCCTGTCTGCCTCTTGAACTCTTCGACAAGATGATTAACTATAGCATAGTCTATATCAGCCCCTCCAGTCTGAGTATCTCCGCTAGTGGCTATTACTTGAAAGACTCCCCCACCAAAGTCCATAACAGTCACGTCATGAGTCCCTCCGCCAAAGCTGAAGACCATTATCTTCATCTCTTTCTCGAGCTTATCTAGACCATAGGCTAAGCAGGCTGCAGTAGGTTCATTTATTATCCTCACAACATCCCATCCAGCTATAGTGCCAGCATCTTTTGTGGCTTGCCTCTGATTGTCGTTGAAGTGGGCTGGAACAGTTATGACTGCTTTGCTCACAGTTCTTCCAAGGAAGGTCTCTGTATCTCTCTTTATCTTCTGAAGGATGAAGGCTGATATTTGTTGAGGAGTGAATTCTTTGCCATACACAAGAACTTTGTAATCAGTTCCCATCTTCCTCTTTATCTCCAATATGGTACCCTCAGGGTTCATCAAGGCTTGCCTCTTAGCAGGCTCACCAACTAAAAGTTGACCATCCTTTGTGAATGCAACTACTGATGGGAACATCTTTCCAGCTACAGTAGGGCCTTCTGCACTCGGTATAACTGAAGGCCTTCCTACTTCCATTATTGCTGATGCTGAATTTGTGGTTCCTAAATCTATCCCTATTATCTTTTCCTTATAGCTACTCATAATTCTCACCTTTTTCACTTAAGCTTAAAGCTACCTTGACCATGCTCGGTCTTATCAACTTTCCATTTAAAAGATAACCCTTTCTTATCTCTTCTATTATTGTATTGGCAGGATGATCTTTAGTCTGAATATGAGCTACAACTTCATGTAAATTTGGGTCAAAGTTCTTTCCAATAGCATCTACCTCCTCCAACCCTTCTTTTCTAAGAATTTCTTTTAGTTCCTTCAAGACCATCTCAACACCATCCATCAGAGCCTCTTTGCTATCTGTCTCTTTACCAGATTTAGTAGCCCTCTCAAGATCATCGATAGCATTTAACAATTTCACTATCAATCTCTCATTACCATACTTTACCAACTCGAGCATCTCTCTATTCACCCTTTTTTGAAAATTTTCAAAATCGGCTTGAAGATACTTTAATCTATTCAGATAGTCTTCTGCTCTATCACGCTCCTCCTTTAAAGCCTTCCTTAGTTCATCTAACTCATTTTCTAACGACTTTTCAACAGGCTTGGCTTCTTTTATTGATTCATCTTCTATCATAGGTTCTCCCATCATATAAATCACCATTAAATCTTTCGATAAGATGTTAACCTAAAGTTAGCATCTTTAAAACAAGATATTAACTTTTCGTCCTTAAACCTATGAAAGCAGGGATTAGCACTCTTTACTCTTTATTTTTCATAAGGCTTTAATGATTATAAGCTAGGTCCCGACTTTCTATTCCTTCCAGCTTAATAGTTTCCAAAATCTTGCTCATTGATTAGAAGAATATTTAATAAATAATCAAGATAATAATCAAAGGGTAATAAACATGGGAGAAATTCCTAAAACAAAAATTGGTGAAGAATTTAAGCCAGCCTCACAATTTAAAAAGCTTTATCACATCTATTTGATGTTAGCAATTCTCCTTGGTATTTTAACATGGTACATTCCCACATTAATTTTTGCTCCATTTATAATTAGTCTTGGGATATTAATACCAGTTCTAGCCATTTTGATTTTTATAGCTTATTGGATTCCAAAATACTACAATAGTATGGTTTACAAACTTACTGAAAATGAAATGGTATGGAGAAGAGGCGCATGGTTTAAGAAAACAGGAATTGTGCCTTACAACAGAATAACCAATGTTGATATTGATCAAGGACCTATTTCAAGAATGCTCGGAATAGCATCACTCAAAATCCAAACTGCAGGCTACTCGGCTCCATCTAGAGGTTTAGGAAGTTTAGCCGAAATAAGAATAGAAGGAGCAGAACAGTTTGAGGAATTAAGAGAGTTGATAATAGGTCTCATTAGAATAATAGGTCTCATTAGAGGCAGAAAACCAGTAGCAGTAGAAACTTATGAAGAAGAGAATATTAACTTGAGAATTCTTAATGAATTGGTTAAGATTAGAGAACTACTAGAAAGGTCTTCAGAAAGATAAAATAAAAGTTAAAGTCGGATCGCTAATCGATAAGGCAAAACTAAAGCGCATGGAATGCATTCATTAATAAATAATGCATAAATTTATATCAGCAAGGGAATTGTATATTGGTGCTAGAGTTCATGGCGGTTACAAACAAATTAGTCGTTGAATTTGAAAAGTTGAGCAAGGATGATATTCCCATAGTAGGCGGTAAAAATGCCAATCTGGGAGAGATGTTAAAAGCAAGAATCCCTGTACCTCCTGGTTTTGCTGTAACTTCTTATGCCTACAAAAGGTTTTTAGAAGAGACGAGTTTAGGCGACAAGATTTACACCATTATTAAAGAAAACGTTAAGGAAAAAAATGATCCTAAGCAGTATGAAGAAGCCTCTAAGAAGATAAGAACAATTATAGAGGCGGAGCAAGTTCCTAAAGACATAGCCAAGGCTGTAAAGGAAGCTTATAAAAAGCTATGTGATAAGCTCGGCATTACAGATGCTTACGTGGCTGTACGTTCCTCTGCTACAGCTGAAGACCTGCCTGATGCTTCTTTTGCAGGTCAACAGGAAACTTATTTGAACGTTAAGGGTTTTGATGATTTAATTCACTATCTTAGAAAATGCTGGTCAAGTCTTTTCACACCAAGAGCAATATTTTATAGAGATGAGAAGGGTTTTGCCCATGAAAAGGTTTTGATAAGTGTTGGTGTTCAGAAGATGGTCAATGCAAAAGCAGCAGGCGTCATTTTCACCCTCCACCCTGTTACAGGAGATAGATCAAAGATACTTATCGAGTCTACATGGGGCTTAGGAGAGAGCTTGGTATCTGGCTCTTTAATCCCTGACCGTTTTGTTGTAGATAAGGATACAATGAAGATTGTTGAGAGAGAGATTGCCCATAAAACTGTATTCTACACAAGAGATGAGACAGGAAAGACTGTTCATTTATCATTAACTTCTGAAAGGCAGGATGCTCCTTCTCTCACAGATGAGGAAGTTCTTAAGTTGGCAGAGCTAGGTAAAAAGATAGAGGAGCATTATGGAAAGGCTCAAGATATAGAGTTTGCTATAGATAATGAATTATCGTTTCCACAGAGTGTTTTTATCGTCCAATCGAGACCAGAGACTGTTTGGAGTGCCAAAGCACCAGTACCTTTGGTTTCAAAGGAACCATCAACCCAGGCTAAGCCTACGGAGCGTGTAATTGCTATTAAGGGGTTCCCAGCAAGCCCAGGTTTTCACATAGGTCAAGCAAAAGTAGCGATTTCACCAGAAGAAGCTGCTAAGCTCATGAAGCAAGGCGACGTATTGGTCACGAAGATGACGAATCCAGACTGGGCTCCTTACATGAGGGTTGCTGGCTCTATAGTCACAGATGAAGGTGGCATAACTTGTCATGCAGCAATAGTAAGCAGAGAGCTTGGCATTCCTTGTATAGTAGGGACTGGAAGCGCTACAAAAGTTCTAGTCACTGGAAATTCTTATACAATAGATGCAAAGGCAGGTGTTGTTTATGAAGGAGTTATCGAGGAGTTTAGGAAGCCTGTTGAAAAGCCAGCTTTAGCAATGCCTACTTTTGCTGAGCCAGCTTTAGTTACAGCAACCAAGATTTACATGAATCTAGGGATTCCTGAGAAGATAGAAGATTATGCCCACCTTCCCTTCGATGGAATAGGTCTTATGAGGATTGAATTTATCCTGGCTACATACATAGGCGAACATCCACTCTACTTGATTGAAAGTAATCAAGAATCAAAGTTCATTCAAAAGATGGCAGAGGGAGTGGCAAGAGTGGCGAGGGCTATACAGCCAAGACCAGTTGTAGTTCGGTTCTCAGATTTTAAGACAAACGAGTATGCAAAGTTGAAGGGAGGGGAAAAGTACGAGCCAAAAGAGGATAATCCCATGTTAGGATGGAGAGGAGTGAGCAGATACATTAGCCCTAATTATGAGAAGGCTTTTAGGCTTGAATGCAGAGCAATAAAAAAGTGCCGTAATGAGTGGGGCTTAAAGAATGTTTGGATCATGCTACCTTTCGTGCGCACAACATGGGAAGTCGAGAAATGTCTTGTCATAACGAAAGAAGAAGGGTTAGAGCGTGGAAGAGACTTTAAAGTATGGCTTATGGCTGAAGTCCCATCGATAATATTTATGGCTGATGAGTTCAGTAAGCTTTGTGATGGTTTTAGCATTGGTAGCAACGATTTAACTCAACTCATCCTTGGAACTGACCGTGATAGCCAAATCTTGCCAGAAATAGACAGCAGATACTTTGATGAACGTGATCCAGCTGTCTTAAGAGCGATAGAGCGTCTGATAAAAGTTGCTCATGATTCTAATGTAACTGTATCGATCTGTGGGCAAGCTCCTTCAGTCTATGAATCTTTCACAGAGGCTATTGTAAGATTTGGCATTGATAGCGTCAGTGTTAACCCAGATGTTGTTACTCAGACAAGAAAGCTTGTTGCAAGTGTTGAGCAAAAGATACTGCTAGAACGCTTAGCCAAAATTCGAGAGAGTCTTAGAGGTTGAAAAGTGAATTAGTAAATAGTAAGCATTTTAACCCTAAACTTTCTTATTAAAATAGATTGAGCAAAGCTCCTTTAATCCTTAAACCAAAGCTTTATGTCTACCAGATGAGGCAAGATGATCAAAGGAAGTGTACTGCAGCAAAGCTCTGCCGTTTTGGCTTAGTCCAGCCTATATTTTATAAGAGCAAAATCCCTAAGAAGGGCATAATCCTAAATCCAAAGGCATTAAACATTTTTTCGCCTCAAGATAAGCCTTATCTGAGCCATGGTCTTGTAGCTATAGACTGCTCATGGAAGAGAATAGATGAGACCTTCTCAAAAAGATTCAGAGGCTTGAATAGAAGGCTTCCTCTGTTGATTGCTACAAATCCTATAAACTATGGCAAAATCTCAATTCTAAGCTCGGTTGAAGCTCTTGCCTCTACGCTTTACATTGCCAACTATATTGAAGAGAGCAGAAAGTTGATGTCTATCTTCAAATGGGGACTGAATTTCTTAGAATTAAATAAAAATCCTCTTGAAGATTATAGGCTTGCCAAAAGTCCTGAAGATGTGATCAAGATAGAAAGAGAATACTTTGGAACAATCGTCTCGTTTTAATAAATGGACTCATTTTATGAATCTAAAAATTTTAATATTAATTGATCCCATTCTTTCATTTAAATCTTAACCATTTGTCGAACATTATTTATGCAAAGACCTAATTGCATAAATACTGATTGGCGTCATCCAATTTTGTCATGCCCACCGTGACTATATTCAGATGTTTATGTGGCGGGGAGTTAAAACCATATTACGAGAATGATGATGAAAAGACAATACCAATGTATCGATGTAAGAATTGTGGTCGAATCATGTATCAGTGGCCGTAGTTGAACGATAATGAAATTAAATACACTGTATCCTTACCTTAGAACATATTGTATAAGGTAACTTTTGCAGAGGTAGCCTTGGGTTTAGGTTTCAATATAATCAGTGTTACTATAACAGAAAGACTAATACGTAAAAAGACAATATATCAAAATGAGCGCGAGTCGGTGGGTGGGCTACGGGGCTATGCCCTGAGGAAGCTCCTCTCTCCATGTAGAAGCGCGATGCCGTGAGGCATAATTAGAGATGGTTGGCAACAAAACAGAAACGATATCCGAACCAGAATATACGATGATAAGATGCTTGAGGTTCCTGAGTAGGAGTGAAACGGTTGCCCCGCGTGGAGCAAGACCGAAAAAAGGTCTGTGAGTTCTGCATGAGACCTGGGTAGGTCGCTAAGCTGAATCCCACCTAAAACAAAAAGAGGGCTACAGCCGACACGCGCTCTATTCGAATCAATCGATGACATTCTTAAATATAGGAAACAATATAATTATTGTAGAAACGAATTTGCTCATATAATGGCGTAACATTTTGAATAATTAGTCAGAAACTTTATGTGATAATAAACGAGATGTGGTAAAGTTTGATTAAGGAGGCTTCGCTTTATAAGAAGTTAGCAGAAAATAGGGTAAAGTGTATTGCTTGTGCCCGTTATTGCAATATCCCTGAGGGTAAGATAGGGTTTTGTGGTGTAAGACAGAATATAGGTGGTAAATTATACCTTTTTGTTTATGGTAAAGTTATAGCAACTCATGTAGACCCTATAGAGAAGAAACCTGTAACTCATTATATGCCAGGGTCTAGAATCTTCTCAATAGGTACTACAGGCTGTTCATGGCTCTGCCATTATTGTCAGAATTATGATATAAGCCAGCGCAGAAAAGTCGAGGGCATGGATATGAGTCCAGAGGAAGTAGTAAGACTAACAGAAGCTTACAGATGCCAAGGCATTGCCTATACCTACAATGAGCCTACAATATTCATAGAGTTTGCCCATGATGTTGGTGTGATAGCTAGAAGTAAAGGATTGATCAACCTATTTGTGTCAAATGGATACTGTACTCCAGATTCTGTCAATATTATGAATGATTTTCTTGACTGCATAACAGTAGACTTTAAGGGAAATGGAGAGAATAATTTTCTCAGAAGGTATGTAGGAATTCCTAATGCAGAGCCTATCTTTCAGACATTGTTAGAGATAAGGGATAAGACGAAGATTCATACAGAGATAACTGATTTAGTAGTGCCACAGATAGGAGATAATATTGATGAAGCAAGAAAGCTATCTAAGTGGATCTATGAAAATTTAGGTCCTGACATGCCCATTCATTTCTTAAGATTCCGTCCTGATTACAAGCTAATGCACTTGCCTTCAACTTCTATCGAAACTTTGGAGAAGCACTATAAAGTAGCTAAAGAGATTGGATTGAATTATGTGTATATAGGAAATGTCCCTGGTCATCACTTAGAGCATACCTACTGCCCAGGATGTGGTAAGATAGTTGTTAAAAGGTTTGGCTATGACATAACTGGCTGGTATCTTGATGATAATAACAGATGCATGAATTGTGGGTATAAGATACCTATCATTGGAAAGCTTAACAGATCTATTTTAGAGAGCATAAGATAATCATAAATTCTTATATTGAAAATCAAAATGAAGTGGAGAATAAAAATTAATAATTCGTATATGAAAATTTATTAAGTAGAGCATAAACTAGGTATCTATGCCAACAGCCTTTGTACTTATAAATGTAGAACTTGGAGCAGAAGAGGAGTTAGTTAAAGGGTTAAAGAAGATTGAAAATGTGAAGGAGGTTTATGTGGTTTATGGTGTTTATGATATAATAGCAAAGATAGAGGCTGACTCTATGGAAAAGGTAAAGGAAACAGTAACATGGAAGATAAGACGCTTGGATAAAGTTAGGTCTACCCTTACAATGATAGTAGTTGAAGCCTGATCAAAATCAAACTTTATGCTTTGAGACTTTTTATTACCTTATCCTCTTATTCATAATAAAGATAAGGATGGTTGAGGCTAGCCTCATTTAGAAAAAGATTTTAGTTATAATCCCTCTTTTTTCTTATAGTGACCAATCTTTACATAGGCTTTGATGATACAGATTCTAAGGATGGAATGTGCACAACTTATGTTGGTGCCGTAGTCATAGATAGGCTTATTGATATGGGTGCAAAGATCATCGACTATCCTCGCCTCATAAGGCTCAACCCAAATTGGATATTGAAGACTAGAGGGAATTGTGCCATTGCCATTAAAGTTGAAGCTGAAGAAGAGCTCATAGATAGCATAAAGAAGATGGTCTTAGAGACTGTAGAGCAACTGGCAGAGTTAGATCATGAGACTACAAATCCAGGCGTTGTCTTCTTAGAGAGTGAGAATATACCTGAAGAATTAAGGGCTTTCTCAAAAAAGGTGATTCAAGATATAGTAACCATAGATGAGGCAGAAGAATTGGCAAAGAGGATAGGAGCTGAGTTCTTCAAATTTAAGATAGGAAGAGGGATAATAGGAGGCTTAGCAGCCATTGGTGAGGAATTAGAGCAAGATTTTACTTATGAGTTGATAGCCTACAGAGTACCTAGTGAAAGGGGTAAAGAGAGGAAGATAGATGGAGAGTCTGTATTTAATATGAATGAATTAACCTATCCTAATACCTTTGATAATATTGATCCTAATACTGGAGAGATAAGGATAACTCCTCACACTCCTTGCCCAATCCTTTATGGAATTAGAGCTGAGAATCCTTTGATTGCTAAGAAAGCTCATAGCATGGTGAAAGCCCTTGAGCCTATAGAGAGATGGGTCATCTATAAGACGAATCAGGCTACAGATGAGCATATAAAAAGTGCAAAGATATCTGAGATACAACCATATTGTTCTTTTGTAATCAAGGGAGAAGTCTTTGAGAAGCCAAGGATTATAGTCGGGGGGCATGTAATATTCACAATAAAAGATGATAGCGGCAAGATAGACTGTGCTGCATATGAGCCTACAAGAAAGTTCAGAGAGATAATCATGAATTTAGCTATTGGAGATGTAGTCAAAGTCTATGGAGGGATAAAGCCAAAGCCAAATTTACCATTAACTATAAACCTTGAGAAGATAGAGATAGTTAAGCTCAGCCAAATATTAAAGAAGTTAAACCCTGTCTGTCCTTTATGCAAAAAGAGGATGAAGTCAGCAGGTAAAGAAAAGGGCTTTATATGCAAAAATTGTAAGCAGAAGCTCCCAAAGGAAGCAGTAATAATTGAAGAGATGCAAAGAAGTATAACTTTGGGGATTTACGAAGTTCCTCCTAGAGCTAGAAGGCATTTGGCAAAGCCTCTTACTCGCCTCTATTCTCGAATCTGGTAAAAGGATGATTTTATGAGGATTAATAGCACCATTAGGAATGAGACTTTCTCCATACTCTTACCCTTGATTATTTTCATCGTATTAAGCTATATTGTGAATTTGTCTTCGCTCTATCCTTATGATAAAGACTTACTCTATATGATAAACAGTGCTTCTGGGTCAAAGGCTCTAGATACGATCATACTCACATTAACGGATTTTGGCGGGAGCTTCTTCTGGCTTTTATTTATAATAGTCTTATGGATATATGGTAAGGCTAAAGAGAGAAGGTTTGCTATATTTCTGGCTATAACTATAATTGCATCAGTAACATTAGGGCTAATATTCAAGGCTTTTTTATATCGCCCAAGACCTTATGAGCTATTAACAGGAATAAACTTGATTGGATTAGAAGAGTATGGTTCTTCTTTTCCTTCAGGCCATTCAGTTAGGGCTTTTGCTGGCAGCACTTTGATATTTAAAAGATATGGAAGGATAGCATCACCTTTATTGGCTCTATCTTTAGCTGTTGCACTCTCAAGGGTCTACTTAGGTGTCCATTACCCAACAGATGTAATTGCAGGGGCTCTTTTAGGCTTAACCATTGCTAATTTCATATTTGTATTTACAAAAAGACCTTCTTTGATCATAGATAAAATCAGCAATATTTGGATGAATTTTTCTAGAAATTTGTGGAGAAAAATGATTTTTCTTGTATCCTTTTGCATCATTTTATCTATCCTTTCTATCAGCTTTATTCTTATTAAAGAGCCTAATCTTCTCAATCTTCAATATATAATCTCCAATCTACCTATCATCTTAGACCTAAGAAACTTTTTCGATTATGGTCTGATCTTCCTTTGGCCCTTATCGGCATTATCTTTGTTTATCTATCCATTATTATCACTTTTTCTGCAACTTATTAGCGCTCTTTTAATTCTATCTGCCAAGAAGATAAAAGGTGCCAATTTATCAGATTTCACTTTAAAGACAGGATTGCTTCTCTTCACATTAAGCATTATAATTATAGCATCAGCCTTATCTATATTCATCTACCTTTTTATTGGTAAAATTTAAAATAAGAAGGCTATCTGCATTGCAAAGCCTGAAGCAATAGGCATGGTTAGATCATCATCTATAGGAAGAGGCAAGCTCTCAACGATAGAACCTATTAAAGCTCCTAGAATGGCTATTGATGAGGGTAAAAAAAGAGAAGCTCCTAACCATGAAAAGATGAAACAAAAAAAGCTACCCTCAAAAGTCTTCATCTTATTGAAGGGTAAGCGAGTTTGTCCAATCAGCTTTCCGAAAAGCCTTGCAGAACTGTCTCCAAGGGCAACTATTTCTATGCTCGCAAACCCTACTGAACTCTTAAAGGCGGTTAATGCAATCAATATTCCTAAAGCAAAGTAAACAGGCGCAAGAATAAATTTACGAGCCTCTCTATCCTTACTCGCTAAGAATGTTATTGTCCTAATTATTGGTAGACCATGATTTCTAATACGAAGATACTCTGATATACAATATAATATCGTCACTATAGTTATAATAAGAAATGTGTAAAAGAGACCTATTATGATGGCAATAAAAGGAATAAAAAAGCCTGAGAGATGTATGGAAAGCCTGAAGAGGTTTATCTGTTTTAGCCTACTCATTTTATCACCAAGTTAAGCTCTCCATGTATTTAATTTTCACATTTTAGCTCTTAATGAAAAAGTAAAGAGAATTTTAGAAAAGATTTACCCAACAACCTCTACAGGAAGCTTGGCTTTTATGATGATAGGCCTCATCTCTGGCCTTTCAATCTTAGCATTCTTAAAAACTAGTTCAAAATCATCCTTTGAGCAAGCCAAAATTATATTATTCCTATCCGCTGAAAGAGGTAACCTTTTCATGCTCGATTCTAGGCGCAGAGCTCGAAGATAAGGCATAGTGTTGAAAGTGGCTATGTCCCCAACACAATCATGAAGCTTCTCTACAAGAGTAGAAAGAGCTGACATTTTATCCCCTCTAATCTCAAAAGGATCGATAGACCAGACCACTAATATTCTTGTTCTACTTGCTTTTAGATTTTCATCTTTTATTATAGAACGGACTTCATTTACGATGTATTTGAAGTAACTCTCAAGACTTTTCAATATGCCAGATACCATGTATCCCATAGGCTCTCCTGTCTTCAAAGTATCTGCAATAACTCTTATATCGAGTAGGTTTTCAGCCATGTTTTCTAAATAAACTTCATGATCTTCTGTAAAGCTCTTCAAATCTACCTTGCTTACTTTGCCTAACATTTTAAATAACTCGAATTCTGTAACTATGGAATTGTACTTTTTTATTATATGCTTTGAATAGAGAAGCTCAGCCAAGCGGAGAGGTAGAATCTTAGGCACATCTGTTAGAGCAGATTTAATGGATTCAATCACAACTTTATCTATATCAACTCTACTTGAACCTAGAACTATTGGTTTATTGGTCCTAGGGCTTAATGGAGCATATATGTAATCAAAGCTCACACCGGCTTCTAGCCCAGTCAACTTTTCTATCAAAGATACATTCTCTTCATTACCACCACAACTTGTGGGCAATGTATTGACAAAAACAGTACCCCTTGATAGATTCTTCACCATACTTTTTAGCCTTAAGCCTATAGTGGATTTAGCTTCCATCTCTCTAATTCTTATCTTAGGAGCAAAGAATAGGAATTTTGCCTTGCTTATGGCATCTTCTATAGGCACTAGACCAAGTAATGCTTCATCTTCTAAAAGTGCAGCAATAGAATCGAATCTTTCAAGAATTTCTCTCTTTAACTGCATGCCAACATTAAGATTTTCATCTACTATGGTTGGTTGTAAATCGTAAGATGATAGAGAAGATGCTATCTTATACCCTTCAGTGCTTAAGCCGAATATGGTAATAGGAGTAAGGCTCTTAGACAATCTGGAATATAATTTTATCCCAAGTCTAAAAGAATTTCCTTTAATATAACTAAGCGTTAAGAGATATGGGTTGAAGGTCTGGATAGATATTCTAACTCCAAAGCAGGCTCTGTTCTTTAAGCCTTTAATCGAAGAATTGAAAAGAGAAGGTCATGAAGTCTTATCAACATCTAGATTATATCGTGAAGTAAATCAGCTATCAAAGAAGATAGGTTTAGAAAGCATAATAGTTGGTAAGCATGGTGGTGGCTCTCTTTATGGAAAACTTATCTCAAGTAGTGAAAGGATAAATCATCTTGCAGATTTGGTAGATGAATGGAAGCCTAACTTTGCTATATCATTCAGCTCCCCCGAGTGTGCTAGAGTTGCTTATGGTTTAAATATAAAGCATATTTGTATTAACGATTCTCCTCATGCTCAGAGCGTTGCTAAGCTGACTATACCTTTATCACATATTCTATTAACTCCTTGGATAATCCCATATTCAGCTTGGACTTGCTATGGAATCTCCCACAATAAGATCATCAGATACAAAGCTTTAGACCCAGTTGCATGGTTAAAGAGAATAAAGCCTCATGATTTAGAGAGTTTAGATTTACCCATTGATAGAGCAAAAAAGACCATAGTGATAAGATTGGAGGAGAGCTTTGCATCCTATCTTTTAGGATTAAACAATAAATGGTCTGATGATTTGCTCAAAGGCATGTCAAATAGATTTCAAGATAATAATATCGTTGTCTTATGCAGGTATGAACAACAATTGTCTAAAATTTTGAAGAACTATGGGGATAAGTTCATAATCCCAAAAGAAGTCGTTATTGGCTTTAAACTTCTTAAAAATACTGATTCATTCATAGGGATGGGAGGGACTATGACTGCTGAATCAGCTTTAATGGGTGTACCAACAATATCTGCATATAAAGGTAAAGATACTTATGTGGAGGATTATCTGATAAGAAAGAAGCTAATAGTGAAGCCTCGTACTATAAAGGGCATATTGAAAAATGTTGAGAGACTAGTGGATGAGCGCAAAAAGGCTTTTATCAAAAGAAGGGCTGAAGATTTATTGAAAAAGATGGAAGACCCTATAGAAAAGATTAGCTTTACAGTTAAAAGATTAGCCAATAAGAGCTATTGATCGATGCAAAATTTAAAAGTTACAATTGATGCTGATCTATTATAGCCCGGTGGTGTAGAGGTCAAGCAAGGATCAAACCCTTGAGTAGCGGGCTTTGGAGATAATTCGAAGCTACCCGCTGACGCCAGTTCGAATCTGGCCCGGGCTACTTACACTTTTAGGTATTAACTCCTTTGGATATATGACGATCAGAGTTTTATTGGTTGTTGCATGCTCATCCCTCTTTGTGTCTACACTAAATATAGAGGTTTGTTTTAACTCAAGTAACTTCAAAGATAGTAACCAACGCCTCTTCATCAAAAGTTATCTTGAACCTTCGGAAGAAATCTAACCTTCCAATCAGCCTAGGAACCTCGTCGGAGTCTGCAAAGGCAATTGTTGCCTTAAACTCCGTATCCCCAATCCTTACAAGAACCTTATGAAGATACGTGGGTATGGTTATACGGACTATTCCAGCCATCGACCTATAGGTCCCTTCATATAGATCAAGACCAAGCAGTTCACAATCACTCTTTGTAAATAAGGAGGTGTCGGCGCCTGAATCCACGTAGGGGTAGAAGAGGTACCATTTATCATCCTTCGATTTTATATAAACATGAACTATCGGTCTATTTACTACTTCGCCTAATCTTGTCCTCTCAGTCACATACTTGAATATGAAGCGCTTCAAAGGATCAGCTCGTCAACTGCCGGCACATAGTATATTCCAATTTCCTCTGGTTTCAGTTCTGGCTTCTTGTTAAGAGCTTCTCTAAGAGCTTCTTTCGAATTGTTCCCAAAAGCCAAGACTTTACCTTTAACTAACGCAACATGCTTGCCCCTAAAATGCTCTGACTCTTCTTCACTCAGCGAAGGTGCTTCGAAGATAATTTCGGATGACATTTGCCCATTTGATGTATAGGATGCGTCTATATTTAAATAAATTATGAAAATATTCGAAGTTACCCGCTGACGCCAGTTCGAATCTGGCCTGGGCTACCAACAAAACCGAGTCGGATAGAATGTAGGCTAATATATGTAAGGAATAAGTTTCTTGGTCTTTTTCATGTATTCTCGATATTTGTCTCCAAATTTTTCGATAAGAATTTTCTCTTCGATTCTTATCCTATAAAGAATGAGTGGCGTGAAAACTAGCGTAAGCAAGAAACCATATAGGCTTGAAAAGACCAACGGGATTCCCGCTGTATAGAGAAGCATAGCAAGATAGATAGGGTGTCGAACATTTTTGTAAATTCCATGCTTGATGAGTTTCTCTGGGGCTTTCAAACCGTATGAATAGTATCTTCCCAAAGTCCTCCTACCCACTAAACGCATGAAAACGCCCATCAAAAAGAGAAACAACCCAAGTGCATTCACCACACCAAAAAGATAAATCATCCCTTGAAGATGAACAAAATCCCACATAGTTATAAGTAACGAAGAAAACCAGATTAAAGTCGCTGGAACAATAAAACCCCAATCAGCCCTTTCAGTCTGAAACTGTGCTCTCACCAACGCACCACTTTATGCTGTCCGAATCCTATTGTGAGCGTGCCCTGCCCACTTTACATTTCCCCCGTAGGATGAGTACAAACCATTGTTTGTTTCTAACACTCTTCAGTAGATTCAGGTTGGACTCTACCATTTCTGTGAATATCTCCAGCCAGTATCAAAGGTATTCAAAAGGCATTTGACACATTTGCTGTATTCCATTGTTGAGATATCAAGTATCTGATCATCTAACCACACAATGCTGAAGATTTTATCCGAAAAGCTAACAGAGCCAGTGTTCGCCTCTCTGCCCCTAAAATCAACATAAATCCTTGCTTTGGTTGTCGCAATTTCACCCAGTTTTCTCAATTCTTTGGTGGGTTTTTCACCGATTGGCAAGATTATCTTCAAGTCTTTGTCTCCTAAAAGAGGCTCCAATTCTTTAAGTAGGCTCAAAGGTATGTTGTTAATCCTTATCCTCCTCGATTTCTGAATCTTTCTCTTAATCTCCTCTATTCCTTCTTCGATAGTGCTAAAGGTTGTTGAGATTTTAGCTTCGTATCTTCCTTCCACGATAGGCATAGTTTTCACCTCACACCTCTTTGGCAACATTCCAACCCAGATTATACCATTCTGTGAAGCATTTTGAGCATTCATCATATAACATTTCATCCACAATGTATTGGTGGCTTACTGGGTCTTCAAACACCGTGAATGTTCTGCTCTCGTCGAGAATTATAGACATGGATGCTACCTCTTTGTTTCTCACCATACAAACAATCTTTACTTCTGCCTCCTTAAATTGTACATTTTTATTGCCGATTTTTCTTTCTCCAGGAAAAAGAAGAACTTTAACTTGGGCATCTTTGCTGAACACATCACTCATTTTTTCGAGAAAATCTCTTGTTGCATTGCTTATCCATATGGTCTTAGCCTTCCTCATCTCTTCTTTCAAGCTTCCTAGTCCAACATCAAATTTCAATATTACAAACTTCTCTTTCATTTCTTTCACCTCCTCTTTGAGCGTCGCCTGTATAGACTCCAAAAACTCGTCATAGTCTTTTTTGACCTTTTTGAAAACTTCACGTGGATCAATCGCCTTGAACAAAAGTGGTATTCCGGAATAGATTCTTATCCAGCCTTTGTGCTCCAGCGACTCAAGAACAGAGTAAATCCTTGTCCTTGGAATGCCAGACTTTTCAGAGAGCTTTGCAGCAGTATTTATATGGTCCTTTAGCAAACTTAGATATGCTTTGGCTTCATATTCCGTAAGCCCGATCTTTTGGAGCCTCTCGACGACGCTCTCCATGAAGCATCAATTGATATTTGAAAAATAAATAGTTACTGTAACTCGCTGGGGTTACTATCACCTTTATATCTTGTCCAGTGTAAAGCCTCTCATAAGCAATAGAGATAGCATCATAGAATTCTGCACCCCCTTACCCTATAGAATTTGTCATTGTAACCGTTCAGAATAGATAGCCTCAATTCTAGTTTGAATTGAGCCCAAAACTCTTAAATAAACTCAGAGCTGATAAAAAATCGATTTAAATGTATCATACGATTGTTCATTTTGAAATACCTGCAGAGGATGTAGATAGACTTAGGAAATTCTATAGCCAGCTCTTCGGGTGGAAGATAGAGAAGACAAAAGGCCCAATGGACTATTGGTTGATAGAGACAGTTCCAGTTGATAAGCAGGGCAGACCCAAAGCTCAAGGCGTTAATGGAGGGATGATGAAGAAGCAGAATCCTGAGCACAAGTTCACATACTATGTTCTGGTAGAATCGGTTGACGAATACTGTAAGAAGATTGAGAAATTAGGAGGGAAGGTGATAGTTCCGAAGATGGAAGTACCGAATATGGGATGGTGGGCTATGGCTATTGACCCTGAAGGTAACCACTTTGCCATCTGGGAAGGAATGCAAAAGTGATACCAAATTAAGAAATATTTGAGTTGATAGTATCAGCTGGCTGAGGCAGAAGAGGGTTTCAATGTAGAGGTCAAAGGGGAGAAGGCAAAAGAACTGCTGAATAGATGGAGGTCTGGGCAGTTCCATTGCTTATGCTGCTAAAATACCCCTCCATATACAATAGGCATATTAAGGCATCAGTTTAACCTCTTACTCAGATTTAGATCATGAAACAAGAAAAACCAGTTAATCCGTTCGCTGTTGGAGGAGCATTCATCGAGAGGCTTGTTCAAATTGGCTGGTTATCTGTTAAACAGGAAGGCAGGAAGAAGTTCTATTACTTGACAGATAAAGGAGTCGAGGGTTTGAAGAGTCTTGGCATAGATTCATCTAATTTGTACTATCACCTACCAAAGAAAGCCATAGAGAAGCACCTCAAGGAGATTGGTCATTGATAAAGAATTTGAAGGAGTACAGAAAGAAGATCTCTAGAGAAGAAGAGAACCAAGGAAAGATTCTGATTCTGAAGAATGATTTGAAGAAATTTCCTCCAATTGGAGAGCTTTTTGATCTTAAATTTGGCAAGACTATCTCAAAGGCGAAGATAATCTCAACACGATGCTCTTGTGTTGGTCCTGACAAGCCTCATGAGCATTACTACCTTGAGTCAGAAGCAATTATGAAAGCATTAAAGGGTAGAGTCGGCAAGTTCGCTTTGATTACTGAAGAAACAAAAGGCTCCTATTCGCTAAAGATTAGTAATAAGTAACTCGAGCCATAAAGAGTTTAATTCCGATTATTCATCTCCTAATTCTCTTAAAGCTGATACCAACTGCTCCTCATCATTTATAATTCGATCTGAAAAGGCAATAGGCCACGGCGAAGGTACTTTTCTCTTGCTCATAGTTATAATCTTCTTACCAATAATCTTGGCGAAGTAAATCTCTACAGCAACTCCATAACTAGGTCTATCGATCAAAGCTACTAATACATCACTCTCTTTAATGAAATCTAGATCGTGCTTTGTTATCTCCTCAGCAATATCCTTTTTACCTCTAAAATCCTTGATTTTGCTATAATCCTCATCAGAGATTTGATCTATAACATGAAAGCCTTTCTCTTTAAGGAGAGATTGAATCTTTCTTATTTTTGATATTCCTTTATTGGCTATAGCACCACAGACCATTATCTTCTTCAAAATCTCAATACCTTAAATTATACACTTAATAAAAAATAAAATCGTTTATAAAAATCATTTGACATACTTTCCAGGGCTCTTGTCGAAGGCTGATTTGCAGGTTGTAGAGCAGAAGTAGTAGGTCTTGCCTTTATAGTCTGATTTGTATTTTGTCTTCTTTTCATCTACACTCATGCCACAGACAGGATCCTTTGCCACAATTTCACCCCTTGAATTCGTTTTGTTCAAAATATTTATGCTTAAAGCCACATATTTGATAAATAAAGAGTAAAAAATAATTGACGAACAAAAAATTTAGTTAGGAATTCTTTTATGGATTAGAGGAATTATTATGGGTGAGGATATTACCATTTTTCATTTTACCTTTACTTCATTGATGGAAGGCCCTCCGGCTTGTACTCCTTACTTACGTATTTCTCAGGATTCTCATCGAATTTAGCCTTGCAAGTAGTAGAGCAGAAAAAGAATGCTTTGTCTTTGTATTTAGATGTATATTTTGTTGTTGGTGGTATCTTCATTCCACAAACTGGGCATACACCCATTCTTTCACCCCCTATTTAATAAATAAGATGGAGTGCTATAATTTTCCTATCCTTTATTTTAAGAGAAAAATATCGATTTTGACTTTATTCTTTGATAATTTTTATTATAAGAGTTTTTTTAGGAATAAAGAAGATGCTTTAATGATCTTCCCCTAAAGATAATTATAATAATAAATAAGATGAGATTAAAACTGTATACTTCTTTTACATAGGATTCTCTGCATTCACATAATAAATTCTGCCAAAAAGTTAATCTTTTTATTAAGCAAATCTAAAAGAGATTTACTGAAAGATATGCCATCGATAGAACTTGACGAAACCGATTTCAGAATACTATCATCTCTTCAAGAAGATAGCAGAACTCCTCTTAAAGAGTTAGCAAGGTCTGCGAATGCTAGCATACCTACCATTCGGGCTAGGATAAAACGTTTAACTGATCTAGGCATAATAAAGCAGTTCACAGTAGCTATAGATCAAAAGAAATTAACTGGGGGTGTAATATCTCTCATAACTATAAAAGCCAAGCCTCCTCAGCTCAATACTATAGCTCAAATCATAAAAGATATGGAGGAGGTATCAGAGGTCTATTTGACTACTGGGGAGCATGATCTTATAGTTAAAGTATCAGTTCCTGACATACGCTCATTAGAGGATTTCATCTTGCATAAGTTAAGCCAAGTACCTGGTATTGAAGCCTCTCACAACAGCTTGATAATAGAAGTAGTAAAAGAAAAATTCGGACCGACGCTTCGACCAGGCTTTGGCATCAAATTATTTTGCACTTACTGCAAGAAGGAGATAAAGGGAGATATAGTCAAAAGGAATATCCAAGGTCATGATTATTTCTTCTGCTGTGAAACTTGCGCATCAGTCTTTGAGAAAGAGCGTATAAAACGTTAATTGATGAATTAGGGATAGATCTTTACTCAAGAGAGATTAAAGCTTCTTATCAGGGAGACTCTTAATAATAGGAGAAATTCTTGGATAAAGCGGGTATAAGAAAGTGAGCAATAAAATCTTTGATGAAAAAATAACTAAGTTCAGATCGATTGTTAACCCATACAAGCATGACATCATAATTCACCCTATCATGAGAGGTGGTATAATTCCTGATGAGGTACAGAAGATATTAATAAATGAAGGATGGATGAAAGTCGGCTATACCATTTGTTATGATTGTATTGAGGGAAGATCCAACCTAATATCGAAGCCTCCTGTTAATGAATTTCTCTCAACGGTAGCAGAGTTCTTTGATGGTGATCTGTCTGAGCATACCTTTGGATCAAGGGCTGCTCAATTTGCTGTTATGAAGACTATAGCAGATAATATTTCAGAGGAGGATAAGGATTTTGCAAAGGTAGTTCTAACAGACCCATTATGCCATTATACCACAGCCATTGCAGCAGAGATGAATGGTCTTAGGCTTGCAGAAGCACCCTATTCTGGCTATCCAGAGTATAAAGTTAGGGCAGAGGATTTTGTAAAAAAGATTGAGAGCATAAAAAAGGAGACTGGGAGATTGCCTGGATTAATAGCAGTAACTCATGCTGAGCCATATTATGGAAATTTAAACCCAGTCAAGGAGATAGGAAAGATAGCAAAAGAGTATGGTATACCATACATGGTCAATGCTGCTTACACTGCAGGCGTATTCCCTGTCAGCATGAAAGAATTACAAGCAGATTTCCTTACAGTATCTGCCCATAAGTCTATGGCTTCTATAGGTCCCTTGGGCTTTTTGGTTACAAATTATGAGTGGTCAAAGAAAGCCTTCAAAACATCTACGATAAAGCCTGATTGGACTGGAAGGACCTTTGGTAAGAAGATCGTCAATATCTTTGGTTGTAGTGTTGGAGGATTGCCTTTAATCTCAGCCATGTACTCTTTCCCTTATGTTGCAGAGAGAGTAAAGAGATGGGAAGAGGAGTTAGAGAAGGTGAGGTGGTTCATATCAGAGATGGAGAAGATTAGTGATATAACACTGATAGGGGAGAAGCCTCATAATCACCATCTAATGCATTTTGAAACTCCTATCTTCTGGGAAATATCGAGGCATCATAAGAGGAAAGGATTTTTCCTTGCTGAAGATATGATAAAGAGGGGCATAGTTGGTTTACACAGAGGATTGAGCAAGCACATAAAGATTTCATTATATGGATTAAGTTTGGAAGAGGTAAAGAGGGTCAGAGATGCTTTTTACGATATAGCTCAAAAATATATCAATGAATTCAAGTTAAATTATGAGATACCTAAAGCATGAGTTAATTATGAATTTAATGCAAAAGCTTATTAAAAGAAGAGATTTTTTATTTGCTTTCCCATTTCTTTATCAATTCTTTACTCTTAGTGATCTCTGCACCGTATATCTTCTTAATATAATCTAATCCTTCTAAATGATCCTTCTCTATGAAGGCATCAACACAATCTTCTGGGACTATCATCTTGTAACCTCTGAAGAAGGCATCTGCTGCTGTATGCCTATCACATATATTCGTATGTAAACCTGTTATGACAACAGTATCAACTTTTAAATCTCTGAGCAATGGGTCTAGACCTGTTTCGTAAAAGGCACTATAGGTTCTTTTTTCAATTATGTAATCTTTTTTGTTAGGCTTTAACTCATCTATTACTTGAGCCCCTTCTTCTCCTTTCATGGAATGCTCTCCCCAGAGTGCCATTTCTCTATCCACTGGAAGATGTGTATCTGTCACGTAAATTACTGGTTTTGATTTCTCTCTAGCAGATTCTAAGAGCTTCTTCATATTCGGTATTATCCTTTGGGCTCTATCACACTTTAACTTCCCATATACAAAGTCCTTCGCCATATCTATTACCAAAATTGCCTCTGGCATGTTAATTGAACATGATACGATAACAAATAAAGGTTTTTAATTTAACGAATTGAGCAATTATAAACCCTTCAGCTCAAATTGAAGCCAATGAGGAAACCAGCAAGCTGTGGATTAGAGAGATTCATTCTATCCTTAAATTCCTCTTTTAAAAAATCAAAGGCTGGTGGCGATGGAAAAGATAAAACATGATCCTTTATTTCTGGAATCTTTGAAAACTGCTCAATTTGGATTCCGTTAAAAAGAAAGTAAGCATCCCCGCTAGCAAATGCAGTAGGATTTATCTTTGCATCCCTCTTTATTACAAGAAAATCACTAATAACCACGTAATTCTTGTCTTTCTTAAAATCTTCAATTTTGTCCAGATCCATCGTGGTCATCCCTACGACTTCACCTTTGCTAATCAATTCCATTGTATTCGCATCTTTTGGAATATCGAAGTTAATATCCGTGAAAAGAACTATAGTAATTTCACGAGAAAGAGATTCTTTAACGCCTTCATTCTTACCACGACCAATACTGCATAAGACGTTCTTCATGGCCATCTCTTCTAAGTAAGCCACAGTCTTACATTGTTCCTTATTTAACTCAGCAACCCCCACAACACCTTTAACACTCATTATTTGGGTCTTCACCTTTTCTAATACTTCCCTTTTACTTATAGAATTCATTTTACAAACGCCTTTTATCTTGTTATAAAACATTATGTTGATTTATTTAAGCATCAAAATTTAACTGTAAGATTTCGATTCAATTATCTCCCCTATTCTTCAAAACTACTTCTTGCCTTTTCTTGTTATCTTATGTTCGTAAACTCTCTTCTCGTCTATAATATGGATAACTTTATGGCCTAAATTAACCAATTCATTTGAAATATACCTTCTATGGCATCTGAACCAGAGAGCCTCAGCACACATGATGGCAACTCTTCCCTTTTTAGCTAAATCTAAAAGCTCTTCTATGCCTTTCTTGAAATCTTCACTCTCTAAATATTTCTTGTAGCCTCCTCTTCTGAAACCACCTAACCTCTCAAGCCAGATGTAATTTATACATGATTTAGAAAGCTCATCTATAAGAAAATTCTTGTCAAAATGAGGATACCTTTTTGAAGTCGGGAAACGTCTAACATCTATCAAAGTTTCTATATTATGCTTTTTTAGAAGCCAAATTAATTCTTCTAAACTTCTAGTAGAATGGCCCAATGTATATATGATCATGAATAATTAATCATCAAAGAGCTTAAATAAAAAATAAGAGGAGAATTTATCATAAGCGTGCTTCTCCCCTACTCCAACTCTTCAGATTGGATTTAAGCTGCCGGTTTCTTCTTAGCCTTCTTCTTAGCTTTCTTTGGGCTCATACACAATTTCCCAGCCTTACTCCGAATTTTAATTATTAATTTGATATATATAAATTTATAGCAAATACGTTTCTCCATTAAGTTAAAGATAGATGATTTTTGGCTAAAAAAATAAAATAATTAGAATAATAGATCTGTTAAAAGAGCAGGCAAAAAGGCAATGATAAGACATCCATAATCTTCTCTACAAAAAATGTCCTAGGAGCTTTATATTCAGCCCTAAGAGAGTTTGCAATAAGAAAGATAAACCTTACAAAGATAGAGTCAAGACCTACAAGGATGACTCCTTAGGAGTATAACTTTTACCTAGATTTTGAGGGTCATAGGAATGAGAAGAAGTGTAAAAAAGCATTAGAAGGTTTAGAGAAGAAGGCATTGTTCATAAATTGGGCTCTTATCCAAAATGGTCTTAATTTTAAATTGTATATCTTATAAAAAAGCATAAAAACTCATTGCAACCTTAACTCATAAGATGGGCCGGTAGCTCAGCATAAATGCCAAGTCTGCTTTGTTTCTTATGACCTTTAAAGGTTCGAATAATCAAAAATTCGTTTAACTAACTAATCTAGACAACTACTTTCACTAACCTCTTATCTTTTTATACTTCCAGCGCCGAATAAAATTAGAGAAAACAGATGAGAGTACTTTTCAAATCAAAAGAGGAGCAAAAGCGTTTCTTCCGTTCAGCTAAAAGCAATCTATTGACTTGGAAACAACTTTATCATTTGTTACTAGCACAATCCAAAAGGCATTTTACGTTACGTTCTTTCCAAAATTGGTATAAGGGGTTTTGTTCTCCCGCATACGAAGTCGCAAATGCGATATGCAAACTTACCCATTTGGATTTACGTAGTATGGATATTGAAATTGTAGATAATAATTGGGGACAACGCATTGGTGGTAAAAGTAAGTTTGAACATTATGGTTGTCAATTAACGCTGGAAGAGAGAAGACTGGCTGGTAGGAAAACAGGCTCTTCCAACACCTTGGAACATTTAGTGAAAATCTCTTCATCTGGCGGCGTTGCAAGCGTTAAGAGTAAAACCAATTTCAAGAGGAAAGTAATTGGCCCAAGAGGCGAGATGATGTTCAATAAGCTGGAACAAAAAGTCGCCATGATCCTTCTGAAAATTGGAGTAAATTACAATTACGAAAAGGTGTTTCGAGTAAGCAATAATCATGTTATTCCTGATTTTGTCGTTGGGAATGTTCTCATAGAATGCACATACGACACTAGAGTCGATTGGAAAGCAAGACGTATTATTGAAAGATTTGAGCCCCTTTTGTCATGGTCTCAAAAACTCCGCTTGATTGTCATAACCACAGATAAACTAAAACCCAGATATTGCGATTACTTGAACGGCTTTGCTCCAGTCTTAAAAGCATCCGAGTTGCACGCTAATTTTTTCCAAGGCCGGCAATAAAATCAACTCTACTTTTACCAAGAAACACTTTAATAAATTGATACTTTACAATAATTTGAGGGCCGGTAGCTCAGTATGGTTTCCATCTAAAATGGCCAAAAAGAGCGTTCAGCTGATAAAAAGCTCAGACACTGAAAGGCCGCTGGTTCAAATCCGGCCCGGCCCATTACAAAAATCTATTGCATCAAGGAAAAACTCATGCCCGATAAAGTTTTATATCATGAAATATAGTATGAGAGGGATTTGATTGGGTAAAGTTGTAACAGGTATCAAGGCTGGGGTAGTTTCAGGAGCAATTTACGGTATCATTCTAGCTCCATTCATATATTTCGAATTAATTTTATTTAAAGAAGAGTTCATGTCTGTGATTATCGCTAGCTTACCCCAAGGTTCTTTAATTACACCAGAAGAGGCTTACAATATTACATTACTCATCGGGCCCATCCTTGTCTTTATCATAGGGATTATTCTAGGCGTGATATTTGGGATAATATACGGCTGGGCCTATGACAAGATTCCTGGCAGAACATCTATAATCAAGGGCATCGTCTTTGGTTTAATTCTATGGTTGATCTTCTCTGCAATACTAGGCTTGGGAAATCTGCAATACGGTGTTACATATTATCTATACGGTTTAGGAGAAGGCTTGGTCACATCCCTGATCTTCGGCATACTCCTCGGCTTCTTCTATAATAGATTCACTCCTAAGACTGCTGGCTGATTTAATCCCCACCAAAGTGTGAAGCCTTTGGCTTTCGATCTTCAGATCCCTAACTGGTTTGCTATCTTGATCGCTCTAATTCCAGCCTTTGCTTTATTCATCTACTTTAGTAGGGCCAAGGGCTCTATGTGGCTTGCGTTCATATTAGGAGGAGCAGGCTGGTTTGGCGCCTTACTTCTGAGACTTCTACCTCTCCAACTTCCTTTAGTGATTTATGGTCAAGATTTTGCATCGAATCTGGTGTACTTTGGCTATGCATCTCTCCTTGCAGGTCTTTTTGAGGAAGGCATTCGATATATTTGTATCAAGAAGGCATCCTTTACAAGAGAAGATCATAGGCATGTTCTATCCTTCGGTCTTGGATGGGGGTTCTTAGAGGCAGTTCTCATCTATGCATTAAGTGTTCTTGCCATTCTTATTTTTATGCCTGAATTGACATTCATGGAATTATTGCTGGAGCCATAGAAAGAAACACTGCTGTTCTTCTACACTCAGCTCTATCCTTCATAGTTCTCTGTGCACTAAGTATGAAAAGATTTCTCATACTAGCTATAGGACTTCATGCAGCGGTGGATATGATAGCTGTGTCAATCTATTACTATGTATTTATTGGAGATGTATGGCTTGTTGAAGGGATTCTCTTTGCTATGACCCTTCTTGTTGCTATATTTACATACCTGATAGTGAAGAGATACTCACCCATAAGAGTATAGCAGTTTTAGCCATCGAGCTCATTTATGAATAAGCGTCACCATTTACTTCTACTTATATCAGTGAAATTTTAGTTTAATTATGCTTTCTTAGTGTATAGAGCATCGTACCTTTTATTGACCTGCCAGCACCCTCTGTTTTGTTCGTTTCCGAATATGCAGCGTGAGCTGAGCTCAGGATCATCCTTATTAAACTTGTAACAAAAACGACATTGCAGCTTACCAAAACTGAAACTTTTACGGGCATTCTCTTTACGAATCTCATCACATAATTTCAGGGCTATTTCTCTCGGAATTATATTTTCCACAAATATCGCCATACTTCTATTTAGATAGCAAATATAAAGATTCATAATCCTGCTTCACAATCTAATGATACTATGAAGATACTAATAATGGGTGCAGGAGCCATAGGCTCTGTATTTGGAGGTTTTCTATCGAGTTCACAAGATGTAACACTAATTGGTAGAGTTTCTCATATATCTGCCATTAGAAAGAAGGGACTTAAAGTATCTGGGATTTGGGGTGAGCGTTTATTCAAGGGTCTTAAAGCTTTTACATCTGCTGATGAGTGCAAGAGGTTTGCACCCTACGATCTAATCCTAATCACGACAAAATCTTATGATACCGAATACGCTACCATGCAAATATTGCCATTGATAGGAGAAGATAGTATTGTAGCATCTGTTCAGAATGGTATAGGAAATGAGGAGATAATTGCTAAGATGATTGGGAAGGAGAGAACTATGGGAGGCATGGCTATCTTTGGAGCAATGCTGATAAAGCCTGGGCATGTCAAAGTTACAGTCTATGCTAGTGAGTGCCTCTTTGGTACTCTTTCAGGAGACATGAAAAGATCAAAAACCATTGCAGATATTATCACCAAGGCTGGAATTCCTTCTTTACCCACAGATGATATAATAAGAGAAAAATGGATGAAAGTATTCTATAACATTGCTTTAAACCCTCTCTCAGCGATTTTAAAGGTTCGATATGGCGTATTAGGAATTTATGATGAAACAAAAGCTATAATCAAGAGAATGCTTCAAGAGGCTTTTGAAGTTGCAAAAGCAGAAGGGATAAGGCTAAAATTCACATGTGAAGAGTACTTTAACTATCTTATGGAAAAGCAATTGCCACCAACTGTAGAGCATATAAGCTCCATGCTTCAGGATTTAGAAAGGCGTAAGAGGACAGAAGTCGATTATATGAATGGGGCTATAGTCAGATTAGGAAAAGTTCATGGTATTAAGACTCCTGTGAATGAAACTATAGTCAATTTAGTCAAGACTTTGGAAAGAATGTATAAAGTGCCTACCCTAAGCTAATTTATCATTCGTCGAAGTTTAATATAGTTGGATGGAAATAAGTTAAGATCGTCACGCTTAGTAGGTATTTAATCGTTCAATTCATTCTTTTCTATTTCATTTTTTCTGATCTATTGTACAGATTCTAATTTTATTTATGAATATTCGTTCATATTATTAAGCAAAAACTATATATGTGTATTCTAGAAATGCTTATGACTATGAAAACTTTATTTGGAGAAGACGAGAAGATGCCTTACAGAATAGGAGCAGATGGAAAGTTAGAGCCATTGATAATAAGCCCTGAAGAAGCCCTACAGATAATTGAGGAGCAGAAAGTGAAATTTGTTGACCTTCAGTTCACAGATGGTCCTGGAAGGCTACAACACACAACTGTGCCAGCCCACACTTTAAGACTCAATCATTTTAAAGAAGGTCTACCAAAGCTAGATGGCTCTTCTATCAGAGGATTTGTTGATATTCATGAATCAGATATGAACCTTAAGCCCGATCCTTCTACATTAGCCATAATTCCTTGGATTTCAGACAATATTAAGACGGCAAGGATGATCTGTGATGTATATTGGGGTTATGGGCTTGGAAGGCTATCAAGAGAGCCTAGAGCAGTTGCTCAAAGAGCTGAGGAAGTTCTAAAGAATGAAGGTTACGATACTTCTTACTGGGGTCCAGAGTTAGAGTTCTTTGTATTCGATAAAGTAACTTGGGATACTGTAACACCCTTTTATAGTCAAGGCTATAAGATAGAGTCAAAAGAGGCTTTATGGAGCACTTCAGGCATAAACTATCCTATCAGGTTCAAAGAGGGCTACTTTCCAACTCCACCACAAGATACATTGATGGATTTCAGGGCTGAGTGTGCCAAAGTATTAGAAGAATCTTTTTACATCCCTTGTGATGCTCATCATCATGAGGTAGCTACAGCTGGTCAATGTGAGATAGACATGCATTACGATACTTTGACGAGAATGGCTGATAACGTTATGACTTTTAAGTTCATTTTAAAGAATATAGCCCATCAGAAAGGAATGATAGCTACCTTTATGCCTAAACCCATCTTCATGGACAATGCTTCAGGAATGCACGTTCATGTTAGTTTATGGAATAGTGGAAAGAACCTTTTTTACGATCCTGATGATTCTTATGCAGAGCTGAGCCAATTAGGTCGATACTTTGCTGGAGGGTTGATGGAGCATAGTAGGTCATTGGCAGCAATAGTAGCTCCTACTACCAACTCCTATAGAAGATTGGTTCCTGGTTATGAGGCACCTGTCTTCATCGCTTGGTCTCGTCGTAATAGATCTGCCAACGTGAGGATACCTGTCTATCAGAAGGGTCCAAATAGCTCAGCAGCGAAAAGGATAGAGTTCAGAACCCCTGACCCTTCTTGTAACCCATACTTCTGCTTCTCTGCTATGACTGCTGCAGGATTGGATGGTATAAAGAGGAAGATAGACATAGGGGATCCTGTGGATGAGGATATATACAAACTAAGTCCTGAGAGGAGAAGGCAAATAGGAATAAGAGAGCTTCCAGGAAGCCTTAAGGAAGCAATAGAAGAGTTGAAGAGTGATAGAGATTATCTCAAGCCAATATTTACAGATGAGTGTATAGATAAGATCATAGAGAACGGAATGAGAGAATATTTAGAGATAGCCATAAGACCTCATCCTCATGAGTTTCACTTATACTTTGACATATAAATAGCGTATGTATAACGTGTTTTTACGTTAAAATAACGTAGGGATAAAGGAATTGTTTATTAGGAACCAAATTATCCAAAATTTAGAAAAAATTGAGAAAAAGAATAATAGGCATAGCCCTATTAGCGATTCTTTCACTAGCGCTATTTTCACAAATCGCCTTAGCCGTCAACGTTACCTATGTAAGAGTAGTTAGAGGCCAAGAAGTTACCATCAATCTAGGAACTAGAACTATTTCCGCTAATGCTGGCCTCTTCGGGATAAAAATCGGTAGTGTAACATACTATGGATACTGTATCGATATTTTCCATCGTGCAGGAACAGGATCAGCAAGCTTGGAGGCCCCTCCTGATACCGGTGAGTGGGAAGATGAATATCAGTCCATAGCCTACATCATGGCATGGTACACTCCAACTCCGCCAACTTCGATTTCAGACTTTGAGGCAGCATCGGTTCAAGCAGCCATCTGGAGATTCTTGTTCCCGCCACCCCTTGGTGTAA
>JACGUK010000012.1 GCA_024256265.1 archaeon
CATGGTATTGTTAAAAGGGATAAACGATGATGAGCTTGATGATTACATAAAATTCTCAAGTGAAATCAATGCACAGATTCAAGTTATCGAATTAGAGCCTATAAGGATAAAGAGTGAACTTTATGATAAGATGCACATGGAGCCATGCTCTATTGAAAGGATTCTTGAGGATAGGGCTTTAAGATCATGGGTTAGAGAGTCTATGCATAAGAGAAAGGTCTATGACCTTGGTAATTCTACTGTTGAAGTAGTTCATCCAATCGATAATACAGAATTTTGTGCCTTTTGCAATAGAATTCGCCTCACGAGTGATGGTGCCTTTAAGCCATGCTTGATGAGGAATGACAATAAAATATACATAAATGATGCCATTGCTAAAGGCGATGATTCTAAAATTCTGAAAGCTTATGTAAAATCTGTAATGAATCGTGAGCCTTACTTCAAACCTTGTTAAGGATTTTTATTTTTAAATTAATTCGTAATCGAGAGAAATATACTCCTCAATGGCTGGCTTGAAATACTCATCACGATACTTTACATGAACTGGATGGGCTCTATACTCTTTTAACAGATTTTCATCAGCAAATTCTATGATTATCAAATACTTGTATCTTGCATTAGGGCGGATCGATAATCCAACAGATAGGTTCTGAACCCCAGGAATTTTAGATAATGTTTCTTTTGTTATTTTTGCAAAATGATCGAACTGGTTTAAAGTGTTTGGCTTTAGATTGAATAAAACTATATGCTTTATCACAATGGTTCTGTTACGAAGGATGTTATTAAGCTTTGGTTGTTAAACTTGGTTAGCGAAGCTTATTAAGGTGCCATAAGTAGGGTTGACTATGGTCATACCTAAACCGAAGGTCATATGGCCGGTGGATGTAAAGACATTCACTTCAGAGGATGGAAAGAGGAAGTATATCGTCTTTAGAACCCCAGCTAAGAAGGCAGCAGAGAGAGCGTATCACGTTTTTATGGAAGTTGAAGCAAAGAATGCCGCCATAGACTGTGGCTCGAAATTGCCTCGTAACGTTGCAACGCCCGTGCATTGGGATAAGATGTGGGAGAAATGAAGTTTCAGAGACGCCTTGCCTACATCTTTCTGCCCTGAGCGCTCCTCGTAACTATCTCTCAGTCACTAGTGGTGGGATGTTTATATAGTCTTACGTGGGATAGATACTTTGTGGGAACATGGCTAAGGAGACGCTGGTAAAGGTGGATAAGAGGGGGAGAGCAGTCCTTCCGCTCAAAGTTAGGAGAGAATTGAAGATCAGAAACATAGTTAAGATCAGGGTAGAAGAAGGTAAAGTCATCTTAACCCCTGTTGAAGATCCTTTAGAAACCTTAGGAAAGATTGTTGTTAAGGGCACTAAGGACGTTGAAAAGGAAATCAGGAGACTGAGACGCAGAGCTGAGAAAGAACTTCTCAAAGAGGTTGGAAAAACTGATACTAATTGAGACAGATATAATTCTAGCGCTCGTATCTAATGAGGACAAACATCATAACGAAGCTGTGAAGCTTACAGACAGGTTCGAAGGAGAAATCATCTTATCACCATATACTCTCATAGAACTGGACTTACTCATAAAGTCTGGGCTCATGGTGATCTCTGATACAGAAGCCTTTTACTCCGCGCTCAACTCTCTACTGGAGTACAGAGGCATAAAGATACTACCGCCAAAACCAATATATCATGCTAAAGCGTTTGACTTGAGGCAAAAATACAGGCAGATAACATACTTCGACAGCCTACATGCAGGGGTCGGGGTCGCCGAAGGTATAGAACTTATTAGCTATGACAGAACATATATGAGTATAGCCAAGCTAAAGTATAATTACACAACCAAGTACTTAGAACTAGAATCTCATTAAAGAGAATTAAAAGTATGCTTTATCATGAATTATCAACTCATCTTCTTCATCAAAGCATTGCTATAAATGGCAAAAGCATCTTCATTATTCATGCACTTGTCACAAAGGCAATTCGGAGTTAAACTCTTAACATCACAAATCAGATAATAGGCACAAGAATAGCACTCTAGGATTGAATTACATATAAAGCACTTTGGAGCGAATCCAAAATCTTCTCCTAAAGCCCTCTTTAGTATCGATGATATTGTAGCCAGATCACTATTGGATTCAGCCTTAAAGCCTTTAGACTTATCATATATCAAACCTGCCTTCATGAGGCTAATGAAAAATTCTCTTCCTAACCTTGGTAGCTTGAACCATTCATTGATTGCAACCCTAAAAACCAAAGCTGTAGATAGAGTGTGGTAGAGGTTTTTAAGCATTTTTCATCAGAGATCTCATAAAGGTAAGGATAGGAGGCGGGGTTAGAGGTGGGGTTTTTAACTTTTTATGTGCAGATTAGTAGCAGTTTTCTAGATTATTTTATAAGTCTTCTTTTTTCTAGCTATATTATGCCAAGAGTTACAGAGAATCAATTGTTAAAAGAGGAATTACTACCAAAGAGATGGAAGAGAGTACCTGAAGTTAAATATGAAATACCTGTATTGCCTGTTGAGGAGTTAAAAGAGCCCGAGAGAACAGCCATGATAGGATGGTTAGTCGGTATAGTTGAAGCCGATGGATCGGTTCATGAAGAGGTACACATGGAGGATAAAATAAAGAAGATAAATAGATGGCTCTATAGATACGAGTACCTAAGACCTTCTGTTAGTTTTACCAGCACTACTTATGAACTGCTAAAGCAATGGTGCAGACTTTTAGGCATCACTCCCCCAAAGAAACCACCAGAGTACGCATATACTGTCCGTTTATATGGAGCCAGAGCTATAGCTTGCATATTATTGATGAGATCATATCTCATTAGGCTTAGAGACAAGGCTGAAAAAATTTTAAAGAAGTATAGGGAAAGACCAGCAATAAAGTTGCGTTAGAACCATTCTCCTACTGAAACTATCAAATCATTTCACCTTTAAAGTGATTCTTTCAGTTTCCTTAATAATGACCTTTAATGAGCCATCATCCAAGCCCAATAGTCTAAAAAATCTTTCCATAGAATCTTTATCCTTGCTTAGAATGACCAGTAAATATGGCATGAATGTCGATAAAACTTCTCGAGAAGATGCATGAAGAAACTTAGATAAACTTTTGCCAGTATCCTTTAAAGCTTTACTTTCATTCCACATCCTAACCTTTAGATTCCAAGGCATATCATCCTCGCTATAGCTCACTGCACCTTTAGGAAGAGTTTTGAAAAAAGAGTAGGCAAGCAATCTGTCAAAGTATCTTAATAGCCTCCATTCCTGAGTCTTTCCTATCATCTTTACAATTTCATCAGCTTCTCCTATCTTCTCTAAAGCCTTTATGAGTTTATCATTACTTAGATTGCTATTTATAACGCTCGTGTAGGCTAACCTAATTTTGTCTCTTGGCATGGCATCACAATTTCTTAAGGCTTCATAGGCTTTTTCCTGAGAATTAGCATTGAAGAAATTTTCAAAGCCTTCTCTCAAGCTGTAAGTTAAATCTCTACTCGATATGATAGAGCTAATTTCTTGTGCAGAGAGACCTGATAGAGATTGGGCTGTATTTATGGCTGCCCTCATATCTCCTTTAGCCTCTCTAACCATCAGGCGAATGGATTCTTTGCCCAGTTTAACGCCTTCTCTTTTAAGAATGTTTTCAACATAAATCTCCACAAGCCTTGGAGGAATCCTTCTGAACCTAAATACTCTAGATTTTCTTATTAGTTTTATTACTTTTTTATCATCCTCCAAATTCGCAGCCATGACTATTGGCACTATGCTACTTTCTATCAATTCTTCTACGAACTCAATTCCTCCTCTATCCTGCCTATCGTACATTCCATCAACTTCGTCTAAGAATATGAGTAATTTCTCACCGAATAGACCTTTAGAGCCTAATGTAGGTCCTAGTTTCTGCATCATCTTCTCCTTTGTCCTTACATCGCTAGCATTCAGTTCTATTATATTGTAGCTTGATTTTTTAGCAGTAAGGTGCAAAAGAGTGGTTTTACCTGTTCCAGGAGGGCCTATAAGAAGGGCTGGCTTTGATCCTCTCTTCCAATCCCTTAACCAATTAAAGAATTCTATTCTACTCTCTTCGTTGCCAACCATACTCTCTATGCTTTTAGGTCTGTACTTCTCTACCCACATTAGGTATTCTAGTGGCAAGATGATCTAAAAAGCATTTAGCTTTACTGCTTTGTTGCAAAACTATGCCACAGTGAGACAATACAGGACTCACGCATTAATTATGCTTTGTTAACCCCATGATGGCCCTATAAGGCCATTCAGAGGGTCTTACCGACATCAACTAGAAGAACATCCTCCAGCGTAGCATAGCCACTAGCTGTAAACCGACCCGTAGAAGATTTTGGAAATGCGGCAACGGATAATCTTTAAGTATCCTTCCTCTCATATTAAAGCGATGTCTGGAAGCAACACCAAAACGGACACCACTCAAATGTTGCTGGCCATCTGTGGTATCATCGGTCCGATCTTATACACAATTGTGGTCATAACTCTCGGTTTCCTTAGACCTGGCTACAACCATGTCATGCAGTTCATGAGCGAGCTAGGCGAAGTCGGCAGTCAAAATGCCATAATAATGAATATAGCGGGCTTTCAATTGCTGGGAGTTCTGATGATCGGCTTTGCCTTTGGGCTTTACCGTGGCACAGGCAGAGGAATAGCCTCTAAGATTAGTGCCGCGTTAGTGGTTGTAGCAGGCTCCGGGTTGGTAGCAGTTGGATTTTTTCCATGTGATCCCGGTTGTGTGAACGTCTCATTTACAGGTTTTATGCATAGTATTACCGCCACAATTCCCGCAGTAGCTATGGGATTTGCTCCTCTTGTCATATCCCTTAGAATGAAGAACGATATCCTATGGGAGGGCTATTGGCTATACTCGTTGTCTACAAGCATCGTGACGATAATACTTTCTCCCCTAACCTTCTTAACCGTTTTCGAACCATGGGCAGGGGCACTACAAAGATTGTCAATGGCGGTTGGGCTCCTCTGGATAATGGTCATATCTATCAGACTATTTCGCCTATCTAGAATTTCCATAGTCTAACTCTACTAATATCTTGCAGTTTAGTATAATGCTTAAAGATATTAGTAGAGACGGGAGACTCCATTAATGTTTTAAATAAGCAAAAAAGAATACCATAATGGGAACTTATATGGGTCACATATACTTGGATGTTGAATTCGCTAACGTTAAAGACCCTAGCATTAGAGTCAAAGCAAGAGCTTTGGTTGACACAGGAGCCACATACAGTGTAATACCAGCAAACATCGCCGAAAAGCTAGGGCTTGAAAAAATCGGCTACGTTGAGGTTAAAACAGCAAGTGGCTTAGAGAGGCTTCAAGAGACTGATGTCAGGGTTAAGGCATTTGAGAGGGAGAGAGTAACACCAGCACTTGTAAGCGAGAAGGTAGACACCCCGTTAATAGGCGTGTATACGCTTGAAGGACTAAGATTAAAGATAGATCCAACAACAGGCAAAGTGGAAGAGCTCCCAATACTTCTATACTAAAATGACACAGATCTTTGGAAGGATTGGGTAGGAAAAGAAGGTTATTTTATGATGTGATCTACAAATAACACAGAAACAGTCTATCTGCCTGACTTTCGAAAGGCTACAAAAAGCCTATAGGCATATAGAGCCAAGCCCAAAGGAAAAAAGACCATACAGAACCAGTAAATTTGATAGGCTTAAGGCTAATAAAGAGGTACTAACCACCCTTTATTTTTTTGCTTTACATGAGATTTAAGATCGATAAGGTTTATATTTAGTATTACTAATTCTTCCTATAGGTGAGAAAAAGTGAGAATTAAAGTTAAACTTGGGGAGAAAGGTCAATTGGTGATACCGAAGGTTGTTAGAGAAAGTGTAGGTCTTAGGGAAAATAAACCAGCAATACTCGAAGTAAAAGAAAAGAGAATAGAAATAAGACCTTTTCTAGAGGAGGATCTTGTTAAAAAAGCTAAGGAAAGAGTAAAAAAGTATGGTGGAGACCTTAAAAAATTAGGCTGGATATATGGAGATAAACTTTATGAAGAGGTATTTAGTTGATATACTTAGACGCAAATTTTTTCGTGATATACAATTTTGACAAGACTGTGAAAGGAGAAAAGGCAAGAAAGATTCTGGAAGAGATAATAGCAGGCAAAGAAGCAATAACGTCTTCTTTGGCTTTGGATGAAGTTATGTGGGTGATAGTAAAAAACAAGAAAATAGAAGCACTTAGAGAGACTATAGAAGATATTTACGCTATACCATACCTAACAGTGAAGGAAGTAGGCTCTGATATCCCTTTAGAAGCTTTGGACTTCATTGAAAAGTATAGCCTTAAACCTAGAGATGCTTTTCACGCTGCTATAATGAAGAGCTTTCATGTCAAAGAAATAGTTAGCGACGATCCTGATTTCGATGGTGTTGAATGGATAAAAAGAATCAAGATATAAGCCACCTTCTATTATATAGATAAGAGAAAGGGTTTATGTAATAAATAGTTAGAATTTAGCATTTATTATAAAAATAATTGTACATTTAATAAAAAATCCTATTGCAAATAATTTAAATACAACTCTATGTATTTTTATCTGGCGATCTATTATGAATAGAAGAGAGATAGCATCTGCTTTCGCTTTAGCCTTGATGATTTTGATGGTTTTCTCATGGAATGTGCCCGTTGTCTTGACCCAGCTAGAAACATATGACTATGGTGATGCGCCTGACCCACCTTATCCCTCGCTACTTGCCAGTGATGGGGCTCGCCATTATCCAGGTACAATCTGGTTAGGTTCCAATGTAGATTTTGAGTTCAACTCAATCCAGGCAGGGGACAACTATGATGATGGCGTGGATTTTTGGGGGCCCGGACCCTGGTGGTGGATCTACGTACCGGGTCAAGAAGGCGCTGTCTTCATCCATGTTAGAGGCTCAGGAGTAGGCTATTTGCACGGCTGGTTCGACTGGAATCAGGACGGCGACTGGGACGATACAGGTGAGAACGTCTTCTCTAGTATCAATGTATCTGCTCCCGAGGACATAAACTTAGATTTTATTGTGCCAGCTGATGCACTACCAGGTGAGACTTGGGCGCGGTTCCGTGTGGATGACCAAAACCTGAACGAAGTCACCGGTTTCGCTGGGAACGGCGAGGTGGAAGACTATAAGGTTGAGATCGCCGAGGTTGACTATGGAGATGCGCCTGACCCTTACCCAACGTTACTAGCCAGCAATGGTGCCTGCCATAGCATCGACGGCTGGACCTACTTGGGTGCTGGCGTGGATGGCGAACCAGATGGCCAGCCAGATGCGAATGCATTAGGTGATGACAACAATGGTGTAGATGATGAGGACGGAGTTGTTTTCACAAGTCTATTGATTCCAGGAATGATGGCAAGCGTGGATGTGACATCATCGGTGCCTGCAGAGGAGTCTGCATACCTTAACGCTTGGGTAGACTTCAACGCCGACGGCGATTGGGCTGATCTGGGTGAGTATATCTTTGAAAATATGCTCCTGTATGGAGGGCTGGACAGTCTGACCTTCCTGGTGCCGTCTGAAGCCACTCCAGGCATGACCTATGCTCGCTTCCGCTTTAGCAGAATGGAGTTGTTGAGTTTTGATGGCTGGGCGTCGGACGGCGAGGTGGAGGACTACCAAGTTGAGATCGAAGCCGCACCAGTACCCGTACCAGTACCTGTACCCGTAGGCGGTGAGCTACTGCTCCCCAGTATGTTGGAGTTGCCAGTCATTCTCTTGCTAGCCTTCGCCTTGGCAATCGCTGGAATAATAGGAATCCTAATCAAGAAAAGGATTCTATAACAAACTCCCTCTTTTTCCCCTCAGTAGCCGTATTTTGTTTTCGTAAGCAAAACCTCACTTTCCCACGAGGAGTACAAGTTTTCAATCCTACGTTACAACGGTCTACTTGCTCGACTTTCGAAAGATTACAAAAAGCCTATAGGCATATAGAGCCAAGCCCAAGGGAAAAGAGACCATGCAGAACCAGTAAATTCCATAGGCTGAAATAAGACCTAGAAAAGGATTGCCGTCTAAAGGATAGAATGGATTCATCTCTCCATAAAGAAAGGAGTCAAGGAAGATATGAGAATAAACTCCAAACAAAGATGTGTAAAGAATTCTTTTGAAAGAAGATTTTTGCTCAAGCATGAATAAAGCCATGATCTTTCTTGACAAGCCCTGAAGGTAATATATTATGATCGTTGTCATAATTCCAAGAATAGATGCACCAATGTAAGAGTGGAAGAACCCGTGAAGGGGTAATGAAAGATGAAAAGTCAAAATGAGGAGCCCCTCTAAGTCTGGGATTACGCTTGATACAAATAGAGCAGGCAGATCAAATATTGAGAAAAGTAACATTCCTATGAGGAGAGCAGGACCCCAATGAAAAGGTGTAAAAGGCATAAAGCATCACCATAAAACTCAGTTTACGTAATAAATATTTTTCACTCTATATGTAAACACATTTTCAACCCTTTGAAAAACTAACTATGAGTTTTTGCAAGCCTGAGCTATATTGAAATGCTTTCTTCCTCTTCAATGCTATATCTCTTGGCAGACCAGCCTTCATAGCTACTTCTCTTAGAATCAGTTTGCGTTCATCATTCAATCTTCCTATCTTCAAGCTCAAAGGCAAAGATAAAGCATATTTAACAAGATCGATATTAGCGTAAGGTAGCCTCATTTCAGTATAAGGAGAGGATGCTTTTTCATCTCTTTCAAAGTTGTTCTTATGAGCGTCAAGAACATCTTTTAGCATAATATCTTCTGCAGATTTCTCGCCAGTCTCTCTTAAAGCTCTAACATACTTAGCATAACCTCCAAACAACTCATCTGCAAGTTGACCCAAGAATAAAGCATCACAACCTAATTGTGAGCATCTCTCTGCAGAAAAATTCATTCCTAAGCCTATAGCCAAATCCATAACTCTATCACTTTCTATCAAATTTTGTATTAAAATGATCTTATTTTTTACTTGCTTAACATCAATCTGAAGTTCTTCAAGCTCCAATCCAAGGCTTTTCGCTGAATTTATCACATATTCATCCTTAGAGCCTTTTGTATATACAGATAGAAGAGTCACCTTTGCCTGCTTTGATGTAATTAAAGCTAAAAGAGAACTATCTAAACCACCAGAGAAGCCTATGGCTATTCTATCAAGACCTTTAACCCTTCTTTTAATGGATTCTGAAAGAAGCTTTAATACAGCATCTGAGGCTTCATCCATGCTAACGCTCAATTTAGACTCTGCTTCGATTTTATTGAAAATTAAGCTCTCTTCACCCTTCATAGATACTTTATGAATGCTGCCTGGACGGACTCTCTCTATATTCTTGAATCCTATGGACTTAAGGGCTTTTATCTCAGATGCTATGCCAAGAATTCTTGACTCTCTAGAAAAGTATAGTGGCTTTATCCCTAATGAGTCTCTGCCATATATCAATGAGTTATTTTCTATGCATGCAAAGGCAAAATCAGCATCTATTTTCGATAGAACCTTTTGAGCTTTTTCTATATCTTTAAAAACTTCCTTTAATCTCTTTGATAAGTCGAAGCCTTCAGGATGGTAAACTTTACCATGAATAGCTAAATCATCGTCTGACGGTTTAGAAAGGCAGCAACCTATTGCTAAATTGAACTTAATTTTATTAAAGTCTGAAATATCTAAAGATTTATCTTCAGTAATTATCTTATAGCCGTATCTAGCACGATGAGAAATAGATTTAAGGGCAAAGATGAGCTTAGGAATTACGTCATCATCTCCAAAGAGGGCTACTATACCATTAATTTGATTCAAACTTGAAATCACAAATTGTATTTTGATACTTAAGATAAGTTTAATAAATTTATTTTTAGCCTCGCCTCCCAAACTTCTTGAATAGTATGATGCCTAACATCAGAACTATTATACTATATAGCAAGACAACCAAGGTATCAAACAGTATTGTTGGACTTGTTATTGGCGCTCCTCTTAAGAATAACGAGGTTAACGCATCTGTCACATAATAACTTGGTACGAACTTGCCTGCTGCTTGGGCGATAGTAGATAGTCCGCTAGTTACAAAAGTACCCAAAAACATTAGTGGTATTATGAATATGAAGGAGATTCCAGTGGCTACTTCAGGGGATTTCGAAACTACCGCTGTGATTAAACCGAATCCAACGCAACATAATGAGAAGATAATCAAGATAGCGAATGCTAACGCAAAACTGGCAAGGTTGCCTACTGGGCGATATCCTACTATCAGAGACATTGCTAAGAGGAGTATAGCTTGAATCAACGCAATAATCATATTTGCAAGAACTTGGCTGGTCATGATTTCTTTTGATGTAATTGGTGTGATGTTTATTCTTCTTAGCAATCCTTGTTGCCTTTCTGCGGTGAATGATTGGGAGATGGTCATTATGAGGAATATTAAGGCGAACGTGAATATGCCTGGTGCCATGTAGTCAAATGTAGTGAATTTGTTAGAGGCTACCATCGATGGACTTGCTATATTTATTGGTATTTGCAAAGGAATCCTTTGAGTTCCGGAGATCGTTGTTATTAGGGCTTCTTGAATGATGGGAGGAATTGCTTGCGTTGCAAACATTGAACCGCTGTCCAAGTATAACTGAAGAGTCGTATTAGTCCAAAGGCTAGGATTGGCTTCAGCCCAATAGGAAGAGCAGCTTTGTCCGAAGTTTTCTGGTATTACTAGGACTGCTTGAATTTTTCCCTGCATTAAATCTGATTGTGCGGTCTCACTGTTTTGGTATTCTTGTATTTTAAGAATTTTTATGTTAGTAAGGTTTCCGATGAAGTAATTTGACCATTGCTGGTGATTTCCTTCTAAGTTTAGGTTGACTATACCAATTTGGTAAGTCACTGATTGAGTTCCTCCTACTGTCCCGAAAGCCATTGCGAAGGCTACCATTAGGACAATAGGGAATAATATGATCATAAACAGTACCGATGGCTCTCTAACGATTCTCTTTATGTCCTTTTTTGCCAGTGCAATGATTCGTTGGAAGTTCACTTCACTATTCACTCCTGATACTTCTGCCGGTAAGATTGATGAAGACTTCTTCGAGATTTTTTGCCCTGAAGTCATCCTTCAACTGTTTGGGGCTTCCTAAAGCTATCAGCTTTCCGTGGTCTATTATTCCAACTCTATCACAGAGTTCCTCAGCTTCTTCCATGTAGTGTGTTGTTAGGATGATAGTTTTACGGCGTTTCTTTAGCTCTCTTAAGAAGTCCCATACTGCGTGTCGTGATTGCACGTCCATGCCGACTGTAGGCTCGTCGAGGAACACTATTTTGGGATCTTGGACTAAGGCCATTGCTATATTAAGCCGACGCCTAATTCCCCCGCTGTATCTTCCTGCCCTCCTATTTGCATCTTCTAATAAGCCAAGTTTGTTCAAAAGCTCGTCTGAGTTTTTCTTTATCTTATCTTTTGGCATTGTATGAAGATTCCCGAAGAGCTCAACATTTTCTCTTCCAGTAAGGTAAGAGTACACAGCAGTGTCTTGAGGACATACACCTATCAACTCTTTGATCTTAAAGGATTCCTTTGTAACATCGTATCCTCCTACACTTACAGAACCACTTGTAGGCTTCAAGAGCCCACAGAGAACATTTATTGTTGTAGTTTTACCTGCTCCGTTTGGTCCTAGGAGGCCGAAAAGTTCACCTTCCTTAACTTCTAGACTAAGCCCGTTAACTGCAATTGTATATTCGTACTTTTTAACTAGCTTGTCGATAACTATCAAGCTTCTAGATTCACTTCCGACTTTCACCATAAAAAAAGAAGCCATGTTACTTATTCACCTTATGTAAGAATTATAAATAGATTTAAATCTATAATGAGCAAGTATTTGCCATTTATACCTCTAAAAACTCTTAGGTGAAAGTTTGAACGAATTAGATGATGAAGAGATTGCCAGCAAGCTAAAGGGCAATACTCTTCGAGTTTATTGGACATTGTTAAGGTCTAAAAATGGAATCATAGGAGTAAGAGAAGTTCAAAGATCACTAAAGTTCTCAAGCCCAGCATTGGCCTCTTATCATCTAAATAAGTTGGAAGAATTAGGTTTAGTTAAAAAAGAAGATGGAGATTATCACCTAATAAAAGAGATTAAGGTTGGAGTTCTAAAACAGTTCACAAAGATAGGTTCTTTCATGCTACCAAGATACACCTTTTATGCTACTATGCTCACGACTCTCCTAATCTTTTACTTGTCGCAATTTAGAGAGGTTAACTTTTACAGCATCTTTGCTCTAATCTTTGGAGGTTTAACCACTGCCATCATGTGGTATGAAACAATAAGAACATGGTTAGAGAAGCCCTAGCTGTACAAGAAGTTGAACAGGCTGTACAAAAGCATTGGATTAACTATGGCAATAGTGTAGGGTATAGTGGTGATGCGGATGGCCTACGAAAGGAAGCATTTGGTCATATCAGCCATAGCTGGAGTCCTATTAGCAGGACTTATAATAGCAGGCACTATCCTTTTGCCTTACATTTCTGAAATAATTACTCCTCCTACAGAGGTTACCAGCATTCCAGATGATAATCCTCCAGAAATAACCACTCCACCACCTATTACTGAACCCTCTAAGATGGGCACACTAGTTCTGATGTTGACTGATGCCCCTCCACGGGACCTAGAGAAACTTAACATCACGATTGATGAAGTAAGGCTACGAATGGAGGGGAACAAGACTGGTGAAGGACCTGTAGTGGACTTTTCCTTGGATGAGCCCAAGAAGTACGATATAACCACACTTAGTGGTATTCTTGATGAGATTGGTAACAATGAAGTGCCTGAAGGCAAGTATGTGGCGATTTGGCTACACATAATCAATGCAACTGCTACCTTTAAGAATAACCCGAATGAGATCGTTAACCTCACAGTAGTGGCACAGGGATGGCTGAAGATACAGCCGCTCCACTTTGAAGTCAAAGCAGGAAGTCTTACTGTCGTAATTTTGGACTTCGATCTGGGGCAAACTCATGTCAGCAATGGTGATATCCTAAGACCCGTCATCAAGCTGAAGAAAGTCCTAGGACCATAGCCGTGCATAACGAGCCAGATACTGAACTAACGCAGTCTCTATCTATTTTTCTATTCTTATTAATGAGCTAAGATGCTCTTGTCCTTTGAAATTGCTCTATTACATTCTCTATTATCCTCTTAGATGCGGATAGATGCTTTTTAGGATCGAATAAACTCATAACTTCATCTTTTTTCAACAAATTGCTTAATTCTTCATCTTTAAGAATAGCCTCAGAGTATGGTATATTCTTCTTTAATGCTTCACTAGCAGATTTACGTAATAGTCTATGAGCCTTTGATCTTGATAGACCCTTTTTCAATAAAGCATCTAATACGAATTCTGAGTAGATTTGACCTTGAGTTAAATCTATGTTCGATCTTATCCTATCATCCCTAACTACTAAATCTCTCATAACATCTATCATTAAGTTCATGCATTCATCTAACAGTATGAAGGCTGAAGGCACTATTATTCTCTCATTGGCAGAGTTGGACAAATCTCTTTCGTGCCATAATGGTATATTGTAAAGAGCAACTTCTGGTAAAGCTCTAATATACTTGGCCAAGCTAGAAACTCTCTCACACTTTATCGGATTTCTTTTTATTGGAACTGCTGAGCTTCCTATCTGATCAGTAGCAAAGGGCTCTTCAACTTCTCTTATTTCTGTGCGCTGTAGGTTGCGAACCTCTTTAGCCATTTTATCCAATGTTGATGATAATAATGCTGTGAAGAATATTACCTCAGCAAGAATATCCCTAGGAACTACCTGAGTTGCAGCATCCAAAGATTTCAGACCTAGCTTTTTTGATGCTATTGCTTGAACATCCAAAGCCTTCTCACTCATAACAGATCCCGTTCCAACGACTCCAAGAGTTTTACACACTAAGGCTCTATCTCTCAATTGCCTTAAGCGTGTAATATTGCGATTCATTTCAGATGCCCATACAGCGAACTTTAAACCAAAGGATATAATGCTTGCATGCTGACCATGAGTCCTGCCTACAGCTGGCAAATCTTGATAATTCAAAGCTTTATCAAATAAAATCTCTGTTAAAGAAATCATCTTCCTCTCAATTATCTCCAAGGCTTGCTTTAACTGTAATGACAACGAGGTATCTAAAACATCGTTGCTGGTTAGACCATAGTGCACCCATGGCTTTGCCTCATCACCACAAACTTCGACTATAGCCTCTACCAAAGATGCTGTCTCATGTTTCGTAATAGATTCTATCTCACGCCATCTTTCTATGGTTATATGTTGAAGATTTGCCTTTGACGCTATCTCTATGGCAGCGCTCTTTGGGATCAAGCCTACTTCCGCCTGAGCCTCCGCAACGGTAGCCTCTACCATGAGTTGATACTTTAGGTAACTCTCCTCCTCAAAGGTCTCTCTCATCTCCTTGCTACCATACCTTTCTGGTACAGGAAGGGTGCTCCTATATGATGCCATGAATCTTCTTCTTAGCTTCATTAATAAAAGCTGATCGCTATAAACTAGTTAAAGGCATGTTGGGCTATGCTTGAGAGAGAAGAAATTCTCAAAAGGTTGAGCGAATCTGTCATAAGGGGAGACGCAGAGGAAGCAAAGAAGGCCGCGAAGGATGCCATAGAAGCAGGAATCGATGCCTACGAAGCCATAATGCTAGGGTGTGGTAAAGGGATGTCTATCGTGAGCGATAAGTACGAGAGATTCGAGTACTTCATGCCTGACATAGTCTGTTCAGCGGAGGCCATGTCCGCCGCTACAGATATCCTAAAGCCCCACATAAGCGTTGAGAAGGTCCGCCTTTATGGCAGGGTCATAATAGGCACCGTTGAAGGCGACATTCATTCTATAGGGAAAGAGATAGTAAAAGTGTCCTTGGCAGCGGCTGGTTTCGACGTTCATGACTTAGGTGTGAATGTGCCCAACGACGAATTCTTGAAGAAAGCCATGGAGATTAAGCCAAAGATCGTGGCCATGAGCACCCTGACTACGCCCACGATAGAGAGCATGGCAAACGTCATAAAGTTGTTCCAGAGAGAGGGGGTGAGGGAAGAATACAGGTTCTTAGTGGGAGGAGCGGTCCTCTCGGAGGAATGGTGTATAAGGCTAGGGGCTGACGGTTACGGGAAAGATGCTTCAGAAGGCGTAAGAGTGGCCAAAAGGTTGATGGAAGAGGCAAGAATGTGAGAAATCCCTAACCCTTTTATCAGCTTCTACAACTCTTGAGAGATCTTTTCATTAAGCTTTACATTTACCTGAACCGTCAAGGCTATTCCATTTATTCATCAATTTGCGCCATCTTTTAAGCATCATTAATAAAAGTAAATCACAATGATTCTTATCCTCTAATCTTTATCTCGTTTAATCTTTCTTTGAACTTCTCAAGAGATATAGATTCAACCATAGGGAGGCCGAATTGTATAGCAACTATTATTACATCTCTAAGCTCTACCTTCACCAAGTTCTCCTTCAATTCTAGCTCTTGAAACTTCTTTGTAATCCTCTTCACTTCATTTCTAAGCCAACTGGGCCAATATAATGTATCTTTTACCATGGGCATTTCTCTCATCTCAAATTTTATTATGCCCCTAAGTCTTCTCCTGTAATGTTACTGTAAAAGTGCGATAATTAGCAACTCCTCCAGAATAGTTTAGAGTAACCCCAAGCACATATACATTCGTATTTATTTGGTGTGTAGTTCCTTCATCGACTATAAAACTCACAGCATTTCCATTTTTAGCAACATTTTGAAGATGTTTAGCAACGCTATCATTCCAAGCCACATCCTTTTCATAGCAAGCAAGAGACCATGTTTTGATAGTGCCGAAGACTCTCACTTTTTGCTTGTATTCTTGATTCTCCCATGCATCATTTGTTACTGCTACAACTTCAATATTTTCATCAAGACCCATGACATTTAGCGTTTTACTATCTATAGTTATTGCCATTTTTATACCTCCAGATCTACGCCTATTAACTCAGAATAGTCAAAGTCCTGCTGAAAAGGGGTCTCTCCTTTGCGAATTTGGGTAATTACACTTTTTATTACATCTTTCAAATCTTGAAGGGTTAAATCTCTGCCGAGAAGGTCTCTTAAGGCTTTTAGCTTTTCGTTTAAGTCTCTCTTGTTTATGATAATGCTTATAGTTTTACCTTCAAGATCATAGTCGAAAACAAATTGAGTCTCGCCGTGAGTTACTGTTATCTGCCTTAACTCGATCATTTATCTCACCTTAGCGAACGTATTTTTTATGATTGGTTTTACAATTTTCAAGAACCTCTTTGCTTCTGAGGAACCGCCTAAAATTGCTACTACAATTGAAGGATTTTTCCCTGAACCTCCCGAATATGCATGGACAGAATACCGAAACCCGATGGTATCTAATGCCTTTTTAACTAAATGGATGTTCTCCCATTTGGTGTTAAAAATACGAATTTGTAGCCAACCTCTTCCAGAGGTCGAACATCCCTCGCTTTCATAAAAACCTCTAATAAATGAGATAGCATTCTCATAGTCATTCAACATTTTTCTCACTTCCTATCTTATGTCGCAACCGATTATGCTTATACATCCTCCATATCCGCTAACAAGCAAAACACTATTAGCAACCTCAACGATCTCAAAGGTATAATTATGATTTAAAATTCCTGTTCCTGATGCTGTGCTATAATAGTCTGTAGAATCTCCAAAGCTCATGAATCTCTTTTTGCCGATTTTTACATTTTTTGTTGGATCAGCTTTTAAAGGCTCTGTTGTGATGTAAAAAGTTGAGCCCTGAGGGAAATCTAGAGTGAGAGGCTCATATTCAATGCTGGGGATAATCCAAGGACAAAGTATAGCTTTTACTAATGCAATCCCATCATAAGCCGCCCCAAAACCATTATAGCATTTTATCTTAAGGTTGATCGAAGAACCCGCATCTAACACAGCCCGAAAAGAGCCGTAGGCCCCCTCCGCATAAGTTGGATTTACTGTAACAGCACCGCAGTCATCGTTTCTATCTATCCAACCTTTCTCTACATCATCAAGAAATATTCTCCAATTAAAAAAGTTAGAGTCATTACTTTCACCAGGATTTTTGACTTTATTCACTCTCTGATCTAATCTTGTACAATAGATTACCAAGAAAAGAGTATACTTCTTAACAGTACCAACTGCGAGTTTCCTTGCTACAGGGGTAAAGTTCTGGTTAATTAAAGTCGTTAAAGTTGTTGCTGGGCATGAAACCCACCCGCTGTCATAAGATAGAGCCATTTTGTCTGAAAAGTTGAGAACGCAAATTAGGATATTAGTTAATCTCATGTAAGGGCCAGTGCCATTGCCTATTTGCACAACAGATAATTGAAAGTCAAAAGTATATGATCCCGCTGGAAGTATTAGAAATTCTTCTGCTGTTTTTATTACTTCTGTTGTGATTGCCGACATATAACCCGAAGCTCCGAGAGCGATATTATTAATAGTGATACGACTAGCCCCGACTGTAGGGTTAGAAGAACCAGAGCCACCGAATGCTTTTGTGGTGCATTTAACGTAAACTATTAACTCTTTTGAGAGTGTAATATTTTTCGTTACTTTTGTAATCCAATCAGCAGCAACAGTCTGATCATAATTTGCTGTATCATTTACTAACTCTTCCTCGTCTTTAATTATCCTTACTTGCTCAGAAAATAAGAAGTCTATCTCACTTCCTTATCCTCTTTAATGATGATTGAGAGCTTGTTGCTTCGATTATAACACTTCTCAATTCTCTTTTCATCTTCTTAACCGCTAACTCTACAGTTCTCTTATCTGCTGAGCCTTGGATAATTATAGGAGAATGAACAGTTACAGAATGAGATGAAGCATACCCTCCTAGACCGATAGGAGTGAAACCTCTCTCAATCCCTCCCATCCCTTGGCCGATCAAAGAAACATTAGCTTCAATTCCTTTTTTTGTTACTCTCTCAATTTCTTCCCACATTTCAGGCCATATCGAGCCTCCGACTATCTCTTCTTGAGCTGATCTGAAGGCTTCTACAACTTCATTTATCTTGCTTTTAGTAGAAGAGGCCCACCCAGATACAATCTCACTTAAAGCCCCAAATTTCTCACCCCAAAAGGTTGGCATGGCTCCTACAGTAGTTTCTAAAGTATTAAGAGCCGTATCTACATTTGAAAGGGCTGTTATTGTATCTTGGCTTGCAGTTATGACTTCCTCATTACTCATGGCTAAATCTGTAAGAGTTAACGATAAAGCATCCATGCTTGCCTCGGTTTGAATAGCAGTCTCACTAACATCCTCTGCTGCTGCTTGCTGTTCAAGAAAGGCTTGGTATGCGTCTTCTACTTCTTGTCTAGCAGCAGTATAAGCCTTTAACAGGTTACCATAGGTGGCGGTTAATTCTTGTGCTCTTGCATCTACCTGCTCTTGAGTCATGCCAAGAACTTCTAACTTCTCTTTCCATGCCGCAGTCTCTTTCATTGCTTCATATGTTAAAACTGCCGATCCAGCTACAATAGCAATTCCTGCTCCTATAACCCCAAAGGCTGCCGCACTTGCCACTTTTAGGCCTGTCATTGCTGTTGTTAGACCATAAACAACACCTTTCAGATTTACCATCGCAGTTATGGCTGTAGGGATGATTTGGATAGCACCATACACCATGGCCTCATTAACTCTATCTTGCTTATCCTTTAGACTCTCCTGTGCTGTTGCTACTCTTTCTTGAGCAAGTTCTAGCTTCTCCAAAGCCTCTTTAGCCTCTTCGCTATTAACTCCATATTTTTCAACAGCATTATTATAGGCTTCTTGAGCTTGTTTCGCTGATATTTGGGCTGAAGTTAAAGAATTTTGAGCCTTTGAGACTGCAAGTTGAGCGTCCTGAACCCTGTCGTAAACGTTATACAAGCTATAACCTGCCGTCATAACTCCTGATATTGAGGTTGTAAATTTCTTCATGCTAAACTCTGCCTTTTCCGAACTGTCTTTGACTTTATCCATGGCCTTCTTTGTGCTATTCCCGACTTTCTCCATTGTCTTTGATGCTTCATCTACAGCCTTTAGTGTTGCAGTTAATTCAATTTGACTCATCTTAACCCACTCCTTAACTCATCTTCAATTTTTGTTCTGAAGATGTTCCTCACTTTACCTATATTCTCACTAATCGCGGGTCTAAGAAACGGTTGAGCTTCCATCCTTCTAGTCCCAAATTCGACATGAGCAGCATAAGGAACTCTAACCTCAATCATAAAGCCAGAAGGCCTTATAGAATCTCTCAACCTTCCAGTTCTCCTTGGGGCTATGGATCTGGCCTTCTGGGCAATTAATCGCGATGATTCTTCAGCAGCATCTTCCATAGCAAGTTTTACTCTAGACCCAAAGTCTTTTAGGAATCTTCTAAATTCATCAAACCCACGAAGCTCAAGGCTTAAACTCATTTCTTCCTTCTCATCCTCCTCTCCTGCTCTTTACTAATGAAAGCGACAATCTCATTATCGTAAGCAAAGGATTCAAAAGATGAAGGTGATAGACCTAGAAACTCACTAGGCCTCTTGTGTAGAATCAACGATAATTCACCTATTGCCCTCCCCATCTTGCTCTTTGCGAAAAAATTTCGCTTTACTCATTATCTCATTGACATAATTGCTTATCTCTAGGAACAATGGTAAACTGTCTTCATCGCTGGGTTGAGGGTCCACTAAAGCCTTGAATAGTTCTCTATAGGCCTCTTCGCTCTTTTGCTCTGATGCTCTCTGAATTAGATGGACATTCCAAGGCGTAATGGGCTTTATCTTATATGTTATATCTCCAATCTTTACTTCTCTCATGCTACTACCTCCCAATACACTCTCTCAATAGAATCTACACTACCTTTAGTTGCTTTCCATTCACCTTTCCATACGCCAGTTTCACCATCGGAAGGGATAGAATAGTCATAGTAGTATTTGCCCGTAGCAGACTTTGTTGGAGTTACTGTTGCCTTTAAAGTGCCTTTTGCATCGTAAATCTTTAACTGTATGCTGTCGGCATCTATGAGAGTGCCATCAAAGTCCTTAAAAGTTGCTTCTAGCCTTATTACTTCTCCTCTTATATAATTCGTCATTTGCTGCTCACCTCTAACTTCCTCTCCTTTACACTCAACTCTAATATACGCCTCTTTGCCTCAAGACTAAGCCCTCTTTTACTAACACCAAGAGCCAAAGAACGCTCTTTTGACGTTAATTCAATAATCCTCTTCAACGTCACTAAAGACATTATCAAACCTCTAAATTGTGAGGTTTTTTGAATGGCATCAAGAAGAGTAATTACATCTGCTATTGTGATCTGTTTGTTTCTTAAAACTTCATCAAAAAGGCTTATAGCATCTAAGAGTACGAGGCTTTTATCTCTCTTCACTATGTCTGTTAATTGAATTAAATCTGTGACTATCTTTGAGGCAAAAAGTTTTACAGCATCAGTTGAGCTGATTGAATCAGTGATTAAGAGTGTTTTGTTGCTTAATACTTGCTCAACAAGTGAGATTAAATCAGAAACCAAAAGCTGTTTATGGGATAGTATGAAGTCGGTTAGGTTTATAAGATCAGTAATGGTTAAGCTCTTATCTCTCGTTATTATGTCTGCTAGTGAAACATTATCTGTGATAAGGAGTTGCTTATCTCTAATAATCTTCTCAAGGATGTTTATAACGTCTGAAATTGCTAGATTCTTATCACTTTTTGCTATATCTGAAAGGGTGATTGTTTCAGTTAGAACCAGGGTCTTATTCGCTAAAACACTATCAGTTAAACCAATAGAATCAAGTACTTCCTTTACTATAGCCCCAGTTATGACTTGAATTATTTCTGATAATGAGATAGTATCTGCAATTGTGAAAGTCTTATCACATAAGATTTGATCAGTTAGGCTTGCTGAGTCTGTTATGCTAAAAGTCTTATTGCTTAAAATCTGATCAGCCAATGAGATGACATCTGTTATTTGAGGCGTCCAGTCTCTGAAGGGAGTATCAGAAAGTCCGATAGAATCGCTTATACTGAGTGTTTTGTCTCTTAAAATGCTATCTGTCAGTCCTATCGAGTCTAAGATATTAACATTAGTTATGCTTGTTGAATAACCGACTAAGAAGAAATCAACTACAGTATTCTCTATCTTGCCTTCCAATATGTGAGAGGTATCAACTTCAACTATAGCCCAGCCGTGCTTTCCAAGGTCTTTATATATATCTTCACTACTTCCGTTTTTCCTTAAAGCATACTGATAGTCAGTTGTAGTTACACCTTCAACTATAGCCCCATTACTGTCTGGTGCTTCCGAACTTATGTTTATATCTACGTAACTTCCGGTTGAAGTTAAACTCTTATCATAAGCATTAGTAAAGAATGTTGCACCCAAAGTGATATAACCAACAAGAAAGAAATCGAGTTGCGTTCCACCGATATAGCCTTCACAAATTTGAGAAGAATCACAACCAATTATAATCCAAGCATGATCAAAAGAATTATGGGTTCTATTATCTGTAGAACCATTCTTTCTCATACCGAGAGCCGCCCATGAAGGGTCTGCAACATATTCAAAAATCAATCCTATGGCATTCGGTGCTTCTGAAGAACAGTTTATATCTGTCCACTCACCCGTTACGCTTAATGATTTATCATAAGCATTAGTAAAGAATGTAACACCATCCATCGTGTAGCCTACTAACCAAAGGTTTATGCTTGTTATGCTACCAACGTAACCCTCAAAAATTCTGTTTGAATCAATGCCAATCATCCCCCAAAAGTGCATAAATCTATAAACTGCTCTAGTCTTATTATCTACAGAGCCGTTTTTTCTTACACCAAAAGAATAAGATGTTGTTGTCGATAAATTTTCAACGCGAAATATGATTCCAGTTGCACCAGCCGGAACATAACTACCAACGTCTCTATCTTGCCAAGTGTTAGGTGAAGTCGGTGTTACTTCAACTGGCGTTGCTAGGTAGTTAAATACAGGCATTATTACCCCTCCTGTTTAACTCACGAATTTGTTCTACAAACATTAACTCCTTAAAGACCGGCATCTACTTCACGTCCACACTTGAAATTCTTACTTCATCAAATTTATCATAAGATTTTTTGATGTCGCTAATCTCGGCGGTCGTTAATTCTCTTTCTACTGTGATAGTTCCAATTATTGTTCCTATGCCAGCAACGTTCTTACTGAATTGATAAGTCCAAATTCTTTTACGATAACCATATTGAATTAATTCGTTCTCATGATCTTGCCAATTTTGACCGTGAAGTTGATTAAACGTCTGTTCGTCAATAGAGTGGTTTTCATAATATTCTCTAGTAATATCGTCATGTATCTTCTGATACTTCTGATTTATTTCTTCTCTCGTAGGCAAGTTAAACGCCCCGACCAAAAACATGGTTTCGCCCCATCTCAGAGGCTCATCAGGGAGCTTAACTGAATGTTATCTTTAATGACAATACCCAACTTTCCCCGCTTACTTTTGTACCCTTATTTTCGACTTTTCTATTAAGAAGCTTATGTGCAGTTGCTCCATTATCCACTGCATATTCATTCCAAGCCTCGTTTGCATCAGCAGAACCAAAAGTTGCTCTCCACTCAGCTGTTTGTGCTGAACGTGATGGATAACCTGTATCCATAGCTTTCCAAGTCGGCGTGGTATCAATTAGATCGGTCTGTGTAGGGTCTGCGGCGGTTGCATCACTTCCAACACCAAGTCTAGCGTTTGCATTATCCCATTTTGTCGTTGTACCTATACCACAAATTATGTCGATAAGATATTGTAAGCCAACATTCAAGCCAACGTTATCTTTGAAGATTTCAGTTCCTATGAAAGCATCAGGATAAAGCCTTTTTACATCCTCAACGCTCATACCTTCTTGTAATGCTTTTGCTATTTCGTTATTTTTATCCTTGAACTTATCAATTCTCCACTCTGCCTTCCAACCAATTTTATCTTCTACTTTCATCCTCTTCACCTCCTTTAATATGTAACATCTTCGTCGTTTTGTAGAGTGATTATGATAGGTTCAGCACTTGTTGGATCTCTTATTGCTGTGAACTTGAGATTTTCGACTATTCTCTCTTGCCTATCAATGTAAGCATCTCCAGCATCATAGATTATCTCATCACAGTCTATCTGAAGTTCGTTATAGTAAGTACCTGTGATCAACGGGCCTCTCATGATGACTTGAAGGTCTTTTTTCGTTGAAGCAATGAAGTTATCTAAATGTGCAGTTGATAAGAACCTTATGTCCATCTCTCCTATAACTTCCAATCGTTCAGGTTCTAGGCGTGGTAATGTTCTCAATCCTAAGACATGAGCGTCCGCATCTATGTTATTTCTGATGGTTATGGTGAATCTTTCTGGTGTTATATCTGTGGTATCTAGCTTGAATGTAGTTATCTTAGAGAAGTCTATGAAGTCTTGAGTGCTGAAAGTTGGTGTTCCTAAAGTACCTGTAGTCTCATCTTCTCCTACGCAATCTACAGAACATCTTAGCAACTCTCCAGCTACTAATTCGAGAGTTAATTCGTTTATGCCTATACCGTGTAGAATCTTCTCTGTTACATCATGAAGGCCTACTCTTACTGTTAATGATGGTAAAGATGATGCTGACTTAAATTCATGTTTTGCTACTCCTGTAGTCGGGTTGGTCTTTGTTTCAGAGCCTAGCAAGGCTTTCAGAATCAAGCCTATACCCTTATCATAAGTGACGTATTCCTCCCAGCCTCCTGTTACCAGCTTTTTGCCTGCTATAACCTTACCGAAAGGACGATAAGCTACAGTTTCAGGATAGATGTAGCCCTGCTCTAATTTTAGAGATTCGCTTATGATAGGGATGTAGTAGCTTGCCGTTGCTGGCGTTCCATAAGTGCTTTCTTTCCCTATTCCCAAATATCTTGCCATTTACATCTACCTCCGACCAAAAAATTGGTTTCGCCAGAATTCCACTGGCTCTTCAGGGAAGTCTACTTCTGCTCTAATCCAGGCACTTTTGTAGGCTGGCCCTGAACTTCTACAGCGGTAGCTCCATGCAACCCAGTCACAGATAGAGTAGTCAAATCTACAACGGCATTAATCCCAGCAGTAGTGGCTTGTGTCATGCTATTCGTTGCGCTTCTGAAGACATATAGTGATAGAATTTCGGCTATGACGAAGCCTAGAGTTGCCACGCCTCCGAAGATCAGAGCCAGTTCAATTATTGGCGTCATGTCCAAATTTAATCACCTCTTCGATCTTCCTAGATTACATTCGTAATCTAGTCTGAAGTCGATTATCGCCGATCGTAGGGAAAGAATAGCATCCTTAGAAAGGCAACCTGCCTTTAGAGGTCTTTCCTCACGATCTTTAGCGATCATTACATCCACTTCCTTGCACCATGAAGAAGCCTTGCAAAGGCAACAGCGTAATCCCTATCGCTCATCCTAACGATTTCAATGCTCCTAGGTAGCTTTACATCAGATACTAAACCATCTAAGGATGGGTTACTGTTTAATACATTCTCAATATACTCAATTTTATCATAAACGCTTTTTTCCGCTATATCTTCATCTATTGATCTATCTGCTACACCTATCTCAAGAATAAGCTCATATTCGAATTGGGATATGCTGGCTTTTCCAGTAGCTTTTCTCTCGCTCCATTGAACGTATATGAAAGGATAAAGATCAAAGCGAATTGGCAAACCAAAGTAATACTTCTTTATCTTATCAGGCTCTGAGAGGTTTTCATCTGCTTTTAATAAATCAATTGTCTTTTGAATTATTTCTTTATATGTCAATTCCCTTCACTCTTCTTAAAGACTGGCTTAAGGTAAGTCAAGGTTATGTAATCCTGAAGTTCTTTCTCTCCCCTCTCAAGAAAGAAATTGTTCTCATTGGGTGGTGCTCTATCCTGCCTAAATAGACCTGATGCCAAATCTGCGCTTATATCTGATATTATCTGAGGAGGATTCGATAATGGTACTATAGTGTATCGCTTCAAAGAATTGTCTATGACTGCATCTGCTGTTACTATCTTAGCATCTATTATAGAGTCATAAGCATTATTCGTGATATCTATTCCCAATCTCTCCTTTACCATGTTCCTTGTGCTGTAGGGCAAATCAGATTATGAAATAATTGTCATTTATTTAAAATACGATGAAAATTTTAAAATTTTCTTACAAAATTGTATATAACTTAATGAATAAATTAAAACATTAAATAATCAGATTACTTTGAGGAGAAGATCGAAAACAAAAGAAAAATTAGAGTTGTTACTCATGGTTGATTTCTGAATAAAAACACATTAACAAAAAAGCTTAAATTCTTAATTCAATATGCTTCTCACATGAAGAAATCGGTATCTACCCTTCTTATTTTGATACTTCTATCAGCTATAGCATTTACATCTGTGCCATACATCTCTGCACAACAATATGCGGTAAGTATGCTTTGGAGTAGTCCTATGGGGGTTAATGATGTTGCTGTATCGAAGGATGGCAATTACATTGCTGCTGTGAATGACACAGGAATATACTATTTTGCATATAATGATCCAAATCCAATATGGTGGTTCATTCCACCAGGGGGAACAGATTTTCTATCCGTTGCTATATCAAATGATGGTGAATATGTAGTTGGCGGCATCAGTACAGGATATCTCATTTACTACAATAATACAATTGACACTAATAGACGAGAGGGTGAGCAAGATCTTGATGATTATACATGGTTTAGCGTAAATCTACTTGGACCAATTCAGAGACGCACATTAGATATGTCAGATAATGGAGAGTATGTCGTAGTGGGCGGGACAGGTACAGATGTATATTACTTTGCGGGATGCACAGCAAGATCAGACTCGGGTCAATCTTGGACATGGTGGCACCGCCTATATGCGTGGGATGTTCTTGCAGTGGATATGTCTTCAGATGGCAAGTATGTAGCTGCAGGAGGAGAGAATATTACTAAGGGCTTTCCTGGGTTCGTCGTGTTCTACAAAGATGCAGATCAACTCTCAGGCTTGGATCCAGATCCGAAATGGGATGCTTGGAGTAGAATAAATGCTATTATAAGAGATATAGCGGTATCCGATGATGGCTATTCCGTTGCTGCAGTAACAGCTGAAATGCCTAAATGCCTCTACTACTGGGCAGATGCTACAGCCCTCTCAGGCGATCCAGATGCTACATGGAAAAATGATTACGCTTTTGACTGTGTGGATATGAGCTCTTATGGTGATGAAGTTGTAGCTGGTACTGCAATACCCTTTTGTGGCTTGCACTTCTGGAATTATGCTAGATGGCTTGAAGGCGATGATGTTGATGAGACATGGATAGAGCATGAAGGTGAAGATATTCTCGATGTTGCTATAAGTGATGATGGAGAAATAATAGCTGCCACAGCGGAGAGATACATTGATCCTGGTGTAGAATACTGGATATACTTCTATACTTCTAGTGGTAGCCTAATAGGTGAATT
>JACGUK010000064.1 GCA_024256265.1 archaeon
TTCCCTCGCCCTAACAGCGTTCGCCATGTCCAAGCGGAACGTAGTCGTTAAACGCCTTTCTTCCGTCGAGACACTCGGTTCCATGACCGTCCTATGCGTGGACAAGACAGGCACCATCACCAGTGGTGAGATGATGGTCGAAAGACTGTGGGCTTCAGGACGAGTCTTCCGAGTAACAGGAGATGGATACAGCCCAAAAGGATTCGTGACCGTCGAGGGAAGAAGGATAGATCGAAGTGAGCGTCCTCACATACTGAGATTGTTTGAAGTGGCAGCCTTCTGCAATAATGCCAAACTGAATCCTCCTTCTGACAGAATTGGTAGGTGGACCGTGTTGGGAGACCCCACCGATGGGGCATTCCTAGTATTTGCTGGGAAGGGCGACTTCAACGTGACGCAGGCCTTGGCTGAAAACCCTAGGATTGGTTTCGTACCTTTCGATTCTCAGAGGCGTATGATGACGAGCGTTCACCGTAACTCTGAGGGAAATGTGGTGGCCTACACCAAGGGGGCTTGCTTAGAAGTCCTCGGCATATGCACTTCAATATTCTATAACAACAGATTAGTTCCTTTGACGGACGAAGTGAAGAAGATTATCATTCGACAGATAGATGATTTCGCTAGAGAGGGCTATAGGGTTTTAGCTATGACCATGAAAGTTCTTCCCCATGAGCCATCCAAGATGACTTCCGATGTGGAGAGGGAGACGACGTTCCTTGGTCTCGCAGCGCTACTCGACCCACCAAGACCTGCGGTAGAAACAGCGGTGCGTGAAGCCAAACGGGCAGGAATCAGAGTTATCATGCTCACAGGGGATTACGAGCTTACGGCTGAGACTATTGCAAAAAAGACTGGCATCATAACCACCTCAAACTATGTTGTCGTATCAGGCAGTGAACTCAGTCAGATGACTGATGAGGAAGTGGCTACGTTACTTTACGAGAAGGAAGTCGTATTTGCTAGAATCATACCAGAACAAAAGTTGAGGATAGTTCAGATCTTAAAGTCCAAAGGAGAAACCGTGGCTACTACCGGAGATGGAGTCAACGATGCACCGGCGCTCCTTGAGGCCCACGTAGGCATAGCGATGGGTGTGGGAGGTACAGACGTTGCCCGTGAATCAGCCGACATGGTCCTCTTAGATAACAATTTCGTCTCAATCGTCGAAGGTGTCAAGTTCGGGCGCTCGACCTTCGATAATCTAAGGGGATTCGTGTACTACGTCTTCACGCATAATTTTGCTCAGTTGATGACTTTTATCGCGTTTGTGTTGCTAGGAGTACCGCTACCACTGACTGTCCTTCAAATATTAGCGATAGATCTAGGTATGGACGTATTGCCCTCTCTGGCTCTCATCATGGAGCCCCCAAAGCCTGATGTGCTGACCAAACCCCCTAGGAGAATAGGAAGCAGATTGATCGACGCCCGAGTATTGTTGAGGGCTCTTTATTTGGGACTGGTTGTAGGTGTAGTTGCCCTGTTATGGGCGTTTAACATATGGTCTCAGGCAGGTTGGGTCTTTGGACAGAACACGGTAGCCAACCCAACTGAGTATGCTAGGGGTACAACCGCTGTCATGGTAGCGATAATGGCTGGCCAGTTGGGGAATATCTTTGCAGCAAGGACAAGTAGAGAATCCGCATTTGCGATGAGCTTATTCAGAAACAGATGGCTCTTGATCGGCATTTTAGGCCAGATTGGGATATTGATAGCAATAGTTTACTTTCCATTCTTGCAGTCTTTGTTCGGGACGGCTTCTCTACCGCACTGGGACTTGTTGCTCATATATTCACTAGCTCCTGGGGTGCTTTTTCTCGAAGAGCTAAGGAAGTTCTTTGTTCGTAGGATAAAGTGAATATATCGAGCATTTCGAAACGATATGTAGGAATTTCTCATAAAGCTAAACGCCAAAGGTTCAGAAAACAAAAGGTGGCGGGCCCGGTGGGATTTGAACCCACGACCCCCGGCTATCCTCAAAATAGAGGGCCGATGCTCTATCCATGCTGAGCCACGGGCCCAACCGGATATGTCCATGACCCTTTTAGAGCTCCGATCATATCCACCATCGAATAAAGCATACCAGATAAAAAAAGCCTTTGGTCTATCGAGAAATTACAAAGGATGCTCTTAGAAGCTTAGAGAAGAAAGGATTGATCAGAATACTGAATTCCATGAAGTCCAGATTTTAAAAGGTGTATCTTAAGTTTGACCTGCTAATATCTTTAGCATTTCTTCCGCATTGACAATTTTAATTCCTTGAGTATGAGCAAGTGCTTATCCCCTGACACCATATAATCAGCTCTACCATCTAATGCAGTCTCAACTATTATGTTATCGTCAGGATCCTCTGTTATTTGAGGCAAGTGTGTTCTTACCTCTATGATTTTTCCTATTCTAATTAAGATTTGATTGAACCTTCTCAAGCGTTTTAAACTCAAATATCTTCTCAACTTTGGCCTTCTTGCTACATCGTTGAGTTCTGAAAGTATCTCTTTAGAAATTATGAGCTCTATCTTTCCCTTAATGACTTTGTTCCACAAAAGCCTTGGCTTCCCACTTCTGATTAGACTTGATATTAGAACTTTAGTATCAAAGACAACCTTTACCATTCTGAGAACCTTACGCTTTCTTCTTCTCTGCTCTATACCTTTCTATCTCTTTTTGTATCTCTTCCTCACTTAATTCTCCATACTTTGCTATCTTCTTGTCTATTTCTTTGTAGAGCTTCTTCATCTCCTTTTCAAGATTAGGCACTGTTAGCTTTTTTAGGATTATAGTATCTTCTACATTATACACTAGCAACTTAGTCCTTGGCTTTATTCCGAGCTTATTTCTAAGATAGGCAGGTATTACTATCTGACCTTTATCACTAACTATGGTAATATCAGGTTCAGCCATTCTCTCTCCCATGTATAAACTTCTTACTTTCTTACATAAATAGCTTACGTTAATGAATCTATCTATCCTTTCTTATACAATTTATTTTTATTTGAAAGTATAATCTTTTTCTTAAGTCTTTTTTTGATAAAGGTTATATTTTCGAATTGATCTACTATGCTAAAATGAGTGTTGAAAGGAAATTTTTCGGAACGAATGGGATAAGAGGGATACCAGGAAAAGATTTGACTCTTGATTTCGTAGTGGAGATGTCACAATCTATAGGGACTTACTTTGGTCAAGGACCAATTCTAATAGGATATGATGGAAGATTCTCAAGCCCGTTACTCTCAAAGGCTGTATCTGCAGGAGTCATGGCTTCAGGATTGGATGCAATTGATGCTGGTCTGACACCAACGCCTGGCTTACAGTGCTCTGTGAAGAAATTGGGCTATAAAGGTGGGGTTATGATAACAGCATCTCATAACCCTCCTCAGTATAATGGGATAAAGGTCGTAGGAATGGACGGTGTAGAAATATCTCGTGAAGATGAGGCTGAGATTGAGAGGATATACTTTGAAAAAGCCTACAAAAGAGCAGATTGGAGAGAGATAGGTAGTTGTAGACAAGAGAGTTCAGTGATTCAAACTTACATAAAAGGCGTATTGAGCCAGGTTGATAACGAGATAATAAAGAAAAGAGCTTTGAAAGTAGTCTTAGACCCTGGCAATGGAGCTGCAGCTATTGCTGTTCCCTATGCTCTATCAAGCCTTGGCTGTAAAGTATTAACAATAAATGGACATGTGGATGGAGATTTCCCAGGAAGAGGCCCTGAACCTACACCAGCATCACTATCTGGGCTATCGAATGCTGTTAAATCCTATAATGCTGATGTTGGCATTGCTTACGATGGTGATGGCGATAGAGCTATCTTTTGTGATGAGAAAGGAGTCATCCACTGGGGAGATAGGACTGGAGCTTTGTTAGTGGATTATCTTCTATCCAAGAATCCAGGAGCCCTTGTGGTTACTACTGTTAGCACATCTCAGATAGTAGATTTCGCTGCTGAGAGAAACGGTTCTAAAGTTCTAAGGACTAGAGTAGGTAGCGTGGATGTATCAAGGGCTATGATAGATCATAAAGCTCTATTAGGCTTGGAGGAGAACGGTGGCTTCTTTTACACTCCTCATATGCCAACGAGGGATGGCTTGATGACCTCAGCCTTGCTATTGGAAGCATTATCATATACAAATAAGCCCCTTTCTGAGATTCTAGTAACTCTTCCTAAGTTTCATCAAAGGAAGGCTAAATTTGAGTGCCCTGATGAGATAAAGAAGAAGGTTATGAAAGAGATAGAAAGGAAATCTGTTGGAAAAGTTGAGAGGATAGACGGTGTCAAGATATGGGCTGATGAAAGCACTTGGGTATTGCTAAGACCTAGCGGTACAGAACCATTGATAAGAGTCTTTGGAGAGTCAAAATATACTGAAAAATTGGATGGATTGATTGAAAGATACTCATTGCTAACAAAAGATATTATTGAAAAAATAAAGAGAGGGGGCTAGGTTAGCCCTAAATCAGGAAACTTCGCCTTGGTTACTCCAAGCTCTTCTTGAAGAGTACGAATCCTTACAGCGTACTCCTTCATCTTTGCTTTATCATTTTGCACTTTAGCTATCTTGTAAGCCTTCCAAGCCTTCTTCAATGCTCCCCATGTCTGACCTTTCGTGTACTTAGAGGACATATCTCACAACCTCACCATATCTCATAATGAGATATGAGATATAAACTTTTTCACTTGAGATGTACCCATCCCCTTCTTTCTATTTCAGTTTCTTTCTCATCAAGAAATAGGCGAACTTTTGGATAATCACTTGTAACCTTCCCTATTGCTATTATTCTTTCTCCTATTCTTTTCGCTAATCTTTGAGCTTTATTCAACTTATCTTTTGGAATAGTGGCAACTATTTCGTATTCTTCACCGCCATAAAGGACTAGATCATTTAAACTCAGATTGTTCATCTTAGCAAATTTCTTAACATCATCTGTAGTAGGCAGATCATCTATCTCTATCCCGACTTTACTATGTTTAGCTATTTCGTAGAGGGAGAGGGCTAGACCATCGCTAGAGTCTATGGATGATGAAATGAGATTGTTCTTTGCTAAAGCTACTCCTAATCTTAGCCTTGGATTGGGCATTACAACTGCTGAAATGGCTTTCTTCCTGAATTCAGGCTCAGCCTTTAGACCATTAAGCATTATCTTCAATCCAGAAGAGGAGTAGCCAAAAAATCCTGATGTTATAACTAAGTCTCCAGGCTTTGCTCCTTTCCTTTCCACTATCTTATCCGCGAATCCTATCATGCAGCAGTCTATTACAAGACCTTCTGCCTCATTCGTATCCCCTCCCAGAATCTCTATGCCAAATTCTTCTTTTGCCTCTTTGAATCCTTTTGCAAGCTCTCTAATTTCCCAT
>JACGUK010000065.1 GCA_024256265.1 archaeon
TAAGATGGTAAATGAAGAAGACAGCTTAGGAGTTCGTTATCCCTCTTTGAAAAGTTTCAGCGTATAAAAAATGAAAAATTGATTTTATTTCTCTTCTGAATCGAATTTAACCAGCAAAAAGATCAGAAATTAACTTCATTATACCACTATAAGTTAACATTAATAGTCTCTTTTTCTCTAAAGTGCTGGGTTAAAGGATGGATCTCGAAAAGATCGAGGGCTATATAGAGCTTAAAGGTCAGAAACCCATCTTGCTGACAGCTTTGCATGGTTTCGGCACAGACCGTTACAAGTTACTGGTGAAGAGGCTTAAGAGGCTTGGCTTTCAAGAGCAACTGAAAGATATTTATCGTAGCTCATCGGCTGTGGATCTCTTTTCAGGAGAGATAGTAGTGAAAGTTGGGATAGCCAAAGATTGCTGGGTTATGCTTCCTACTCTAAGTAAAGTTGATGTTCTAGAGGGTATGAAAATGCCTGATGCGAACCTTAATAAAGAGTATGCGAAGGATAGCCTCTTCTGGAAAAGAGTAGGTCAGCTTACAGACTCAGGCATGGTAAAGGCTATAATAGACCTGCATGGTATGAGGAACATGAAAAAATGGCCTGATGTCTGTATAGCTTGTAAAGGCTATTCTACTGCATCTAAAGAATTAATAAAAAATGTAGTCGATGCACTGAAAAAATATCGGCTGAAAGTAGCTGTTGACGAGCCTTTTGAGGGCGGGCATCTTATAAGATGCTTCGGTAAGTCATCAGAGGTTGAAGCCTTCTCAATAGAATTGAAAAGAAATTTACGAACTCTAGGAAGCTCTATCGCCATAAAACTGCTACAGACGGTTGTGGACAAGGTCGAGAAGTATATTTCTGGCAATAGCTCCATCTACTAAGAGAGGATGGAGTTAAAGAGGTGGTATAGCGATACCCACTTCAACCATAAATATGAAAGTAAAATTTATTGCGATTTTTATTAAGTCAGGAAAAAACAAAAAGTCGAGAGAATTCGATAGAATAAGGTATGGGTAAAAATAGTTATATACTTACTAACTTATTATCTCATAAGGCGTAACAATATGGCTGAAAAACCAACAGCCGCATACATCCTATCTTTAATCGGGGCTATACTCATCCTCATCGGGGGCATATTGACTGCCATCGCCTTTGCCTGGCTCGGTACTCTTTTCGTTGGGATACCTGGCTTAGAGTGGTTAGGCGGATTGTTCTTAATCATCGTAGTTGTACAGATCATATTCGGCATAATAGTCCTGATCGGAGCCATGTGGATCAACTCCACAGACAGGGGAAAGGTTAGGAATGGCTCGATAATAGTGTTGATCTTCTCAATAATAGGTTTAATCCTTGGAGCTGGTTTCTTCATAGGACCCATTCTTGGCTTAGTGGGTAGCATACTAGGACTCACATGGAAGCCCACGGAAGCCCCGCCCCCACCTCCTCCCTAAGAGGAGGTTATTTTTTTATCCTCTACTCATCCTATTAAGATAGTCGAAAAGTTGACGGGTGTAGTTGCTTAATCCGTCAACACGTTTAACCATTTCAGCGAATTGAACCTCTAAACGTATGACTCTTTCTTTTAATTCTGCTATATCCCTCTCATAAGATTTCTCAGACAAACTCTCACAATATTAATTCAAATCCATAAGTATTTGAGTTTTGTGCAAAACTTCTAACAATGCCATTGTAAATTGTAAATTTTACTAATCGACAAGCGTTTGAATTTTAACTAAAATCCTAGTTTCTTTGAGAGTTACCTATTATCAAGCTAGGAGACTGGATTTGTTTATAAGTCATAGTCAATTCTATATACCCAAGTCTATTGATGTCTGGTAGGTAGTGGGGATGCAAGATTTTCAACCAGGAAGATACTACTTAATGGACATAGATGGACAATCATATTCGATAGATGAGGCAAAGATAAAGGATCAAAATCTTCAAGCATTGATAGATGCCGAGGTTTACAAAAAGACTAGCGCTAAAAGGGCTCCGCATATAGAATTGATGAAAAAGCTAAAGATGGCTGGATACGAGGAATTGTCTGAGCCTGGTCATATAAGGCTCACACCGAAAGGGGCTCTGATTTTTGATCTATTGGCTGATAGAGCATTGCAAATAGCTTTAGAGCTAGGGGCAAATCCTGTCAAGACGCCAATTCTTTATGATCTTGATCTTAAGCCTGTGAGCGAGCATGCTAAGCTTTTTGGTCAAAGGATGTATAAAGTGAAGAGTGGTAAGAGAACCTTTGCTTTAAGGTATGCAGCATGCTTTGGACAATTTTCCTTGCTCTCAGATTCGACTTTGTCATATCGTGATTTACCACTTAAGATATTCGAATTGGCTGATAGCTACAGGCTTGAGCAAAGAGGAGAATTGATAGGGCTTGCAAGGTTAAGAAAGTTTCACATGCCAGACATACACATACTATGCCATGATTTAGAAGAAGCCAAAGTTGAATTCAAGAGAATTTATAAAAGATGCTTTGAAGAAGGGAGAAAGTTCGGCTGGGATTATGTGAGTTTATATAATGTTAGCAAGGACTTCCTTGATGACCCTAGAGGACTAGATTATGTTAAATCTTTGGTGAAGATGGAAGGGAATCAGGTCTTAATTCATGTTGTTGAATCCAGAATGTACTATTGGGTCCTTAACATCGAGTTTAATTTCGTCAGCCAGCAAAAGCGTATTATAGAGAGTTCTACTGCTCAGATAGACGTTGGAAACGCTGAAAGGTTTAACATATCCTATGTGGACGAGGAAGGTAAGGAGAGAAGGCCTGTAATAATCCATACAGCTGTTATAGGCTCTTTGGAAAGGTTCATGGCAGATTTATTGGAAAGAGCTTCAAGTTTAAAAATTCCCTCTTTGCCAACATGGATCTGCCCAGTTCAAGTTAGGTTCATTAACGTAGGTGGCGACTCTTTAAACTTCGCAATAAAATTGGCTGAGAAATTTAATAACAATAATATTCGAGCTGATGTTGATGATAGAAATGAGAGCGTAGCAAAGAGAATAGCCAACGCTGAAGTAGAGTGGATACCTTACATAGTAGTTATAGGAAAGAAAGAGGTCGAGGGAAGCAAATTACCAATCAGAATAAGGTCTTTAAGAAAAACATTGGATATGAGTGAAGAAGAGTTGGTAAAGAAAGTTAAAGATGAGAATCAAGGTTGGCCATACCGTCCTTTATACTTTAACATGCTCTTATCAGGAAGGCCAAGGTTCGTCTAGAATTTTTTACCTTGAGACAAGTAAGATAAGCCCATAAGTTCATTCATGAGCTTTGCAGCTATTATTGCTGTAATACCATTGTCATAAAGAGGTGTAAGCTCTACTATATCGAATCCTATAATCTTCTTCCCTTTTAATGAATACAGAAATTCTAAGAGTTTATGCATGGATAAACCATCAGGCTCAGGGTTGCCCACTCCTGGAGAAAATGAAGGATCGAGAACATCTAAATCGATGCTCACATAAACATTTTCAAACTCCTTAAGAAAATCTGACAATATCCTTTCAGAGTTATCAATATTGTAAATAGTCTGCATGGATATCAAAGATAATCCTATCTTATCAGCAACCTTCCATTCTTCTCTGCTAGCAGCCCTAGAACCTATATGAACCATAGATTCAGCCCCTATTTTATCTGTCAAGCGCCTAAGAAAAGTTGCATGGCTTAACTTCAAACCAGCAAACTCGTCCCTCAAATCTAAATGAGCATCGAATATGATGAGTGCAGTATCTTTAGGAACGGAAAGATATGTGCCAAAGGTTAGGGTGTGCTCTCCACCAAGAACACCAAAAGTCACTCCTTCTTGAGATATCTCTTTTACAACTTTTCCTACTGAATAAACCATCTCTTCTACATTGTTGGTCAATTTTAGGTTTCCAAGGTCTAATACGCTCAAAGATTCTAAATCAACATTCAAAAAAGGTGAGTAAACTTCAATGTTCATATAGGCTTGGCGTATGGCATTGGGACCGAATCTTGCACCAGGTCTAAATGTTACAGTCGAATCAAAGGGTACACCAAAGATATTCGTTATAGGCTTTATGCCCTCTTTTATGATAGTTATTAAAGGCTCAGATGTGAGAAAAAGATCCTTATAGCTCATTCTAACTTAACCTTTCTAAGAGTGAAGCTACTAATATAGGAAATGCTAACGTAACCTCGCTCACCACTACTACCTTTCTTGCATCCTTGTCTATCTTTCCCCAAGATACAGCTTCATCCAAAGTTGCACCAGAAAGCCCTCCTGTCTCTGGTCGATCAAGAGTTATCTGTATGACATAATTCAACTTCTTCTTCTTAAAGTAAAAGGATTGGAACACATAGTTTTTAGGCACTCCCCCTCCAAGGATTACTGCACCTACATTATCATGCGTCTTTCTTATAGACCAAATCTCTTGAAGATCCATGAACGCATCAACATGCAAAGCATCTCGCCTCTTTTTGTTGTGTATGGCTGCTTGAAGGCCATAGACAGAGTCTTGAATGGCAGGGGCAAATACCTTCACATTTTTTAGATAAGCAGACCTTAGGATAGAATCCTCGTTTGGTAGGCGCTTAGCAATCTCCATAAGAAAATCGTTAATTGAAAGAATATCCCCTTTTCTAGTCTTGGCTATATCTTCGTAGATTTTAAGAATAGGCTCATCAAATCTTTCTTTAAAATCCTTTTCAAAGACAAATACATCGTATATCCTATCTATCCCTGCTTTGTAGAGGTTTTTATCATTTATATAAGGAGAGCCTTTACGATGCTTGCCACCAAAAGCCTCTAAAACATCATGGACTAGATTGGCACCAGTAGTTACAATAGCGTTTACCCAGCCCTTTTCTATCAGTTTTATTATGACCTTTTTCAGTCCAGCTGGGACCAAAGCACCAGATAGAGTAAGGAAGATGTAAGCCTTATCTCTGATCATCTGCTCATATATATCCACAGCCTTTGCAAGAGCCCCAGAAGAGAGGGAACCGGAACTCTTCATCTGAAGAACTAGTTCATTTACTGTCATGCCCTTCCAGACTTTCATCGGTTTAACTGGTTCTCCCTTTAATTTATCAATTGAATTCTTCATCCCATACTCTTCCATTATAATAAGGATTTTTCTATCTAAACATTATGGAAACAATAATGAGGCAAGTTATGAATAATCAGTATTTAGACTATCAGGACCAATCCATATACATCGACAGCTTCGGATGTAGAAGTATAGACCTTTGGCTTGTAGCCAGCCTTTTCTATAGTTTTTGCTACACCATCAAAATTCTTAGATTTTAACAAATTATCTGCTCTATAAAGGAGATTTACTTTAAGTTCACACAATTCGAATACTCGCAGACTTTCATGGAAGAAATTATTTCAAAGACTAATGATAAAACTACGGCGTATTCGTAAGATATTCTTGCGTGTCGATAAACTTTTTATGTTACTTTTCGACTTAGAAACGCGGTATGAGAAAGTTGAACAAGAAGTTATCCCTGATTCCAATACTCTTACTTTTAACTCTTCCATGTCTATCTCTCTTGATATCAGCATCCAATGCACAATCTGTTGCTTTAAGTGCCGATCAAGTTATTGTGATAAATCAAGGTATACAATCTGTTCAAAACAAACTGAGCAAGCCTCCAAAAGGCGGCGTGATAAACTACGAATTGTTCATTGAGATAGATTATATGAAAGGTCATGAGCCAACCGATACAGTTCTGATGTATATTCACGATTACTACTATGCCCGCGGAATCAGTGTAACATTCTATATCAATGACATAGTGGTTGATCCGACGCCTGACACAAAGGTAACCGGTGACGACTTTGCGAATATCGAGGCAAACTTCAACGATCATGACTTCGGATACTATTCTAAGTGGAAATGGGTTCTTTTTGGGCTGCTGTTGAAGGCAAAATCAACATAGTAGGATATACATATGTGATTCTCAGTCTAAGAATTAATCCATTGACTGGTCAGATAATAGATGTGGATTGCTTAGCTGGTAACTACATCTTTATAGCTGACGAAACTGCTGATCAATGGGCTATCTCAAAATCAGGACAAGGTGTCACTCAGACAGAGGCTGAAGCTGTAGTACTAATGCACGAAATAGGGCATAGCATAGGCATCATGAAGGCTGGATGGAGCGGAAATTACTATACAGGCTTTACTATATGGGAAATATATGACCCTGACACAACATCCGTAATGAGTTATCTTAGTCCAGACAATTGTAACGCTGTAGACAGAAAAGGTAACCCTTACTGGCACTATAGTAACATATACTGGAAGCTCAGAAACATGGAGTATTACACGATAGGCTAGACTTTCCCTTTTTTATTTACGATAAAGCGTCATTACAGATATTAATCTAAATCGGATGTGCTCTCCCAGAGAATCTTTACGCGTTAAGCTTAAGGTAATTCAAAACAAAATCTTATCAAAATTCTAAAAGTGCTTTAGTGCCTACCATTGGAGATATTCACTGATGATTATTCGGTTGAATCAATTGCGAATAAGATGAAGAGAAGCATCCCATAAAGCATCATCTAGATTAGTTCAAGAAGTCCAAAAGAAGTCCTCGAGTTTCATGGCTCCTAATATCTCATCAAAGCCGTATCCTAGAGCATCCAACAATTGCTCAAAAGTTCCTCTAAGATAATCAAGGTACTTCTCTACATCTATCTCCTCTATTTTTGCTAGGCTTAGAGGCTTTACACCAGGGGGAGTTGTTGTCTTTACGAAAGATATTATCTCTCCAGCCTTAACCTCTTGACCTCTATTTATC
>JACGUK010000066.1 GCA_024256265.1 archaeon
ATGCTCGATAGATTTCCAAGTTTGACATATACTCGATAGTACATAACCTTCCCCTCATGGTTCCCAACGTACAAGTATAAGGTAAAATTCTCACTAACCATCAAGCTCTTCGGATAGTCGCCAATCTTTTGATTTTGTCCTAGAACAGCAAGCTCGGAGAAGGGCTCTACTACTCTTCCTGCTAGGAATGCTTGTGATACAGAAAAGGCACCGATTACAACTATTACTGCCAATGCAACAGTCGAGACTTCTTCATCTATCAAATTCCAACCTTCCAATCCTTGTGTGCATGGAGCCATAATTTCCATAGTAGCTTAGGACCAAACCTATAGACAATAAAGCCCAATAAAGCTAGAATAACAAGTTCAACTCCTAGTATTTTGTTGTTGCTTTGTCGAGCCAGAATTCCCTCCTCTCGCACCACAGGTGCTTCTAGAGTAACCTGATTCGCTATATCTTCAGCTTGCTGATAGAGCTCTTGAGCTCCTGAAGGATTAGAAGATGCTATTGAATCGCCTTGTGAAATCAGATCAAGAGCTTCATTGAGCTTATCCACTAAATTGCTCACATCTCCACCAGCATTACCGGCTTCTTGCATAGAGGTAAAGGCTTGCATAACTTTTTCATGAGCATCATTCGATGATGTTTGGGCATTAACCATAGGCAAATAAGGTTGGATGATAAAGGCTAAAGCAAGGGTGATTAAGAGAATTGGTCTCATGAGCCCTCTCAAGCCCATTGCTCTTTTTTCAACCATCCTATGAGGCCCATTACTCACGACCTTTCATTTCATTCATCAAATGTCTCTCTATCCTCTTGATAAGGACAGAGATGGTAGCAACAGTTAGCCCTTGAGATGCTAATAAAAGAAGCATAACACCAAAGAGTGCATACCCGCTATGCCAGATGTGATTTACAAGGTTTTCATAAAGAACCCAGAGCAGTATCGCCGTGGCAGGGATGCTAGTCAAGGCTGCTATGGATGAGAAGAGTAGGACTGGATTATGCTTTCTTGCAAGGTTCAACACGCTGAAGAGAATTTTTAAGCCATCTCTCCATCTTGATAATTTCTGCTTTCCCACTCTTTTCCTATAAGATACTGGTACCTCTGCTACACTGCCATCCATAGCCAATTGGCTAGCCATCTCAACTTCCACTGAAAAGCCTCCAGCACTAAACTCTAACTTCTTTGCCATATCTGTGCGAAGAAGGTACATGCCCGAGCACACATCTGACAATCCTTTTCCTAAAAGAATGTTGAATGCTTTAGTTATGACCCAGTTCCCAAACCTGTTCATCGAGGGAATGTTATTCCTACAATTCCTTCTTGCACCTATTACCATATCGAATTGCTCACCGTGGTTCAACAATAACCAAATTTCCTTAGGGTCATAGGTATAATCACAGTCCATAACGAGCATATATGGCGTCCCAACATGATTTACAGCCGTCTCCATTGCCATGGCCTTGCCTCGACCATGTTGCAACATCACTTTGATGCCATTTTGCTTCGCAATATCAACAGTCCTATCTGATGAGTAGCCATCTACAACCAGTACGTTCTCAAAACCAGCGCTTCTAACCTCTTTGATAACCATCTCTATAGCTTTCTCTTCATTCAATGTTGGCAAGACTACAGTAACTTGATCTGGGCTGATCAAGATTCTTCAGCGAATAAGATGCTTGTAGTGCTAGAGGATTTGGGCGAGTGTATAAAGCATGATATTTCCGAATCCATGTGCAAATGTTGGAGCGATTAAGCTATCAGTCTTGATGAGCATATATCCGAATACTACTCCAGCTCCATAGGCGAATACAACTTCAAGAGGGTTTAGCCATCCTATGTGGAACAATGCGAATATCAGTGATGTTAAATGAACAGCTTGCCATCTAGGCATAAAGCCTTGCATATGATTCTGAAGCAAACCTCTGAACAAGAGCTCCTCAGTCAAGCCGACAAAGACCATCATCGTTATTATAAGATATAGAGCATTATGAAGCATGTTTGGTCCTATATCAACAGGCTGAGGTCTTAAGATAGGATATTCCATCAAGCCTAAAACTGCTCCTATAAAGATTCCTGCCAATATCTGAAAGGGTAGTCTAATCAAACCTCTTTTAAAGCCTACTCTAGTTAAAGGTATCCTCCTGAACCAAAGATAGAATACTATTCCCATCATTACAAGAGTGTATATGGCTGGCAAGATTGATGCTGACATAAGCAAGTTTATGGGAAAGGGAGAGAATACAATGCGAGTAGCAAATAATAATCCACAGACCTCGAGCACAACCCTTGCCTCTTCACCTTCGCTCTCAAAGATGGCTCCAGATAGTGGCAATAATACAAACCCGAGAAAGGCCAATGCTAAACCATACCATGCAAAAGCACTATTCAACAAGACTTCTTCAGATAAAGAGAGAATTGCGATTATGTAAAGTAGGCGAAAGATTGCATTTCCTCTAAATCCTCTCAAAGCCAGCATTGATAAGCCTAGAATTACAAATATGATGTTGGATGATAAAAGAAGTTCGTAAGTGTAGTTGAAGAAAATAAGTAATATAAAGTAAGAGGCTATCGAAGCTATAATAAGAAGCGATGAACTTAAGGCTAAATCTTTGGGAAAGCTACGAAAAGTATCGAAATCCAATATATAAGATTGCCTTTAAGGTTTGTTAATTTAGGCGATGATTGCCCAGATTCTAAAGGCTACGATGAGCATGAATAGAATAACGAGTATTGCTGAGAGTGGGAGCCAACTCCTCCTTAACTCCTCTACCAACCTTTTAGTCTTACCGTAAGATGGGTCAGAGAGCTCAAGGTAAGTGAGTATCCCTATTGCAAGAAGGCTTATCGCCAACTGGCCTGAGAATAAAACTTCACCATATACTCCTACCAAGCTAGTTGTGCCCATGACAGTAGTCCCAAGGACGGTTGTTCCTAAAACCGTCGTTCCAAGAACGGTAGTGCCAAGTACTGTTGTTCCGAGTATGGTTGAGAGCCCATAGAAGGTTGGGTTGACTGCTAGCAAGCTTGTAAATAGGGCTAAACTAACGTAGGTAGAAAGTAGGAGTAATAGGCTCTTACTATGACTCAATTTAGCCTTTTTACAATAGACATTTTTCATATATAAGCCTACTTACGGATTTGGAAGAATGTTAAGGATCATATTTAGGCTAAAGGGTTTTGAGTTCGATGCTTGCCAATTCATCTTCAACTTCTCTTAGATTCTTGATGCTATCGATTGCTCTCCACATCCCATAGAACGGATAGGCACTTATTTCACCATATGTGACGAGCTTAGGAAAGGTTTCAAGCTCTATATCACCCTTATCAGGCAGAAAGGGCATCAGCCTCTTTGCTTGTATAAGGTATATTCCTCCATTTATCCAAATATTGGGGAACTCAGGCTTCTCCTCGAACTTTCTAACCATCCTTAGCTTATCGATATGCACCACGCCGTAAGGCGATCTATATGATGTTACGAGCATTGTTACTATTGTCTGAGCAGAGATGTGCCAATCTATTATCCTCGATAGAGGCATGTTAGTTATGATATCACCGTTCATGACCAATGCATCTTCGTCCCCTATGTCTATGCTGTGAATCACGTTCTTGATTGCTCCACCTGTCCCGAGAGGCTGCTCTTCAACCACATAATCGATAGGAATACCATCGTATTCGTTTCCGAAGTACTCCTTTAACCTCTCCCATTTATGACTACATGCAAAGATGACCTGCTCAAGTTTTATATTCTGCTTCAACCAACACAGCTGAATCTCTGCTATAGGTCTGCCATTTACTGGCACCATGGCCTTTGGCCTGTCATCAGTAAGAGGGCGCAGGCGAAGACCGAATCCACCAGCCAAAATTATGGCTTTCAAGGCAACTCTCCATGCTTCAATATAGTATCAGTTCGAAGGCTTGTCTTGTGTTTCGGCTACAGATGTAGTGGGAGCCTCTGGCTGTATTGATGTTAACTCCTCTATAGACGTTGGTGGTGAAGTAGTAGACATAGTCCAACCAATCCATGCCAATATCGTTAAGATTGCTACCACTGCAATGAAGACAGAAACCTGCAATACGAGCTGAGGAGCTATGAAGAAAAGGAGCCATCCATATATGATCATTCCCAATATACTTACAATCATAATTATGGCGCCAATCACTTGATCCTTGCTCAGCATTTATCACCTCCTATATGGCAACTGCTCAAAACCATCCCCCAGTATATCATAAAGTTCCTATCATTTCTCCAATTCAAGGCATCCTTATTTCCGAAATTGTATGCTACTTCACACATTTTATATGCAAAATCTCTTCCCCTAAACCAGAACCTGTACATAGGATTCAATAGAAGCATTAGCTCCTTTAGAGTCTTGACCAGTGCTCTTAGTAAGGTTTCCCCCCTGAACCTTATCGGAAGAGATATGCACAAGCCTATGAAGTTTCTTCCAAGGCTGCTGAACCTCCTCCATACATTCTGCCTCTTTGCCCTTTCTACAGTGCGGGAGAGAAACCTCTTTATCTTGTTCATAGCATCCTTAGGTTCAGATTCTTTTTCTGAAAGCCTCTTCAGAACCATATCTAAATTCCTTTGAGCTACTTTATCGCTTACACCTTTGGTTTCAATCATGGTAATTCCTTTCCCTAGTTTTTTTGATGCAACGCTCTACACCAGCACTGACGTTTGGAAAGGTTCCATCCTTCACCTTCGCATTAAGCCACTCAATAACATCTATCGGAAGGCTTACCGTAATCTTGGCCCGAGGCATCTTCAAACCTCTAACGGTGGTACTACGAGATAGAAATTTAAGCAATATTCATTTTCTGTAATATCATCGATCGGGAAAAACTCTCAACTTTTCTTCCGTGTACTTTAAGAAAGTGTAATAGCCAAATCCTTATTTCTATTCATTATAGCTATGACCTACTCGAATACAAAACTACATTGTTTATATTGATGCTAGGATAACAAAATGATGAAAAAAGCTTGAAAGCGAGCTCAACACTCAAGTGCTGGGTTTGGAATCAAGAGCTTTTTCCAAAATAATGATAAAGATATTAGCAGATCTTTTCTTTAGTAAATTCTGCTTCAGGGATAGTTGCTGATACAACATCAGGTTCATCTAGAACCCGGCTTATAAGTCTGCCACTACCCTTAAGGATTATA
>JACGUK010000067.1 GCA_024256265.1 archaeon
TCATAAGCATTGTCATTAACACGATCATAATTTCACCAGTTCTCTGGCTTTCAGGAAGATTACTTGTTGGAAAAGAAAAAGCAAAGTTCACAGACGCCCTCTGGATAGTCATCCTTGGAACAGTAATTGGCACATTCTTTGGTGCTTTTTTCACAGGCATCATCGCCACCATTATTCTGCTGATAATGTGGCTCGCTTTAGTGAAGTACTTCTTCGACTGTGGATGGTTGAAAGCACTAGCAATCAGCATATTAGCGGTAATCATCTTCGTAGTAATAATTGCAATATTAATCGTCGTTGGAATAGCAGTTTGGACCATTTGGTTCTAATCTTGCCCGCAATAAACCTCACCCCACTTTTCTTTTATTAAAATCCTATGCTGAACTGAAAAACGCAAAAGAATCTCGGGTAGGATGACTTGTCGCCTTATCTTCTGAAGAAGATAACCACTAAGTAATATAAATCTCAGAAATTAGAGCATCAGTGATGTCTGAGTCCTCCATCATATAAGAGAAGGGGTTAACTCCTATCATCCTTTATTTTTAATCTTAAAGCAGTGTGAGTATTACACAATGCAACATCGACATCTTATTAAGGAGCTTAGGATTGGTTAGGCAGACAATGACTAAAATACCTGACGGCGGCCGCTCTCTAACTCTATTCTTTAACCCTCTTTGGAAAGATCTCGCACGTTATTTGACAAGCAAATGCGAAAAATGTGGGCAAGAGCGATTGCTTTCTGTCTTCGAAGTCTATTCTGCAAGTCAGCGCTTTTTTTGTGAAAGTTGCCTTCTGACATCAACGGCTCTAATGCCCTTAATTCGTCTTATGTTCTTCAGTCTTGGAGTTGATAACAACATAATAAAGCGACTAATGAGAGACTCGCTTATTCGTAAATGCATGTTAAGCGTGGTGAAGGGAATCGCCGATTTCGGAATAATGTACCCACAGCCTACTGGCGCTCCAATAACTATCGTATGGAACTTCACTAACAGATGCAACCTTAACTGTTTGCACTGTCATCAAGACTCTTCGCCCATGTCTTCCCATCCAGAACTAACGACTTCTCAAGCCTTCAAAGCAATAGACAACATGAGTGATGCAGGAGTGGTTATACTGACCTTCTCAGGAGGCGAACCTCTTTTACGCAAGGACCTTTACGATGCAATTAAAAGAGCCAGTGATAACAGCATGCTATGCACAATTGCATCCAACGGAACTCTCATAACTCATGATGTAGCGAAAAAACTCGCTAAAGTTGGTATAAAACGGGTAGAAATAGGCTTAGATGGTGCAAGGGCTGAAACTCACGATTTCCTAAGGAACAAGCCTGGAAGTTTTGAAGCGACGATTGAGGGAATAAGAAATTGTGTTGCTGTAGGCTTTGACGAGTTAGCTACTACTATGACCCTGCACTCGAAGAACATCGATGAATTAGAAGAAACAATGGATTTAGCAGAGAAGCTTGGATCTACAAGATTCTATCTAAACAGGCTTATACCTGCTGGTCGTGGGGTAGAAGCATATTACCTTGACGTTACGCCTAGAGAGAAAATCAAGGCTCTGGAAGCATTGTACAACAAGTTCTACAAGAGCATAATAGAGGGATTCGGTATGCAATGTTACGCTCGAGGGATGACCTATTACGCTCGCTACGGTTATGAGTGTTCAAAAGGCAAAGTTTTCACAGTAAGCGAGGCTTTGTCAGGGTACGAAAAGATGTTTCAAGAGAAGTTTGGACTTGAAGTCTCTAAAATTGTGAGAAAACTTGCAACAGGTTTCGGTGGATGCTCGGCTGGCTTAACCTACGCAGGGCTCACTGCTTCAGGAGACCTGCTTCCATGCGTTCCTGCTCCAATAAAACTTGGTAACCTTCTTGAGCAAAGCCTAGAAGAAATCTGGATTCACAATGAACTACTAAATCATATCAGGAAAAGAAAAGAGCTAAAAGGTTCTTGCAAAATATGTGCATACAATGGCCTATGTGGCGGTTGCAGATACACAGCATACATCACTCATGGAGACTGGCTAGGACCCGACGCTTCTTGTCCTTTCGGCCCAAAAATCCTAAAGTAAGAATCTCTGCTCACCAAAGGGACAGAGCCTTCAGGGGCTGAATCTTTCTCTTCAATAGGGGTAGATCTTCTTTTATTAATACTCAAAAAACGAAGGATTAAGTAATATTAATCTACTCAAATTATGGATAAGTTGGGATCATGAGAATAGTAGTTGCTATAACGGGAGCGAGTGGTGTAGTATATGGCAAGCGCCTTCTTGAGGTTCTTTCAGATAAGAATATCGAGACTCATTTGATAATAAGTAAAGGGGCTGAAGAGATAATTGCTAGTGAGCTATCATCAAAAAAGGACGATGTAGAAAAGTTGGCAACTCATGTCTATCAAATGGATGATCTATCATCGCCTTTGTCAAGTGGCTCCTTCATTACAGATAGCATGGTAATAGTTCCATGTAGGTGCAAAAACATTGGCTGGAATAGCTCATGGCTACTCAGATAATCTAATCCTAAGAGCTGCAGAAGTGACTATCAAACAAGAGAGAAAGCTGATCCTTGTCCCAAGAGAGACACCTCTTAGTGCTATTCATCTTGAGAATATGTTAAAATTGGCAAGAATAGGGGTTATAATACTTCCAGCCATGCCTGCATTTTACCATAATCCAAAAAGCATAGATGAACTAATAGACTTCATTGTAGGGAAGATTCTTGATAGCCTTAACATAGAGCATAATTTATTCAAGAGATGGTCTGGTAAATAAATAACTCAACTATGCGTAGAACTATCTAACCAAAGTTTCAAGTAAGATCGATAATATTCTTTAAGTGATAACCATCTAAAAGCCATTATTAAAAAGCAAAACAAAAGATAATCTTTTATATTATTTACAAATATCAACTTGACGAACTTAATGAAGTGCTATATACACCGTGATGTTGATGCCATAGGAGTATGCTCTGTTTGTGGTCAAGGGATATGTGGCGAATGCTCGGTTAGAATTGGAGGAAAATTGTATTGTAAACCTGATGCGGACCGAATATTTGCCCCAAAGGAAGAAGGTGGTCTAGTTATTCCTTCCCTATGGCGAAAGATATTATCAGTCATAAGCTTGATTCTTTTGATCTTCTCTTTGTTTATGTCATGGTCAAGTTTTGGTCAACCACAAAATGGTATTGTGTTTGGTCCTACTCTATTGGATTATTATACTCTAATTGGTAAATTTGTTGTTTCTGAAGTCCCTAAGAATGTAGTCATTTTAGTGATAGTCACCTTAGTATTATATCCAATAGCGATTGTAAGTGGGCTTATATCTCTAGGGACCAAAGGAAAAGTCAGTAAAATTGCTATCTTACTTGGAGGCATCATAGGCTTAGTATCTGCCGTAACTTGGTTTATCTCATTCGAATTATACAAAAGTCTCTTACCAGCGCTTACTGCGTCATTCCTTAGACTAGGAATAGGGCCTTTCATTGCAATAATTGGCTCAATAATATTGTTAGTCATCTATTTTATCAAGGAAAGAACCTGATGGGGCATAGAGAGTATGTGTTACTTTTATTAAGTGTAAGATTAACGAAATTTATGCTCAAACGAGAAAGACAAGTTAACCTTCAATAGACTCAATTAATAAAGAATCAATGACTAACAATTTATTTGATAGTTTTAACTATATCTTTGTAGTATTCTTTGAGAGTTTTGGTTATATCAACCTTGGGCGTGAAGGTTTTTATGGCTTCTAGCCCAACTTCATAGAACTTATCTCTATCTTCCTGATACATTTTTATTACGCTTAGGAGTTTTGATTTGAACTCAGCGTAATCCTCTTTATTGATCTCTTCAGCCTTTGGATCTGTGTAAATGTCTATAAATTCCCTTAAATCCTTCCCAAAGAGCCAGCCGTTAAGACCATCTTCTATTAGCTCTATGGCTCCGCCATCACCACAAGCCTCCCAGCCTGAGAAGGGTGTGAAAACGTTGATGTCTGATCCTTGTAAGATTGGCTTGGCTAGCTTTACATCATAGTTTAGAAGGAAGAAGACGTTACTGTAACTTTTTGATAGCTCATACATACGTTTCATCCTTTCTAGTCCGTCAGAGTCTTGGGGATGAGCCTTCCCGTCCAGCACATAAATGACAGGTAAGTCTCTATTTTCCTCAATAAAGCGTGTTATGAATTCAAGGCGCTTATACTTAACAACCCTTCTAGCACAAGATATTACTATGCTCTCTTCATCTTTGACATTCTTTAAATGCTTTAAGTAATTTATGAGCCTCCCTTTAAGTCCTCGATGAATTCTCTTGAAGGCTTGAATGTCTAAGACTCCATCAAAATATAACTTTCTAAGCTCCGGGGCCATCCACCTCTCAAGATCGATGCCATTTGTTATTCGCCTAATCTTAGTTATATAGTGAGGGAATATCCTCTTAATTATGTCAATTTGTTTAGCAGATACTACAAAAGCGCTCTGGGCTAGGCTCAAGCCCAGTTGAGTTAGAACAACTTGGGGAGATAAGAACTTATAGCCAAACTCCTTCTCAATAAGTTCTCGAGGGAATGCGGGGTGGCCCCAAAAACCTGGCGTATGAATTACAAGCCTATACTTATTGTTTATAGGAAGTATAAGGGGAAGAAAAGCAACAAATGCCTCTTGAAGGTCTACATAGTCAATACTTTCTATTCTTATTTTACTCTCAATGAACTTAGCTGTCGCTCTAGCTAAAAAGACACATTTGTAAAACTTCTCATCTAAGCTATTTTCGATGTAGAGTCTATCTGTTAAAGCCTTAGCCCAATCTGGGTTAATTGCCTCAAAGAAAAAGGCCCTAGCTGACTTATAGGTGTATTCCCAAGGCCTAACAGCAACCTCCTCTCCCCTTAAATTAATGGTAAAAACCTCCAAGGGCTTAAGCTTATCTAAAAACTCTATAGGTTGCCTTTGTGCTATTGGAAGAAGCTCATTATCATGTTGTACGTAGTCTACATAACCACCTCTGTAAAAAAGGGTTAGAACAGTGTAATCTAATCCTATTCTACCTGCTGCGTAGAACTTATCACCTTCTAAGATGCCTAATCCTCCAGCGTAAGTGCTCCCTTCTTCTAATGCAAAGTCCATCGTTATGCTAACTATCAATTTTTAAAAACTATCACCATTCTCCTAACCCTCATTAAAGGAGTTAAATAAATATGATTTGGTAAATGAAAAATTAAATACAATGATGAATTTTATCTTACAAATATGTTGTGAATTAGTGAATAAAAGTATTTCATGCTATATTAATACTTGTTTTCTCTTAAAGAATTCTATCCCTAATACTTTACATAATATCCTTTCCACTTCATTTTGTGGTGCATATTCCTTTGGTACCGTTATAGCCGTACTTCTTGAGAGCCTTTAATGACTGCCTTCCTACTTTTAGCACGGAATCTTTTCGCATATTCTTCTTTAACCTTATAACTGACTGGGCTTCTACGTTCAATGATAAACTCTGCTTCTTCTCTTTTAGGTGCATAGAGACGAGGCAATATTGTTTTAAGGATAGTGATGACAATTTTCCCTGTTTTCATTGCACGAAACATATGTCTGGCTTGTTCATGTGGCTTTGTAAGCCAAAGCTTGCAAACTACTTCTAAACCCTCCATTCCTCTCTCATGTTGTGCGATCGAAACAAAAGGATAGTATTGGTCAAGGACTGCTTTCCCTTTATAATACCTTTGCATATACCCCGTAGTGCCATCCCCATAATAAAGCCCAGCAACCCATGACCAATTCTTAGGCTTAAAGAACTCATCGCTCACTTTACCGTACACAATGCGAACCTCCTCTGACTTTCTAGGACTTATCGGTGGGAGCTTTTTCTCTGGCTCATTAACCCTCTTTTTAAGTAACTCTTTATACTCCTTGCTCATACTCATCTACCATAAATAAGGGATTTATAATAGAGTTAAATTTTAGCGACTAATTAAAGAGGCTAATCAGATGAGCATCATAAGCTCGGAGCAAAGCATCGTTGATCTTCTTGAGGATAATGAGCTTGATTTAGAAATTAAAGAAACGTTGTACAAAAGCCTTGAAGGTAAGGAGATTACAAGAGAAGATGCCTATCGTCTGATAAGAAGTAATAATCTTCAAGCATTAATGTCTGTAGCCAGCATGATTCGAGATAATTATAAAGGAAAGAGAATAACATACTCAAGAAAGATATTCATACCCTTGACGAATATTTGCAGAAATAGATGTGGATACTGTGGCTTTAGAAAGGAGCCTGATGATAACGATGCAGAGATTATGGAGCCTAGCAAAGTTCTATCTTTTGCAAAAGCTGGTAGTAAAGCTAATTGTACAGAAGCCCTCTTCACTCTAGGTGAGAAGCCTGAGCAAAGATATCAAGAAGTTAGTGAAGAGCTGAAGAGATCAGGGTACAATAGCATATTGGAATACTTGAGAGATATGTGTGAGATGGTCATAAAGAAGACAGGTCTTCTTCCTCATTCTAATCCAGGAGTAATGACAAAGAGTGAATTGGCCGATCTAAAGGATGTAAATGCAAGCATGGGTTTGATGCTTGAGAATGTTAGTAATAGGTTATGCGATAAAGGTGGACCACATGAGTTCTCTCCAAGTAAAAGGCCTGAGCTAAGATTGGCTACAATTGAGAATGCTGGTCAGCTGAAGATACCCTTCACCACTGGCTTGTTGATAGGGATAGGAGAGTCTCCTGAGGAGATAATAGATTCTCTTTACGCTATAAAAAAAATTAACGAAAAGTATGGGCATATTCAAGAGATAATAATTCAGAACTTTAGAGCAAAGCCAAAAACTCCTATGGAATCTCATTCAGAGCCAGATGTAAAAGATATAGTTAAAACCATAGCCTTAGCAAGATTAATCTTTCTTGGTAAGATGAACATACAGGCACCACCGAACCTTAGCAATGAATATAGTGCTTATCTATCAGCAGGGATAAACGACTGGGGTGGAATCTCTCCTGTTACAAAAGACTTTGTAAACCCTGAGGCGCCATGGCCTGAAATAAAGGTTCTTAAGAGAGTAACGGAGCAAAAGGGCTTTGAGTTGAAGGCTAGATTACCAGTATATCCTGAGTTCATATTGAACAAGGCTGATCTTTTACCAAAATCTCTTAAAAGTTACATAATTTCTCTTGTTGATGAAGAAGCCTTTGTTAAAGGAGGTTTCTGATTGAGTTTAAATTTACCTAATTCAAATTACAATAAACTTCATTCTCTATTTGAAAAAATACTTCATGTAATAGACCCTGTAATAGCATCCGTTCTCGATAAAGCGATAGATGGTAAAGAAATTTCTGTAGAGGAAGGTGTTGAACTCTTTGAAGCCAAGGGTATTGAAATGAACGCTTTAATGCTTGTTGCCGATGAATTGAGGCATCAGAAAGTTGGAGATTTAGTCACTTACGTTATAAATCGTAACATCAACTTCACGAATATCTGTATAAAGAGGTGTGGGTTCTGCGCCTTCAGCAGAGGTTATAGAGACGAGGAAGGTTATTTCTTACCAATAGAAGAAGTAGTCCAGAGAGCAAAGGAAGCATGGGAACTAGGTGCAACAGAAGTTTGTATTCAAGCCAGTCTTCCACCACGTATGGATGGGCATCTTTACATAAATATCTGTAAAGCCATAAAGAGAGAGTTGCCTGAAATTCATATTCATGCTTTTTCTCCTGAAGAGATATTTTATGGTGCTTTAAGATCAGAAACAACTGTGGAAGATTATTTGAAGATGCTAAAAGAAGCTGGAATAGGTAGCCTCCCTGGTACATCGGCAGAAATACTCGATGATGAGATAAGAAGGATAATATCTCCTGGCAGGATAAAAACCAAGGATTGGATAAATGTGATCAAGACAGCCCATAGGCTTGGCATACCTACCACTTCAACTATAATGTATGGTCATATAGAGAATTCATTACATAAAGCTAAGCATATAGCCATAATAAGGGATATACAGAAAGAAACTCATGGTATAACAGAGTTCGTACCATTGAGCTTTGTCCACTCTGAAGCTCCTATGTATAAAAAAGGTTTAGTGAAAGGCGTTAGACCTGGGGCAACAGGGGCAGAGGTTGTTAAGATGCATGCAGTATCTAGGATCATGCTGAACAATTACATAAAGAACATACAAGTGTCTTGGGTCAAAGAAGGAACAAAGCTTTCACAATTCTGCTTGAATTCTGGTGCCAATGATCTTGGTGGTACTTTAATAGATGAGAGCATATCGAGGGCTGCTGGAGCAATCCATGGACAACTTTTACGCCCGAAAGATTTCAGAAGGCTCATCAGAGACATGGGTAGAATTCCTGCTCAGAGATCGACTACATATGATATATTGAAAATCTTTAGCGATGAGAAGAGTGAAGATAGACTAGATAAATTTCAATTTGATGAAAGAAAGCTTTCCTCTATAAAGATCAATGAAGCTATAGGTCTTTAACAATGGTGGTAATTTTATCTGTTAGGTAATTTAGCATTAGCCTTCCTTTTTCTGTTGATGCTTTGCTAGGAGCACCAATCACTCCTGACTCGCTTATCTCCTTCGTTCTCCATGCGAATGTAACTTCTTTCTTTGACGCTTCAAATGTTAAATGAGCTTGTAGTTTAGGAGATTCATCTATACATTTATTCATCTTTACCTTCTCTGGACTGATGGCTAGCATCAAGGATGTCTCAACTTCATCGGCATGCCCTAATTCACCCTTTGGAGGTTCTCTTATCTTATTGAAGGCTTTCTGAACGATACTCAATAATGTGAAGGAATATAACGATATGTTCAATTCGTTCTTTATAAGCTGAATAGCGCTCTCTATAGTCGCTCTATTTCCACCATGACCGTTTATTATAAATATCTT
>JACGUK010000068.1 GCA_024256265.1 archaeon
TAAGTAAATGCTCTGAAGATCTTTTGGCTCTATTCTTGTTAAATCTATGTAGACGCATTCAAATTCATCTTTTAAAGTCTTCATGTGAAGGGCAAGATGAGTCTTCCCTGTTCCTAAGGGTCCGACGATGTTCACTATCATAAAATCCTTCTGCCCCCTGAGCATTGATTCTTTTAGCTCATTAACACAAATCAGAATTCTTTCCTTGACTTCCTTCCATCTTCTACCGCCTAGAACCTTTGCGGCTGTTAAACTTGGAGTTGGTACGTGAGAAAAAGGGTTGATTTTTAGCCCATAAGGGTATTCTGTTATGAGTTGAGACAATTCAGAATAATTTTCTCAAGCATGATTCTAATACATAAAGCTCAATAAGTTTCAACAATTAGGTTAAATATACATCATAATTCACTTTAAAATGAAGACCGTCAAATATATCGAGAAGGTAAACAGCTTTGGAAGAAATAGCTAAAGAAAGTGGATTGCCCATTACAGGTGGCATCTTGACGATCGTTGCAGCTTCCTTGGGTCTTAGTGTAGGGTATGGAGTACAACTTTATGGTATGTTCATGGAATTTTCTTATGTCATTGTCACGTGGTGGCTAGGGATTGCTGGTTTCGCATTCGGACTGACATCTGGTGTCCTCATGATAAAGAAGAGATCCCTCGTCATGACATTAATAGGCATGGTCATATTGCTGATAGTTGGCATTTTACCACTCTTATGGAGTTTCGTCGTTGTAGAGTTTCTGCGTGAATCATTGGTCAATATGTTCTACTTTTATGGAGTTCCGACCATCGCTTTCGCTGCTTTGAGCATTATCTTTGCGATAGTTTCAAGAAAGAAGTTCACATAATCGAATTGCATATAGATGACTCAATTCATCCATAACGGAATTGGCGTCTACCTAGCGAAGATTATACTGAAGGCTATCGATTTACAAGAAATCCGTTACAGCTTTTATACTTGCTAAAGAAAGCTATTGATAAAATGCCCAAGTTTTCGTTTGCCAATCTTTCAAAACGTCTTCGACTCTTGAGCAGTGATGAAATAGATAGAATATACGCCGGAGCTTTAGAATTATTACATAAAAAAGGCGTAAAGTATCATAATTCAGAAGCTTTACGAATTATAGGTGATAGTGGAGGAGAAGTTAATCAAAAGGATATGGTAGCTAAGCTTCCCGAAGAGCTCATCAAGGAAAGCATTATGAAAGCTCCATCTAAGATTTCCCTTTACGATAGAAATGGAAGGCTTGTAATAGTTCTAGAGGAAAGCAATTTGATCTTTAACCCTGGATCAGCAGCCATCAATATCATAGATATGGAAAGTGGTGAAATTAGAAAGCCCACTTCAAAAGATTTGATCGAATTCGTCAGGCTCACAGATGCTTTGGAAAATATAAAGGCTCAAAGCACTTCTCTTATAGTTTCTGATGTTCATGAAAATATTGTAGATCGGCATAGGCTTTACATCGTGTTAAAGAACTCTACCAAGCCTATTATTACAGGGTCCTTCACCATAGATGGAGTTAGTGATATGAGGAAAATTTTAGCAATGGTAATAGGTGAAGAAGAGCTTGTTAAGAAGCCTATAGCCATATTCGATGTATGCCCCTCCTCGCCTCTGATTTGGAGTGAAGTTACTTCTCAGAACCTTGTCGATTGCTCTAAATTCATGATTCCTGCTGAGATAGTATCAATGCCATTGGCTGGAGCTTTAAGCCCTGCAACTTTAGCTGGTACTCTTGTTCAGCATACCGCAGAAGCCCTCAGCGGTATTGTTCTAGCTCAATCGACTAATCCTGGAGCGCCTATAATCTATGGAGGATCGCCTTCTATCTTCGATATGAGGTATGGAACTACTCCTATGGGTGCTATTGAGAGTATAATGATTCAATGCTGTTGCTCTGAAATTGGAAAGTATCTAGGCTTGCCTACTCATGCTTACCTAGGCTTGAGTGACTCTAAGACCGTTGATGCTCAATCTGGTTTTGAGTCTGGCATTGGCATAATTATGGGCACTTTAGCTGGTATTAACGTAATATCAGGTCCTGGGATGCTCGATTTTGAGAGTTGTCAGAGTTTTGAGAAGCTCATCATAGATAACGAAATATGTGGTCAAGCCTTAAGGCTTAAAAAAGGCATAGAAGTTTCAAAAGAGACATTGGCCATAGATTTAATCAAAACTATTGCTCATGATGGAAACTTTTTAACCAGTAAGCACACTCTAAATTGGTTCAAGAAGGAGCAATACATCCCTACATTGGTTTTAGACAGAGAAAGAAGGTCATATCAAAAATATGATACAAAGGGTATCTGCCAAAGAGCTATTATGCAAGCAAAAAAGTTGTTAGCTGAGCATAAGCCAGAGCCCCTCGATCCAAATACTGAAAAAAAGCTGGACAATTTTATGAACGTATTGAAGATGCGATGGAAATGAGTATCGAGATTTGATATGCCTAGACTTCTTGAAACTTTAGCTTTTGCTTATGAGCAAGTCTAAAACCAATTGATTCCATCTTGGACCTACTTCTCTAACTATTCTTGCCTCTAAAAGTGAATAATTTAACTTCAATTTCTCCTTAACCTCTCTCACAGCTTTCTCTATTGGGTCTTCATCCTTAGAAGCATGAACATGTGTGTAGTAATGAATAACACCTTTTGGCTTTAGAGCCATTAAAGCAGCATCAAGATAATCCATAGCCTTCTCTGGCAATGGCATCAAAACCCTATCAGCTATTCCTCTAAGAGATTCTTCGATGATCACTCTTGCATCTCCTAGTAAAGGAATTACTCTATCAGAAACTTTGTTCAGCTTTACATTCTCTAGCATAAGATTATAAGCATCTAGGTTAATATCTATGCTGTATATCATGGAGCTTGGTTTATGCTTTGCTATCAAAATCGAGAAAGAGCCTATGCCAGCGAACATATTCACTACGATCTCTCCATTCCCTACTTTTCTTGCTATTCTAATCCTCTCTGTAGATAACCTTGGAGAGAAGTAGACCTTAGCAAGATCGACTTTGAATATACATCCATGCTCTTTGTATAGTGTTAATGTCTTATCCTCTCCTAGTATATGCTCCAACTCTCTTGTTCTAAAATCTCCAGATACAGGAGTAACTTGCCTTAAAACTGTCTTCACTGATTTCATGTTATCCATTATTGCCTTAGCTATTATGAACTTCTTATCCAAAAGAGCATCGGGTATCTTTATTACAGCAATATCTCCTATTATATCGAAGCTTCCATATAATTGCTTGATCTCATCAATTGTTAAAATATTCTCTAAAGCCTTCTTTAGCATCTTTGGCAATCGCAACACCTGCCTTTTTGACCCTGCCACACACTTATCTTGCTCAAATAACCAATGTGCCAGCGATGCGGTCGCTGTATTTTTGATAGGGATCGCCTTTTGACGCCAATCCTCCTATAACATCCAAAAGTAGCAATATCCAGTAGATTTTGCTGATGTTTCTGATAAAGGTCTTCTCAAAGTTTGGGATTTCACCTTTTAACGTTATCACCCTCAGACTCATGATCCTCTTGCCCAAAGTATAGCCATATGCAGATTCGGTTATGGTGAAGTAAAGAATGTAGATGAGCCCCATTACAAAAGGAAACTGGAGCCAGCCCCATGGAGAAGCCCGGAAAGAAGGCCAACCAGCTTCGAGGATTTCGAAGACTAATCTTTCTGGGACGGGATCTTTTCTATACTTTCTTATGCTCCTTCTATTCTTTATTGCCTCAAGTAAGTCCATTTAATGCACCATAGATACAAGCAAAGAAGTCGAATTTATATCATTACTACACTGAAAGAGTGATAATAAAGTCTTAAATATTAAGATAGAGAAAAGACTTTTTGGTGTAGAATGAGGAATAGAAGCAAAGCTATAGCACCAGTAATAATCGCAGTCATTCTTATAGTTGCAATAGTTGCCGCTGGTGTTGTTGTTTACTTTGTTGTAATTGCACCAAAGCCTGGACCAGGACAAGGTTTTCAGTTAACCGAAACAAACGATTTCTGGGACTTTGCGAATCGTGTATCGTATATGAAATTTAAGTGGACAAATTATTATGGAACGGGTACAGACATTTTCACCATTACTTTTGATGATAAAGGCACTGAAGAAGTAGATGGATTTAATTGTAGAAAATTCGAAATAGAGCACGATTTCGAGGGATATATTACGGAGATAGTTGTTTGGGTATTAGAGTCTGATTGGACAGAGGTCAAGAAGGTGACAGTCGATGGTGTTGAGGTCCCAGCAGGACCTGGACAATCCTATTATATAGGAGGTTACGTGTTCCTTCCTTACATCTCTTTCTCCACTTGGGGAATCAATTGGGCAAATGTTCCTCTAGAAGTAGGTACTCTAACACCCATTGGTTCAGATTCAAGGTGGTATGGTGAAACTTATATAACGTCTAATAAATGGCTGTTCACCCCTACCGAAGCCTATGAACCAGACTGGGAAGACGTAGAAATATGGGTGGGTCAAGCAGACGGTTACTTCATATTAACAAAATTCAAATTAACAGAAGAGGATGGTACTTACCTCGAGTTAGAACTACTAGAGCTCACAATGCGATAGAGCACCACCTATTTTTTAATTATTCTCTAGGAATGGTCTTCTGATTGTTAAAAAGTAGATGGATTTACGTAGTTTTTCTAACCATAATTTTAGCAATTGAAGTTCCGATCTCTGAAGCTCAAACCCAGCCTTCCATTAATCTTCAAGGTTTAACTTGGACTTATCTTAACGCTACCCTTCGTGCTATGAACGTATGGAACAACGCAATAATGAACTTCTCATATTATAGCTCTCAGTTTTCTTATCTATCTCAGATAAGAATGGTCTATTCAATAAGTTCAACTCTAGAGCTAGGTTATAATATATACATCACTTGGCAAGAAGAGTATCTTGGCACAAATACCCTAGGCACTTCTCAATCAATATATGAGCCGCCTTGCATCATCATAAACAATACGATATCCTTAGGATCAAAGACAAAGGGGTATGCTCTTAATGAGATTGATATGCAAAATATTGCTGTTCATGAGTTAGGCCATGCACTTGGCTTGGCCCATAGCGATTACTCTGGCGACATTATGTATCCAGAATACACTCCTAAAGGAAAAGTATTAGCTCTCTCAACGCTAGATATTTATGCTGTATCAATAGTATTTGAATGGCTTTCTCATTATCCTCAACCAAAGAATAAATGCCCTTTAGAATCCTCGATCACTTTACCACTTGATATTCAATACGAATATCTACCAATATTATACTCTGATCTACCGCCCCCATCACCGCCTGCTTCTCCATTAAGAATTCTTCTTGAATTTATTTTTGGGCTGATCTATTCTAATATTGTGATCGTTTTTATGCTGCTATTGATCATATCTCTGATGATTCTATTGATAGCCATTATTAGAGTCAAAGGTACTGAAAAGGTTCCGACCATCTTTATTTTAATTAGAGAGAATACTGGTCAAAGGTAATCTTCATATACTGATGATCAAATTTTTGTCTTTTCACTTCATCTTTGGTTTCCAATATGAAAAACTTTTCTTGCTATGATGATAGATGAGTTAAACCTTAAGTAATACAAAAAATAAATCAATTTTATGCTTAGAGGGTACAAGGGTGATATACTTAGAGTAAATTTGACAGAATCTAGAGTATCCGTTGAACCTATAAAGGAAGATTATGTAAAGAAATTCATAGGTGGTTCAGGGATTGCTGCAAAGATTTTATACGATGAATTAGATCCTTATGTTGATCCTCTAAGCCCTGATAATAAATTAGTATTCATGACAGGTCCGTTGACTGGTACCTTAGCTCCAGGCTGTGGTAGGTTTGTCATAGCTTCTAAATCCCCGTTGACAGGGATATGGGGAGAGGCAGGTTCTGCTGGCTACTGGGGTCCAGAGCTAAAGTTTGCAGGCTATGATGGTATAATATTGGAGGGAAAAGCAGATGATCCTACTTATCTTTGGATAAACAATGAAAATGCAGAATTAAAAGATGCCAAGCACTTATGGGGAAAAGATACTGTAGAAACTGAGAACAAGTTAAAATCAGAGTTAAAGGAGCCTAGATCAAGGATCGTAACGATTGGTCCATCTGGTGAAAGATTGGCAAAGATAGCCTGTATAGTTACAGATGGAGGAGGAGTCGCAGGGAGGTGCGGGCTTGGAGCAGTCATGGGCTCAAAGAAATTGAAGGCTATAGCTGTAAGAGGAACTAGGAGAGTTGAAGTTGCTGATGAGGCTAGTTTCCGAGATTTAGTGGAAGATATCTCTCTAGTTATAGAAAACAACCCAAGGACGAAGAGCTTGAGAAGTTATGGTTCAGCTGGGAGCATGGAAGGCAATGAAGCTGTAGGCGATGTTCCTATTAAGAATTGGATGGTTGACTCTTGGTCAAACGGTGCAAAAAAGCTATCAGGACAGCATATGGCTAAAACTATTCTAAAGAGACCTATGACATGTTTTGCATGCCCTATAGCCTGTAAGAGAGAGATAGAGATAAAGTCTGGTACTTACTCTGGTGTTAAAGGCAAAGGTCCAGAGTATGAGACTTGTGCCTCTTTTGGAACTTTGTTATTGATAGACGATATAGAGGTTGTAGCTAAAGCTAACGATCTATGCACAAGGTATGGTATAGACACTATTTCATGTGGTAGCGTAATTGCTTTTGCTTGTGAATGTTATGAGAAAGGTTTGATCATGAACAAAGATGTCGAAGGGCTTAATCTCTCATGGGGAGACCATAAATCGTTCTTGAAGATAATAGACATGATAGGAAAGAGAGAAGGCATAGGTTTCATTCTAGGAGAGGGTGTGAAGATTGCATCTGGAAAGATCGGCAAAGAGGCTGAAAAATTTGCCATTCATGTAAAGGGGTTGGAGATGCCTATGCACGATCCAAGAGCCTATAAGAGCTTAGCACTAGGATATGCTACTTCCAGCCGTGGCGCATGTCACCTTCAAGCAACTTCTCATTGGGTTGAAAGAGGGACTCTATTTCCTGAGCTTGGTATAAAAGAGAAGCCAGATAGGTTTACACCTGAAGGGAAAGCTAAGATGGTAATAGATATGCAGAACTTTATGGCAATGATCGATTCTCTTATAATCTGCAAGTTTGCTCTAACGTGTGGCTATACATTGACTCATTTGCTAAAACTAATCTATTCTGCAACTGGATATAAAATCGATATAGATGAATTCAAGAGAGTTGGAGAGAGGATATTCAATCTTAAAAGACTCTTTAACAATAGGCTGGGAATTTCTAGAAAGGATGACAGACTGCCAGACAGAATCAACAAACCCTTGCCTGAAGGAGAGGCTAAGCACCACAGTCCAGACCTTGATCTGATGCTGGATGAATATTACCAATTGAGAGGATGGGATAAAGAAGGTAGACCTACAAATGAAAAACTTACAGAACTTGAACTATAGGGGAAGGACATGGTCAAAGTATATGTAAGATTATTAGGAGACTTAAGGGAAGCTATGGGGAAAGAGAGGTTAGAGATCGAACTACCGAGCGGTATGAGGCTCAGGGAAGTGATAGAGGCTATTCCACGCAGATACGATGGGTTGAGGGAGTATATAATAGATTCAATGACAGGGGAGATTAGAACAGATCTCATAATATTGGTCAACGAGAAATCGATAGAAAGCTTTGCTAAAGATGAAGAAATAAAAGATAACGATATCATAACTCTAGCTTCTGCTATTGCTGGAGGTTAAGCCATGAATAGGTTTTTGCTTTCAAAGATAATTTTTCCAACTAGCAACATAGCGGTTACTTCTCTAGCAATTCTTTCGATTTTTTTCATAAATCAAGATAGCCCTTTCTTACCTATAAGATGGATTTTTGGGACCTTTTTCCTATTTTTTGCCCCTGGTTTCGCTCTTGTTGCAACCCTATTTGTAAATGACAAGCAACTCAGTAATATAGAAAGGTTCACTTTGAGCGTAGGTTTAAGCTTCATCATTGTATCATTAACGATGTCTCTACTGAATCTATTATGGAAAATCTCGCTGTATTACATATCGACGTGCCTGAGTACGATCATCTTCGCCTTATCTTTCGTTGCGATTTACCACAGAGCCAAGAGGTATAGAGATGAGTATAAGACGAAAATAAAAGCTAACACAGGAAATGAAGAAGCACTAGGCAAAGTTGACATTCACAAAGCAGAGCATCCTCTTAATTTCATCCTTCTTTCCGGGGTAATTTTGGCGCTCCTCTTTTTTGTTATTCATCCTCTCTTCACAAGCTATACGAACTACATCTATGAATTCGCGATGAATAGCAACGCTTTAGATATGATTCTTCTATTATTTGGAGTTCTGATTTCTATATTCATACTAAGGTCAAGGCTTAAAGGCTCAAGCATATTGTGCTATGTTCTGATCGCCCTTACTTTCATCATCGCTATAAAAGCTAGAATTCTGCCTGCGCTAGTCTCAACGGGTATAGGGGGTGATGTAGGAATAGACAACTGGGACTCTATAGGTCATACTATTTCGGTTATAGGAAGTGGGCATTATTCTGAGACTGAGCCATACTTCCTTATCTATCAAGATGGACAGATGCTACAATCACCAAATCCGCTCGCCCCAGGTTACTTCTACCTTATGGCTGCAGTGTCTATGCTAATCGGGATAGAGCCATTACAGATACCTAGGTTCGTATTTTTGATAAGCTCTTTGCAACCTATATTCATGTTCGCCTTAGTCAAGAGAAAGACGAACGATAACGTGAAGGCTATCTTTTCAGCATTTCTCTTAGCAGGTGGCTCTTTGCTGAGTGATCATATCAGGTTCACAAATGGATCGACTTCGCCTGTTGAGATAGTCGGGCTGACTTTGGTTCTGATAGGCGTATATCTCCTTACGTTAGAACAGACTCGTTTGATCCGTGCTCTAGAGCTATTCCTTATTTTAAGCTTGCTCAATTTTCACTTGGTTACTGCGATCATCTACTTGTCTATCATCTTTGTTTACAGCTCAGGTCGTATCATCAGCTTGAACCATATTAAATCACTTTACTATGAAATTAAGAAAAAGGATAAGTTAGCCATTGGTGTTATCGTATTGTTCTCTTTATTAGTAGTTCCTATCAGCATGTTTTGGTATCATACCACGACAAATCCGCTATCGAATTTAAGTATACACTACACAGAAAGGTTCACTTTCTTCAACTATACCCGTCCAACAGAGGGCCGAGAGAGCTTATACCAAGTCATTAATCAGCACATTTACATGGATATTAGAGAAGAAGGTATCTACCTATTGCTACTTTTCTTTGGGCTATATTATTCAATTAAGAAAAAGGACAAAATTTTCACATCTTGGATTTTATCCATTGCCTTTATCGGTCTTTTACTTCAATTCATTAATCCGAACATCTCTCCGCTATCCTACGCATCTCCTGTTCTGGCCTTCCTTAATCAAGCTGCCTCAGCTGCAAAGATGTTTGTTCCAATACTCATCGTGTTCATTGTCTTATATCTGGCCATCTCACCGGTATTCGTAAGGTCTCATTCCCCTGACGATTTATACTTAAGAGGGAACCCTGAGATATTTGGGTACCCAAGAATTTCACCTGAACAAGCACGGAATGCTATAGAAGTATATCTTAATGCATCAAACTGGGCGCTTAAGAATTTCAATGAAGATGCTGTCCTTTTGGTTAATAGTTCAGTCAAGATCATCTCTGATCCTTTCATAAACCATCCCATCAATATTTTCAGGCATATGGGTGTAAAGATGTTGGTAGGCGTCAATATTAACTCGACAGATATTGAGATGATCTTGAACACATACGAGCATGTCTACGCTGTTAATGCTACAGAATTCCCATACACATTGAATGAGACGATTGTGGAAGTGCGGTATGTTTCTCCGGAGGGTGAAGTCAGCATACTCAAGTTATCTGAAAATGAAGGATGATCTTATGCATGTTTTGCTAGCAAATCTTAGATGGAAAGAAAGATTTATAGGAATTTCTTATCGTTAAACCAGATAGATTAACCTGATAATAGTAAAATCAAAAAAAGGATGACAAGCATAAAAATATCTAATTTTACTGACCCTGATCTTATGATAGCGATTGTAATAGTCACGGCTACAACCATATTTATTGCTAGTGGCAATATTGGCAACACTGTAAAAGATGTTGGAGCGCCCACAGTTAATTCGTAGCTCTCATTGTGAGGCCAGTTTACAAAATTTGCACTTACATAGACAATAGCGGTGTAACGCCCGCTAAGGGAAAAACGCATCTGAACAGGCCAAGAAACACTGTATGTACTTATATTCTCTTCATTCATGCTCATGGGTCCTACGATCAATTCATTAGGCATTAGAATTTCAGTCTCAAGTTCTACGTTAAATATATCTTCAGTGTAATTTGAAATAGATGCGGTAATAATCACATCACCGAAATAGTAGTTTGGTTTATCTGTAGTCGCATTAATGGTGAATGGCGTAAGAGAAACATCGTCTATGTAAATCTTCGCGTCAGAAGGCACAAGCTCTAGTGACTTCCAATCGACATGTAAGATCATGAGAACAGTATTACCAGGCACATATACCGTCACTTCTTTCCACTCGTTATGCCAATACATTTGTGATGTTATATTAGTAACTGGATAGCTAGGGTTCCAAGAAGTACGAAATATGATTTTACCTTGCTCATTAACACTAGTAACATTCATTCCGACCATCCATTTCAATTCCTTTGGGCTAGGTGCAGTCATGTCAATGAAGTCTCCTGTACTCACCCAAAATGAGAGGCGATAACCTAATACAGGACTTTCAGGCTTAGGGATTTCATAGGCTATACCAAAATATCTTCCATCTGTAAAATCTTCTGTCAGATTAAAAATCTTAAGGGAGTAGTTTCCTGAGTGAGTATATTCTTGGGTTACGTTCAAATGCCTATCTGCTATAGACTCGTTCAGTTCTTTGATTCCGTCTAAGCCTACCAACATAGGCAACCAAGGTGCATAAGTTCCGTTTTCAAAGCCAGCATTTTGAAGCATATGATCATCTAAATCATCAGATTGAGTTGTAGCTAAACCTGTAGGAGCTTGTAAAAACATTAAAATTGTAAAAATACATAGAATGATGATAAAAGACAGCGATAGCTTATTTCTTATCTTTTGATGCCTGTATTTATTTGTCATTCGATTTGATATCAACAAAGATCATATACTTCTTAATATAGATAAACCATTCCATCTTGGAAGAAGATGGAATGGAAGAAGGGCCTGCTCGTGCATCAACTGATTTGACGATTGGAAAGTATTTCAAGCAAAAAGTTTAAAAGAATATCAGCATCTGATTCCAACAAAATTAAGATTGCTAGTAAACGGTGAATTAATCGGATTGCCCCACATTCATGACTGTTACTCAATACCCAGCGTAAACTGGAATACCATGTATAACATAATTCGGACGGTGATCAATTACTACATTCGCATAGCGCCGAGGGAAAGAGATCATTATAGTGGTTTTCTCTCCTCGTTTTTGGCGCTAGAAACTAAGGCAACGCCCATTAGAGTATTAAAACTGCTGTTTATCTTTAATGAGAATCGGATAACTAGTAGACGGATGATAAAGGAAGGTTGTTTGTATGAGTAGATAAACGGGGGGTAAGAATGAAAGTTTTATTACTTAAGTGTCCTTCACCTCACCCTCCATGGGTGCATGTAAAGGCTTTCTTCCCTTTAGGCCTAGCCAGCATAGCCGCTGTTTTAGAAGCAAACGATGTCAGGGTTAAACTAATTGATGCGCTCGCTCTTCATTTAAACTGGAAGAAAATCGAATCCATTGTCTCAAAATACAAGCCTGATATTGTGGGAGTCACCTGTTTCACACAAGATGTCCCAAACGTTGCGCATCTTGCAAAGATGGTTAAGTCTATAGCCCCCGAGTGCACAGTTATAGCTGGAGGTCCTCATCCTAGCCTTTGTAGTGAGGATCTCCTTCGTCGAACGGCGATAGACATAGCTGTAATAGGAGAGGGTGAGTACACCATGTTGGATTTAGTTAACGCGCTGGAGAAAAATGGCGACCTGACTAAAATTCTAGGTATAGCATTTAAAGACAAGGATGGAAAAATAATTAAAACATCACCTCGACCACCTATATCGAATCTGGACTCACTGCCATTCGCGGCGCGTCATCACCTTCCTCCTCAATTATATTCTGTTCTTGGCAAGCCCTACCCTGTTACCATGATCTGCTCCAGAGGTTGCCCCTACAACTGCGTATTCTGTTCCATTCCAAAGATTCATGGCCACAAGCATAGAGCAAGGAGTGTAGAAAACGTCATTAGGGAGATAGAGTTTTTGATGCAAAATTATCATGCAAAGAGCATCGATTTCAAGGATGACAATTTCACCTTAGACATGGGATGGACTAAGACGCTATGCGACGAAATCATCAAACGTGGCTTAGACATCAATTGGATGTGCCTAACTCGCGTAGACTGTGTTAACAAGGGCCTTTTACAAGCCATGAAGAAAAGCGGATGCACTTCGATAAGCTATGGAGTAGAATCTGGTTCCCAGGAGGTTCTTAACAGAGCAAAGAAAGGCATCACAGTGGAGCAAATTCGAAACGCGGTTAAATGGACTAAGGAAGCGGGTATCGAAGTCTTCAGTTGGTTTATGTTTGGGCTTCCAGGCGAGAATAAAGAAACCATTCAACAGACAATAAAATTTGCGAAGGACTTAGACCCCGACTATGCTTACTTCTTCATTGCGTCTCCTCTGCCGGGCACAGAACTATTTGATTTGGCTGTTAAAGAGGGCATCATAAGTGAAATAGACTATCTGGAGACCCGTTATTCCGCCCCACACCCACAGTTTGTCCCTGAAGGATTAACGGGAAAAGATCTAACAGCTGCCGTCAAATTGGCCCGTTTGTGTTTCTATCTTAGGCCCAACTTTGTGCTTAGGACTATCAGAAAGATGGCTTCTCCGGGATACAACTGGAGCGTCTTATTTTACTGATGGGGTTTGAAGACCTGGCTTATTTGAAGCCCAGGCTTACTTCCAGCGCGCACCCCATTAGAATAGAAAATTGGGTCTAATGATCGCCCGCCTTTTGCGCTGAAGCGAGCTCCTCGAGTCATTACGCCATAGTTTTGAAGGCTAGAAAAACGTGATCGTCCGAACGTTTCTGGCTTTAATGGGTAAGCCACTCTCCATACGGTATGTAAACAGGGTAGGGTACCGGTAACCGTGAAAATATCTTAAAAACGAGGGGGAGTTTCCAGAGCGGGCTTATCCTGATTCTTCTCATGATCAAAGCTTTGGTGAGCCTTATGGTTCCGAAAAGGAGTTTTACGAAAGTGGTCGTGTCACATTCTACGATTGCATCAAAGGTTTCCGTTTCTCCAGACGTTAAGTTAAATTTTCCACTCTGGATTTGAATAGTGAAACTTCTATAAGAGTTGAGGGTCTTCTGGAAAGGTCTCAAACGTATGACCAAATTAGAGTTTAAATCCTCCAATATCTTTCTGCAACTTGGAAGTTTTTCGGTCTGGCTGTTAAGTACATCAAAGATTTTTTCATAAAATTTAAAATCGTTTATTAGATGAGCGAGCACGTAGTACTTATTAGGTCGACTGATAAAGCCAAACTTTCGGCAAAGTTCCAGAGCAATTTCATCTTGCTTACATGGTACAAAAATTATTCCGAGCGCCTTGTTTTTTCTTGCGAAACTTATGCAATGTCCAATTAATTCTAAAGCTGTAGCTTTGTCGCCTTCTAAAAAGCAATAGTCATAAAGGCGGGCTAAGTGCATTCCGCCCTTCGGGATGCCTACAACAGCATAGCCAATAATCCTGTTAGCCCTCTCG
>JACGUK010000005.1 GCA_024256265.1 archaeon
ATGCCTATATCGTGGCAGTCGCAAAAATGCTAGGAGGAACCTTAGTTACAACAGATCCTCGGCTTTTAGAGATTAAATTGGCGCAAACCAGATTACTTAAGATTCCTTAAATATTATGTCTGATATTTTCCAAAACAAACCCGCATTTTTAGAGAGATAATAACAAGTAGATAAGAACCATAGCGAGAAGCATTACGAAAGCTATTATCCAATTCCAAATAAAGTAGGTGCTTTACAAGTATTTTCTACCGGTAAATTAAGGTCGAAATCCCACCCCCTCACCAACATGTTCACTTAAATATAGTTACAGGTGGAGCCAATAATGTGTAGCTTGAGAGGAATACAACACTCACCATAATAGTTGGCAGTCCTAAAGAGGTTATGTGTTTCTTTTTTTCGAATAAAGAAGCCGTTTATCAACGCCAGTATCTCCGGCATATTGAGGCTGTAGAGAGCCCATTTCCCTTCACGTCTCTTTTTGACTATTCCTTCCCGTTCAAGTATGTTTAGGTGATGTGACGCATTAGGTTGAGTGACATCTAATGCAACCATTATCTCACAGACACACATCTCCTTCACAGCAAGCATCTTGACTATTCTAAGTCGACTTGAGTCACCGAGCGTCTTGAAGAACTTCTCCTTAGACCTGAACAGGGCATCGTCACCAACACTTCCAGCGAGAAGTCTCAACTCTGCGGCATACTTTTCTACATTCCCCGCTTTACATATTTCAGAGGAAACTAAGCGTTGCAATCTTGCGTAGATGGTGCTCACGTCACCATTTTAGTTTATTATAACCATTAACCAAAAATTACACAGAAGAAGGCTTAACAATTACTTTTTGTATCATCAATTAGGGTATCAAAGAGTTTTGAGGGGTCGGAGATTACAATGTCTGCACCGAGACCTTCGGCTATAGGCCCTCCTGTCACGATCTTTAGATCCGATCTAATCTCCCTTATTCTTTCTATAAGATCAATAATCGATTCTCTAGTCTCTTCCTGTGTGCAAGATATTATGACAAATTTAAGAGAAGGGTCTGACAGATGCTCCAATATTTCCTCTATGACTACTCCCTTCCGCATTTCATAGACTTTTAATCCCTTTGCTTTCAGCAAGACAGTAAGTAGATCCTTTACGACAATGTGACCTTCGCCCTTCACAGTTATCACTAGTACGGTAAAGAGTGGATTTGGTGTAGGCGATATCCTCGCCTCAAGAAGTCTTAATACCTTATGTGTTGCGATATAGCATTCAGACCATCTACTCAGTGCACCGTCAGGGTCTCGATGGTACCATTCACTGTAATCCATCCATGCTTTGAGGACGCCCCTCAGTATAATATCCTCGATGTTGAGTCCATTATCAAGGGCTCTCCGAGTAGCGTTTATGGCGGCTTCGCTATCGCCTAAGAGTATGGTCCTAGCCTCCTCTTCCAGCAGATTATCCGTCAAGATCTCTTCTCCATCTAGCCAGCTACTCTATCCACGAACCACTTCTTCACTTCCTCATACTTTAGTATCTTTCCTTGAGATACGATCTCGTTATTGATGAGTGCCGGAGTGAAGAGGACTCCAGGCCCAAGAACTTCCACATTTCCTAACGTCTTTGCACTCATCTTATCACTTATCCCGTTTAGATAAATAAACTTAAATATGTTACTATGAAGATCTTTGTTGCAGAAATGAACTCCTATGAATGAAAAGGCCAAGAGTCAACTACCACTACTCAGCAGGTTCCTCACCCTCTGGATATTCTTGGCCATGATGCTCGGCGTTGGTTTAGGATATGTCTTCCCTGAAACCGCTGACATCATCGGCTCCATGAGCATCGGCACAACATCAATTCCCATAGCCATAGGCCTAATTTGGATGATGTATCCCCCCTTAGCAAAGGTCCGGTATGAAGATCTGAGGAAGATAGTCAGGGCTGAAGGCTCAAAGACCATGCTCTCAACCTCGCTGACCCTGAACTGGATAATTGGGCCATTCTTGATGTTCATGTTGGCTTGGATATTCCTTGCTGACCACCCGGCCTTCAGAAATGGGATAATCATAGTAGGACTGGCAAGGTGTATAGCTATGGTGATAGTTTGGAACAGTCTTGCAGAAGGGGATAATGAGTGGGCAGCCATACTTGTAGCCCTGAACTCCGTCTTCCAGATAGCAATGTATTCAATCCTAGCCTACTTCTACATAACTGTGGTTAGCTCTTGGATTTCAGGACATGGGTTTGTTGTTCACATATCCTTGATAGAAGTAGCCCAGTCTGTGGCGATCTACCTAGGGATTCCTTTCTTCGGAGGGATGATAACCAGATTCTATTTTATGAGGACAAAGGGAAAGGCTTGGTATGAAAACGTCCTAATGTCCAAGCTGAGCCCCACCTCTCTTTTCGCCCTCTTATTCACCATAGTGGTCATGTTCTCCCTTAAAGGCGAATACATAGTTAGCCTACCACTTGATGTTGTCAGAGTAGCGATCCCCTTGCTGGCGTATTTTATTATAATGTTCTTAGCATCATTTGCATTAGGTTATTACTCAAAGCTAGATTATGGAAGAACAACCTCACTCGCCTTCACAGCAGCTAGCAACAACTTTGAGCTAGCTATAGCTGTTGCAGTTTCCGTATTTGGTCTAGCTTCACAGGAGGCATTCGCCACGGTAATAGGGCCATTGATTGAAGTGCCAGTTATGATAAGCCTTGTGAATGTAGCCCTTTGGGCAAGAAAGCATCTATTCATATGACAACACTTTTGAATAATTGAGCAAAGAATCTGAGTATTTATCAGAAGTAGGGTGCTTTTATATTACAATATAATCATAAATAGCTAAAAATTTCATAAAGCATTTTTATCTATGTTTGCCCAAGTATTCTGTTGAACTCGACTTGCCAAACCCAACCATGCTTAGACCAACTATAGCATTATTCATACTTTCCCCTATGATCGCTGAGCTTCTTTCGGGCTCATCCCCTCCGTTAGAGTTCTTCAACCCAATAGTCTTTCTCCTTCTTGCTTCTCTCTATGGAAGCGGAGCTATCATCATCAGGGAGTTGACAAGGAGATGGGGAAAGGGATGGCCATCTATCTTGTTGCTAGGTGCTGCGTACGGGATAGTGGAAGAGGGGTTGATGGTCAAGAGCTTCTTCGATCCAAATTGGATGGATCTAGGAATATTAGGGACTTATGGCCGATGGCTTGGTGTGAACTGGGTCTGGGCTGAGTGGTTGACCATATACCATTCCATCTTTAGCATAGCAATACCCATACTTATAGTCGATCTGATCTATCCATCTTATAAAGAGACAAATCGGGTTGGCAATAGAGCCTTGATGAGCTTCTTCATCCTTCTCTCATTCATCGTGCTATTCGGCCACATCTTTCTAACCTCTTATCCTCTGTCTTTTGAACAGATCTTTGGCTCGATAATAATAATAGCTCTGCTGGTCTACATCGCGAGGAGATTTCCTGTTCTGAAAGCGGGGAAGAATAGAATTAATGCATCTGCTTGGCTCTTCTGGCTGATAGGCTTCTTTATGACACTGACCTTCTTCATCACTTTTGGCGCTCTTCCCCATATCATTCCATTTCCTCTATTAACCATGGTCATAGGCGCCATTGTAATCATGGGCTTTTCCCTCTTTATAGTCAGACTCTCTCGCAGAGGAATCAGCGATATGCACAGTTATGGACTGGTCAGTGGCGCTCTGAGTTTCTTCGTAATTCTCGCTCCGATTCAAGAAATGGACAAGAATAGAATGGACAACCCTGCTGGCATGACGCTGGTAGGATTAGCCTTCTTCCTCTTCCTCATCCTCATCGGTATGAAAGTGAGATCAAGAGCGACCAAGAAATTGGATCAAACTCTTTTAAGAGGTTCATTTAGTAGAGAATCTGCTTCGTCCAAGAAAGAGGGGCATGAAATCAACTCCTTCCATAAGCCCTAAAGATCCTTTTTTTACTGAAACCTCGTCAAAATGCTTGACCTTATCTCCTTTGATTTGAGAAGTTGAGAATATAGCGAAGGGAACAGGGTCTCTTACATGAGTTCTCAATTCTGTTGGAGTAGCATGGTCTGGTAAAATTGCAATAGTATGATCACCTTTAAGACCATTTAATACTCTACCAATCAACCTTTTATCCAAATCCTCTATCGTCTTTATCTTTAAGTTATGATCACCTATGTGACTTGCCTCATCAGGAGCTTCCACATGAATCAAAACGAAATCATGATCTTTTAAACTCTCCAAAGCGTAATCTGCCTTCCCTTCATAATTTGTATCATAATAACCTGTAGCACCTGGAACTCTTATCACATCCATTCCTGCAAAGACTCCTATTCCATTAACTATATCCACTGCAGATATTACTGCACCTTTAATACCATGTATATCATAAAAGGGCTGAAATTTTGGCTTTATTCCCTGACCCCACGGCCATATCATATTCGCAGGGTTAATTCCTTTCTCAATTCTCTTTCTATTGATAGGATGATCTGATAGTATATCTTTAGAAGCTATCATCATCTTTTTTAGAGTTCGGGCTGTCTTCACACCTTTTTCATCGATTTCTCTTGGGAGAATCTCTGAAATAGGTTTATTCAAGGCATCATGAGGAGGTGTGCATGTAATTCTATTAGAGTATCTATTTCCTTTTAGAACGAGCAGATGCCTATAGCTCACACCCACAAAGAACTCTATCTCCCTAGGCTTCTCATAAGCATCTTTTAAACATCTTAAAAGCTCTCTAGCCTCCTCTGTCTTAATATGCCCTGCAGAGTAGTCTATCAAGATGCCGTTCCTTTCAGTTATTAGATTACATCTAAAGGCGATATCGTTTTCATTAAGTTTAACTCCAATGCTCGCTGCCTCCAATGATCCTCTTCCAGTATGAAATTTTCTAGGATCATAGCCTAATATGCTCATGATGGCAACATCTGTGCCTGTATCCAATTCTTGAGGCAGAGTGCTTAATCTTCCACATGATCCATGGGATGCTATAAAGTCCATGTTAGGATGCTCAGCTACCTGTAAAGGTGTCTTACCACCTAACTCTTTTAATGGGCGGTCTGCTATTCCATCCCCAATTATCAATATGTACTTCATTGGATAGGTAAGGCTTATTGCTCTTTATCATAAACTTTTAGGTAAGGGAAAAACAGGTTAACATTATATTCAACGCTCTCTTAAACCTCTCCCTCGACTTATAGGTAAACCGTCAAGATCAGGCTATTCTTATGCTTTCCTTGATGATCTTATAGTAGATAGAGCTATGTTTTGCTTCTTCTTTGGTTAGTAAATGTATTTGGATAGGGTGGTATGGAGGTAAGCATGCCAACCTTTCTATTTCATCCTTTACTCTAGCTCTCTCAAGAATCTTTTTAGGCAAATTTTCGGTTACAATTAGCACGTCAATATCGCTGGCTGCAGTCAGCATGCCTTTAATGGCACTTCCGAACACATAGACTTCACAACCCTCTAAAAGTTTCTCGCTTACGCCTGCGATCCTCTTCACATATTCCTTCCAGTTCTTAAGAATCTCTAATCGTTCTTCGTACAATCTCAGCTGCCTCCTTAGCGATACGAATACATTCTTCAGCATCCTCTTTTTTAAGAACCTTTTTACTTCTCCATTATAACTATGCTCTCTCTTGCTCTTCCTATCTTAACAGTCCTATCTCTGGTCACAACTCTTCTATTAGCAACAACCATTTTCTTAACCTTAAAGCCTATCCTCCCTGCCAAACTTGCCATCAACAAATCTACTGGCACTATTCTATCTGGAAAAGCGCCTTCAGCAACTACCATGGAGCACTTAGCACCATCTTTCATAAATCTGTAAATCTCTTTGAGTGAATCGTTCATATCTTGCAAGTATGCTTTTGCTACATCTGGCAAGTTCAATTCTGGGAATAAATCTTTAACATGCTTCGGGCTTAATCCAATATACGATCTCAAGCTATCGAATTTGAAGTCTTCAAAGAATAATTCATACTCTATTGAGTAAACTTTTGTGTACTCTATCTTATTCAGGTATGGAGGCGAGGTTACAACAGCATCAAAGTAATTTTCTGGAAGGAAATCCATCTTTCTAGCATCTCCAAGGTAGACTTTTATTTCAGAGCCTTTGTAATTCGCTCTCTTTAAATCATGGATCATCCTCTTTACAATTCTTTTAAATACCTTCTTTAGAGGGATAGTAGGCTTTTCACGTATCTTTATGACGCTACCATCTTTATATGCATAAGTAACTTTATTCGCTGAGTTCATCAAAGCCAATGTGAAGAAATTTCTTATCTTAGGATCGTCTATGCTTTTAATCTCTTCCTTGAAGAATATTATATCTTCAAGAGAGTATCTCGAAAAGGCTCTCTTAGTCAAAGGGCTTAATCCTTTAATTTCATACTTTTTAAATCTCTTTGAGAAGAGTTCTCTAGCATTATCTCTAATCTTCTCCAAATCGTAATTCTCTGTCTTTACTTGTGTAACGAAGACTGCGAGGGGCGAAGCATCAACCCCAATAGCATTAACTCCAGCTTCCTTCGATGCCAACAACGTTGTCCCTGAGCCGCAGAAAGGATCAAATATCCAATAATTACCCTTGATCTTGAGCCAGTCGAGCATGAGTAAGATGAAGTCTCTTGAGAAACCTTCTTTAAAGTAGAACCAATTATGTATAGGAACTTTCTTGTTTGGTATGAAGGTCACTAGATTGCCAAGATCGTACCTTTCCTCGATCATAAATGATAGAGAGCCTTCTTTTTGATCTACCATTGTTCACTCATAAATTATATGGATTGTAACACTATCTATATAATAGTTCATGTAGGTCTCCCAGAGCACTGTAATTCCAACAGCAACCCATACCTCATCACTTGAGCTTGTATTCAAACTTGCTATATAATTGTACTCTTTCCAGCCTGAAACTTGATTTGCTTGTCCTAAAGATTGAAAATTATCTTCAACCTCAGGATCATAAGTCCCTACGAAAACAACGACGCCAGCAATTATATTCACTTGGTTCTCAGACTCACTGTATAAATGGAAGGAGACTTTTACTTGAATATTCGAATAAGGTTTCACAGGTATCCTTCTTTCTATCCATATTGTTCCATCATCCTGCCTTCCATCTATAGAAAAATTTAAAGAGTATGATCCAGAGTAAGCCAAAGAATTTGTTCGAGAAATATTCCAAAAAACATAATGCCCAGGATTGTTAGGGTCTAAGGGAACATGAGCATCTTTGCTCCATTCACCAAGACCACTCTCAAAGCTCTCATTTGTTACAAAGGGCTTTGGATAAAGATAAAATCCTATTATGATTAGTGCGATAAATATCCCAATAATACTATAAGTCTTTAGCCTCAACCCATTAATTAATATCTAAGTTAATAGATAATACTATTCATTAGAACGATAAGGGAGAATTTGTTCTAAAGTCAGAACTTAGCTAAACAATTTAAAAGAACTAAAATGAAAAAAGCAATTAACTTTTAATGCTCTAAGCCTAAAGTGTTTTAAGACTTTCCAACCTTCTTCATAAGCATCTGGTTTAGCCAATGAATGCCTTGAGTCGTTATCCTATAGCGCACGCCTTCCTCACTTGTCTCTTTATCTACATATCCCCATTTCAACATTTCACTCATCCTAGAGCTTATGGACTTTGGGTTAAGACCAGTAGCAGATCTCATCTCAGCTAAAGTGAGAGATGGTAAAGCTACCTTTCCACTCTCATGGTTTATCTTGGCTGCTACAAGTTGTAGCCCTAAAATGCCTTTATCACTTAATTTTTGTTCACCCATCCAGACCCTTGGACCCTCTGGCGTTATCTTTACATAATCTCCAAACATGCCTATCAAATCGTTCAAAGAGTAGTTTATAGTAACTTTGGAAGCAAGCTCTATAGTGGGTATATGCTTAGCCAAGAATTCATTAATAGATGCCAATACATACTGTGGATCACCGCTGAACTCTGCCTTTAATTCGCCGTAGGTAATAGTTACGTTAAGACTCTTTTGCTCCTTGCTCACTCTAATGCACCACCCTTATCCATAATGCTATCATCTTTATCAGAATTAACATTTTCGGAAATGGTTAAAGGGCTACTTATAGCGAGGCTTGTAGAAGATGTGTAGACGAACTCCCCACTCTCATCCTTGAACCTCCTCAACTTACCTTCTTTGGCAAGTCTAAGGAGAGCTACAGCCACTGATTGCTTTGGATAGATCAAGCCATAGGACTCTAGCACATCTCTTACATCGCTAAGTTTGCGGGGATGCCTTCCCCATTCATCTTTAAAGAATTTCGTTATCACGTTAGGAAGAGAATCATCCTTCTCTACTTTTATTTCAGGCAAGATTTTAGGCTTTTCAGTCAAATTTTCCTCTTTAGAAGAAATCTCAGTTATGGCCTCAGGTTTCGTTTGCAAAGGTTGAGTAGTTATGCTCTTAGGTAAATGCTGAACCAATTCAGGGATCAAATGAATGGCTTCTTTTACTGCTGAGAGAGGTGCTTCTATTTCAGCTTCATTTACACCCAGCCTTACTCTTATCTTCACAAGATTCTCAGACATTGAAAATGAATATGAAAATAGTTGCTTATTATCTTTACTGTATGAATCATGCTCATTCTTTTATCACATTTTCAATTCTTTTTTTCAAAATAGCTCCAACCTTTGCACCATCTACTCGTCCTCTTACAATATTCATGACCTTGCCCATAAGTATGCTGAAGGAACGCTCTCCCCTCTCTTTTATCAATTCTTTACTCTCTTGCACTATCTTCTCAACTATTTGTGAAAGCTCATCCTCTGAAATTGTTACTATTCCAAGCTTCTTTATGGCATCTTCAATTCTTCTTGCTTCTCCCTTTAGCAATACTTCAAGGACTTGAGGTAAAGCCTCTTTTGATATTCTTCCCTCATCAAGTCTCAAGAATAGTTCTATCAAATCGTTTTCATCAAGGCGATTTATGTCAAAGCCAGCCCTAGATAGGCTGACAAGAGTTTCAGTCAATGTAGCTGCTATAAAGCTTGGCTGGATCTTTGTTTTAGATGTTATAATTTCAAATATTTCTGAGTACTCAGAATCAAAGACTTTTAATGCTAGTTTATAGCTTAACCCATACTTGGATACATAATCCTCTATCTGCTCCTCCCAAGGTTTGGGGACTTCTTTTTCGAGCTTTAACAATAATTCTTTTGTGATAGGTATTGGAGGCATATCTGTCTCTGGGTACATTCTTGCAGGCCCAGGTCTAGGTCTTATGAACCTAGTCTTACTATCAGGAGTTGGACCACGAGTCTCATAAGGAACTCCTTGAAGAGCATCTTTTGCCCTCTCAATTAATGCCATCATGGCATCAAAAATGTTATCCTTTGGTCCTGCTAAGAGTATGAATGCATCTTTATTAGATATTTCCAATAATTTCTTTAAACTATCTATTTCGTTCATCTTTATCCCATAGCTAGGGAGCTCGTCTGAATGAAAGATGCCACCTAATCCATAAAATCTGACAAGCTCAGCCATCTCTTTACCCAATCTAATATCTGGATAAGGCTCATATTCTAATAATCCAGAGAAGCCCTTTAACCTCACTGCTAATACTATACCATCTTTTTCTACAGCTTTTTCTATCAACTCACACTCTGTATCTTTAAATATCTTTGTCACATCTAAAGGCGAGCCTATATCTTCTGACTTAACTCCTATCTTCTCAAGCTCACTCTTTATCTCCATCAAGCCTTTCTGCCTTAGAGCCTCAAACTCTATGATCTTTGATATAAGGTCAAGCTTCTGAATTCCCTTCACTTCTACTACCTTTCCTCCCTTTATAGATATGTTAACATCCTGCCTTATAGTGCCAAGACCTCTTGCCACTCTTCTAGTAGCTCTCAAAAGCCTTCCTAATGATAGAGCTATCTCTTGAATTTCTTCAGGAGAACCCTCCACAGGTGCTAGAGCTATCTCAACTAATGGTACACATAGTCTATCTAAATAGTATTCTCGATAAACATCATGGTCTCCAACAAGCCTTGCAGCATCCTCTTCAAGGCATATAGTTTGGACTGGTACATCTCTATTTTTTGTTTTGAGCAATCCACCAAGGGCAACTATTATAGTCCTTTGAAAGCCAGTTGTATTAGAGCCATCTATGACTATCTTTCTCATTGTATGTAACTCGTCGACTATGTTCGATCTTAAAGCCAAGGCTACTATTAAAGCAGATTCTACAGCTTCCATATTCAGATCATGAGGGGGCTCTTCATCAGCCTCTACAAGGCAAGAACTTCCACGATTGGCATGATAATTTATCACCTTTCCCTTCTTAAATTCAAACATGGCTGCTGGATCGACTTGACCCATTTCACTTTGAGTTGGTCTTAACCTTCTATTGAAAGAAAATTCAAATTCATCAGATTGAAACTTTTCACAATGACAGAAGAGCTTGTTTTTGGTTGCCAGTTGCTGATGTATTTCAAGTCCTACCTTTAATCCTATATTTTTATAATCTATCAAATTCTTCACCATATCATCTAACTGGTCTCCTCTCTAAATCTGATCTGTAATTTATCTCGCCTGCTATATTCCTCCTCATCAAATCCTTTGCTTCATTTATGCTATCAGAATTGCCCAATGCCCACATCATCTTTACCAATGCAGTCTCAGATAACATATCCTCAAGAGGTATCACTCCTATATTCAGCAAATCACGTCCAGTATCGTAAACAGTCATTCTTACTCTCCCCCAAATGCATTGAGACGTCATTGCTACTAACAATCCTTTATCTATAGCATCCCTCAATTTTTCATAGCAATAATTACTCACATGACCTAAGCCAGTACCTTCTAAAACTATTCCCCTATAACCTTTATCGATAAGATAGCCTATGATCTCAGGATCAAAGTTAGGATAAAACTTCAGTAATGCAACTCTAACATCAAAATCCGGCTTAACATCAAAATCCTTATCATCTCTTCTAGGAGGAAGATCAGGCATAATATTCTCGATTTTATTGCCCCTAACATAAGCTACTGGAGGAATATTAACAGACTCAAAAGCATCTCTTCTGCTAGTATGGTTCTTCCTAACCTTAGTACCAAGATGAACTGCTAGAATATCATCACTTATGCCAGAATGCATAACAACGTATACTCCTGAGAAAGGAACTTTTGATGCTACTAAAACAGCACTTATCAGATTCAATGCTGCATCTGAAGATGGTCTATCTGATGATCTTTGTGAGCCAACCAATACAACAGGTATTGGCACATTGGAGAGGGCAAAGCTTAATGCAGCAGATGTATAGCCCATTGTATCTGTTCCATGAGTTATCACTATGCCTTGATAACCATCTTTTACCTTCTCTTTAACCTTTAATGCTATTTCTCTCCAATATTCAGCCTTCATGTTCTCACTGTATATGCTGAAAAGAACTTCAGCATCTATCAAAGCGTATTGAGATAGTTCAGGGACTACTGAGTATAGGTCAGAGGCTGATAAAGCCGGATGAACTGCACCAGTCCTATAATCTACTCTGCTCGCTATTGTACCTCCTGTGCTTATTATTGATACTTTTGGCAATTCAGGATTTATAGACGGCTTAGGTGGGGCTTTGAAATGAGGTTTAACTCCTTCAGATATTCTCTTTATGGATTGAATGTTTCTAACATCGATACCAATATTATAGCCATTAGGAAGTTTTATCACTATGTGAAGATCGTCAGCATATTCATACCTTGGCATTAGAATTCCTTCATATCTCATTTTATGAGTTATGATCTCTATCAAATCTCCTATAGCTGCACTTGATTTCTTTAATAGCTCTAATGAAGAGCCTTTGTAACCTACTAATTCGCCCATACTTCTAATGGAATTCTTATAAGAAATAAGCTTTATCAATGCTGATGGATCGAATGTTATTAGGAAGTTCCAACAGTAAAGCTTGTAAAAAAGCCAAAGTGAAGAAAAATGAGAAAATTTCCTAAGAAGTGGCTCTGTGTAATTGGTTTAGCCATTATTTTGGCTAGTGAGTTTATACTGCGTGATGTTTTCCTTCCAGAGCACGCGGGAGATATTCATATTGGAATGGCTGTTCTAGTAGAATGGTTGATTCTTTTAGTATTACTCGCTTTCTGGATCCCTAAAATTGAGGGCAACAAATTAGCAAGCATTGGGTTTGGAAATTTTAAATGGAGATATTTTTGGATGGGTATTCTGACATACTTTATACTTCTAATAGCTTGGATTGGTAGTGGTTTCATTCTGGAAGCAATCGGACTTGAGGGACTAAGGAGTCTCCAGCCCATGATAAGAGAACATAGTTTCCCCATTCTCTTCAGCCTTTTTCTTACTGGAACTTTTCTTGAGGAGGTATTTTATCGAGGATATATCATTGAAAGATTAACCTCGCTAACAGGGAAAATTTGGTTGGCAGGACTCATATCTTGGATAGCCTTTACTTTTGTGCACCTCAAGTTTTTCGGTTTGGGACCGACATTAGACGTGGGGGTTCTTTCAGCAGGACTTGTAATTCTTTACCTCAGAGAGCGAAGCATTTGGCCATGTATTATAGTTCATGGAATAAATGGTGCATTTAGCTTTTTAATAGCGCCTTTATTAATGTTATAATGAAGTATGTTAAAATGCCTCTTTGCCGAGAGCAAAGAATTTTGTTAACCCTCCTCCAAAAGTTTAATGAACTCATTCTTTGTCAAGCCAGCCTGCTCGATGATCGACATTAACGTTCTTCTTTTTATCTGATTGTGCCTTGGAACTACCACTAGTCTTCCCTCAAGGTTCTCGACTATTATGTGACTCTCCCTCTGCCTTACTGGCTTGAATCCCCTCTTTGCTAACGCTTTAACAACTTCTCTCCAATTGAGAATAGGGAGAGCCATTTAGACAGCAACTTCTAAAACTTCAGCCTTCTGAGCTTTAGCCTTCTCCTCTAAATGCTCAAGCACTAATGTAATAGCTTCCTTTAGATTCTTGATAGCCTCTTCCTTTGTCTCGCCTTGGCTTATCGCTGCTGGCAATTCTAGGCATTGAACTGAATAACCCCCTTCTTCAGCCTTCATTAATATTGCTGTGAACCTTCTCGGCTTTATCGATACCCTCTTTCTGCTCATGCTAATTTGAGTAAAGTATCAGGAATAGTTAAAGATTGCCCATAATTTAGCTTCATTTTCTAACTTTAAACTATTTAATCGATGCTCTTTACCATGTATGGTCCTTCTTTCTCATATCCAAGCCTTCTATAGTATTCTTTAGTCCCTATGGCACTCATCACAACCATCTTCTTTGCATCAAATTCTTCTTTAGCTATTCTCTCAGCTTCATTCATCAATCTTGCTCCAAAGCCTTTGTGCTGATAACTATCATCATATCTTTTTCCAATAGGTACCATATTACCATATACATGCAACTCTCTAACTAAGCATGTTTTTGAACTGATCTCTTTTCTATGGGCTTTTTCTGATGGGTACCTTAGCCTTAAGAATCCTATCAATGTATCATTTACAACATCTTCATAAGATATGAATACCTCGATCCCATTAGATGCCTCATAAATTTGCTTTAACAATTTTATATTTTCAGGCTTTATATCTATCTCATACTTCAATTTCTTTAAGCCAACTTCACGGCATCTTATACACTGGCAATTTTTACCTATCTTTAACAATTCTCTTTGCACTAGTTCTCTCAAATTGCTCTTTTTCATACCTGCTATGATTAGTCTTGCTGGTATATCCCTTTGAATCCTCATTATTCTCATCCATCTTGGAACTATCGCTTTCACTTTTGCTAAGAGCTCTATCATAGTATAATCATCATAAGGCTTGTATTTTCCATCTAAATACCATTCATAGAGCTCAGAAGACTCAATCACTAGAGTTGGATAAATCTTCAACATATCTGGCTTAAAATCACGATCATTGAAAAGGCGATTGAAATCATCAAAGTCTCTATCTGGGTTTGAGCTTGGCAACCCTGGCATCATATGGGCAACTATTTTAAGAGAAGAATCTTTGGCAATTCTAAAGGCATCTATTACATCTCTTACAGTATGCCCCCTCTTAACTAGACTGTAGATTTTATCATCAAGGGCTTGGACTCCTATCTCTACTCTTGTTACTCCATAGCTAAGCATCAAATCAACATGCTTCTCCTTACAAAAATCTGGCCTAGTCTCTATAGTCGTGCCAACATTCCTTATCTTAGAATTCTCAGCTATAATTTTAGCTTCTTCAAGATCCTTAGAATAAGTCATGTTCAAGGCATCATAGCAACCTTTTATGAATTCTCTCTGATATTCTATAGGGAGGCTAAGAAATGTTCCGCCCATTATTATTATTTCAGCCTTTTCGACATCATGACCAATAGCTCTCAACTGATTAACTCTTGCTGATACTTGCTTAAATGCATCGAAATCATTCTGCACTCCTCTTAATGCTGCTGGCTCCTGACCAGTGTAGCTCTGTGGTGTCGAGAATTTATAACCTCCTGGACAGTAAATGCAAGCTCCATGAGGGCATGGATAAGGCTTACTCATGACTGCTATAACTGCTATTCCAGATGCTGTTCTAACTGGCTTTACTTTAAGGATTCTCTTAAATCTCTCATTATCTTTTAAAAATGATAAAATCATGCTTTTGCTTGGCAGAGATTTTAGCCCATACTTTTCACACACGGAGTTTATAATCTTCATCAAGTCTTCTTCATCGAATTCTTTAGTTATCAATGATCTTGCTATCTCTTCACATGCTCTTTTCATGGCTTCATCATATTCCATCTTTTGCATCTAAGTCACCCTTGATAGATAATCGTAAAGCAATATCTCTGCCTCTCTCATAGATTCTTTATACTTTTCCTTAAGCTTATCCCTTATCTCTTTAACGCTATTGGAATTTATCACAGAATTTAGAATGAAGAGCAGAGTATTTTCAGCTTTCTTACCATATTTCTCATGAATCTCTAGAGTTATGTAAGATGCATGCTCCTTAAATCTATCCTTAACAAACGGTGGAGGTCCTCCATGTAAGATTTGATCTTCTATAGGCAAATCTGCTCTATAAGGCACTAGCCTTGGCACCCCTCTTTTATAGATTCTATCTGGATTTACCAAATTTTCATAGCTTATAGAGTTGAATACATGTAGCTCAACGACAACATCAGGCTTGTAATGTTCAAGGATTGAGAGATAAATCTTACCTACTGGGCTCTTTATGTAATTTTTGTTTATTATGCTTATATATTTCGTTCCAGAGACATTTACGTTAGGGATTATAACAACTCGACCTTCTGAAGGGCTTGGCTTTATCCTATCCAAAATCTTCTTGATGACCTCATACTCTCTACCGTGCAATCCTCCTAATATGAGCCTTGTGATACCTCCTCCACCTGAGTTATATTCTCTTACCTTTAACCCTTTGATCAATTATTATTAATAATAATCTTAGGATAAATAAATAGCATCATCAAAGATGAAGTGGGCATTAAAAAATTATTCGAGAAGATTAAAGAAGAGCTGGGATTAGTAAAGGTTGATGATTATTGGGAATCGAACCTATGAACAGAAATATTACTAAGAAATAGTTTTAGCTGGAGCAAGAGTCTTCTTCCTTCTTATGATGAATATGGCAGAAATGCTTGCTATTGCTATTGCAACAATTCCTATAGCCAAATAGAGCTTCCAATCTACAGGAGCTGGTGGTGTGTATGGTGTATAAGTATACTTTGTCAACACTTCTTCGGTTTCTAAACCATATTCATCGTAGGACAATATTTTGACATAGTAACCAACTTCTTGAGAGTAATAGTACTCTGTATAACCACCGTCAGAATCTGTGTAATTTATGAGGAAAGTTTCAAACGTTCCTGCAGGCACTGTTACATTCTCCATTTTGATACAAGTGTATGTTCTAGAAATATTAATATCTGTAGTTTCTGGCGGCGGTGCTACATCATCAAAGATAGTTTGATGAGTCACAGTTTTTGTTGTATTTTCAGTCCAAACATTCCCTTCACTTATGGGGAAATCAAACTCATCAAGAGGAGGACTATAGGTTGCGTTGGAGATTTCAGTTATCACGAAGGGTGTGCCTCCTCCAAATGTTGTTTCCTCGGTTTCTTTCAGATTCTCCTTTACTATGGATAGATCAGACTTCTGTAGGTAAAGCTCTCCATCAACAGTAAATTTTACAGTTATTCCGTATTCTGAAGATTCTCCCTCACCTTCCACCTTTATTATATAGTAATCGCTGGTCACGTTTACAACACTTTTTGTTAAGCTTCTTTCCATCATCAACTTTTTGTCATCAACACTATACTCCCAATGATCTCCAATCGAATAGGATGGCTTTTCTGCCTCATTCACTTCTAAACAACTTATCGATGATGCTTGGAGGACCATCAAGAAGATCAAATAAAGGGCTAAAATCTTACAATTCATCTTCTTCATCATTTGATCGCAATGGTTAAGATTTACTGATACTTAAAGAATTTGTTGGTCTCTTTTAACTTATCAGCTTATTCTCAATATGAGGATTCATAAATAGAGTTTAACATCAAAGAATTATGCATGTTTTATTCTATGATTAAAAATAAAGGGGATCATGGTATTGGTGCTGTTAGCCATGGTATGTAGTCAATATCATCTGATACTTCATCTCCATGCCCAGGACCTACTCCGAATGTATCTGGGTTGCCTGGACCGCTCATCTCTCCCCACCAGTTGTATGTTGCATCTATATCAGGAAGAACTCCTCGATCTACAGTATTGACTCCATATCTAACATTACCATATATGTTGTTGTAGTTTATTACAGGGTCTGAAGCATCATCAGCTATGTATATTCCATCCTTATAGTTCCTTACTATGTAGTTTCTGTTATCGTAAGTATTTCCTATCGTAGCATCTGAACCTAACCCTTTACCAGATTCAAGCCAAATTCCATATACATTGTTAGCAATATAGTTTCTTACTATAGTTGGGTCTGAACCAGCACAGTGGATACCATGATCATTGCCTATTATCGTGTTATCACTTATTGTTGTTAGACCTATATCAGGTACAGTGCTAAGACAATCATCTAGGTATATTCCATTCTCGTTTCCTGATAACGATCCAGCATAGCCTATTATGTTGTTTGCTATCAAGCCAGAGCTAACATACCAGTCGATACCATCCTCTTCATTGTCGTATATCTTGTTGTACTGTATCGTCATGTCCTCAGAGTTATCTGCTTCTATTCCATCATCTGTAGACCCTACTATAGTATTATATTCAATGATTACATCATCAGAGCCACCTATAAAGATGTTATCGCCTGTATTGTATGATATGGTATTATATGCTATCCTTGCTCCATCACAACTATCCATTTCTATCCCATTGTCATATGTATACATTATTGTGTTATGAACTATCTGTGGGCTCTCAACATCGTCTAGTTTTATTCCATCATCACCATTTCCTAGAATCGTGTTCCACTCTATTATCACTGGAGCATTGAAGTTAGATAGTTGGCACGCATAACCCCTACTATTCTCTTTCACAACATTGCCCTTGATGAGTATATCTTCACTATATTCTCTCCCATCAATTTCAATCCCATATATGGCGTTTCCTACTATATTGTTGAAAAGGATTTTTACATCAGATACGTAGTCCATGTATATCCCATAATAGTTCCCGCTTATTGTATTGTATGCTACCAGTACAGGCTCCATCAAATAGTCACCCTTAAAATCTCCATAGAGGAATATTCCAAAAACTTCGTTTCCTACTATCTCATTGTATATTATTACAACGTTCTGTGTGTACTCAGCGAATATCCCACCTGGTGCACCGTTTCCCATTATCTTGTTGTAGCTTATCGTAAAGCTCAATGCCACTGTATGATCACCAGTGCTTGTAGTTATGTCTGGCCAATCGTCATCTCCAATGTAGAAGATGCCAGTCCCTGAATTGCCAAGTATCTTGTTATATGTTATGGATACTATTGGACAGATGTATAGACCTAGACCATCAACATCATTTGCATATATCAAGTTGGATGCTATGCTCACATCGTTCACCCAGAAAAGCTCTATTCCATCATCACCATTCGTAGCTATCTTGTTTCCCTTTATGATTATATTATGCATTGAGTTTGGATCATCATCGTACAAACCAATTGTATTCTCAATTATGGTTATATCTTTTGAATCCTCGAACTTTATTCCGTTACTACCTACTCCTTCTATACCATTATGAATTATAGAGTTCTCCTTTATCACTATGTTTGAAGAATCCTTTATGTATATTCCATCCTCATAGTTTCCTACTATTATATTATCATAAACGAATCCGCTTGCACCATATAAGAATTGAAGAGCACCACTCGCCACGATCTTTGCGCCGTTTGTAATCGTGCACCTCTCTATGTATAAGTATGCACCTGTGACGTCTATGCTTCCCCATTGTAAATCTATCGTTGCACCATTGCCATATATCCATGTATCTTCTACTATTGTGACCCAACCAGTGTATAGAATATTTGGATCAAGATAGAATTCACCTCCAGTACCTCCTTCTATTGCATCTGATAGCTTCATAGTGGGCTGTGCACTTACTGGTATAATGAGAAGAAATGGCATAATAAGAAGCATTGCTATTGTAATTGTTACTATGGTTCTTTTCATTTCAGAATATATTATCTAATTCTGTTAATAAGACTTATCGTACTAGAAATATTCTATAACAAAAAAAATAAAAGGGGGTTGGTTAGTTTATGGTATTATTGCTGTTAGCCAAGGAATGTAGTCTATGTAGTATGTAGTAGGTGGACCTACAGCTTCTACTGGAGCTATTACTTCATCTCCATGCCCAGGACCTATTCCTCCTGGAGTTACTGGACCATCTCCTCCTGGACCATCCATAGCACCCCACCAGTTGTATGTTGCATCTATGGTACTGTCTGCTGCGTTCACATTGACACCAAATTCAACGTTCCAGTATATGTTGTTATAAGTGATTACTGGTTCTGAATTCACATCAGATATGTATATTCCATCCAAGTAGTTCCTTATTATGAAGTTTCTGTTATCATAGCTACCACCTATTATTGGGTCTGAATAATCATAGAGATATATACCGTATACGTTGTTAGCAATGTAGTTCCTTACTATTATTGGGTCTGAACTATAGATGTCGATACCTTCATAGTTGCCTATTATTATGTTATCACTTATTGTAACTAGCTCGTCAGGGCTATCACAATCGTTTATGTATATTCCATACCATTGTCCTGATATTAGATTGCCATCAGTATGTCCTATTATGTTGTTGGCTATCAATCCAGAGCTATCATAGAATTCTACACCATCATCGTAGTTGTTGTGTATAGTATTGTACTGTACTGTTATGTCATCACTATCAGAGACATTGATTCCATCTCCTTCAGTAGTAGTTCCATCTGCTCCAGAACCTATTATGGTATTGTGCTCAACTATTACACCATCAGAGTCTTCTATTTCAATGCCATTGTCTGTATTGTATGCTATGGTGTTGTATGCTATTCTTCCTCCTTCCTCACAATACTCCATGTCTATCCCCTCCTCACCGGAATATGTGTACATTATAGTGTTGTGGATTATCTGTGGGTTCTCAAGATCGTATAGATATACTTCATACTCGTTGCCCAAGACTGTGTTCCATTCTATTGTCACTGGAGCATACCAGTACTCTATATACATGCCCTCGTCCTCATTCCCAGTGATAACGTTGCCCTTTATGAGTAGATTCTCACCGTAGCCTTCTCCATCATTGTATGCATATGCATATATCCCGTCTTCTGCATTCCCTACTATCTTGTTGAATAGGATTGATACATCTGATACGTAATCCTCTAAATATATACCATCATTGTAGTTCCCAATTATTGTATTGTATGCTATGAGTATGGGCATCATCAAGAAATCTTGGTCATCTCCTTCTAGGTATATTGCAGCATCATCATTCCCTACTATCTCGTTGTATGTTATTACTACATTCTGTGTGTAATATATCTCCATGCCATAATAGTAGTTGCCCATTATCTTGTTGTAGCTTATAGTAAGGCTCAGTAATACTTCTGTATCATCTCCACCAACACCATCTGTATCTACAAGTGGCCAATCAGTATCTCCCTCGTAGTAGATTCCATTATCATAGTTTGCCAGTATCTTGTTGTATGTTATGGATACTACTGGACAGTAGTATAGCTCTATGCCGCTCTCATACGCATTGCTGTATACAAGGTTGGATGCTATGCTCACACCGTTCACGTATTCAAGGTATATGTTCTCATTGTAGTTTACTCCTATATCGTTTCCTTTTATCAATATGTTGTGTAGCTCGTTTACTTCAGGAAGCCAGTCACTATCTACCATCAGATATTCATTGATACCATATATGCCATAATCATTGTTCTTTATGATATTCTCAAGTATCGTTATGCCTGTTGAATCATAGAATTCTATTCCTGTATCAGAACTGTAAAGTATTGAGTTCTCCTTTATTATTATCTCATACTTGTCACAGTCATCTATGTATATTCCATCCTCGCTGTTCACTATTATGTTATTGTATACAAAACCACTTGCATCATCCTCAAAGTCAAGACCATAATAAGCGTTTGCTATAGTGCACCTCTCTATGTATAGGTATTTACCTGTGATAACTATCGAATTTCCATCCATGTCTATCATTGCACCATTACCGTATATCCATGTATTCCCTGATATAGTAACATCATCATCAGCATAGTATAGCGTGTTAGGACTCAGATAAAATGTACCACCAGTACCTCCACCAATTGCATCAGATAACTTCATTGTAGGCTGAGCAATAACTTGAACTGGTATCATTAGAAGCATTGGCATCATTAACAGCATTGCTATTACAATCGTTCCTATGATTTTCTTCATTTTTCTTCGGCATAGATTATCTAAGTCTACTTATAAAGCTTATTCTATTAGAAATATTCTAGGATAAAAAATAAAAGGGTGGATGACTTTATGGTATTAGTGCAGTCAGCCAAGGTATGTAATCTATGTAATCTGTTACTTCGTCTCCATGTCCGGGTCCTACTCCATCTGGAGTTACTGGTCCTACTCCTCCTGGACCGTCCATAGCACCCCACCAGTTGTACTCTGCATCTATATAGCCATTTTCCTTGTCATGATCTGTATGAGTTTGAAATACACTGTATACACCATAGTTGACGTTCCAGTATATGTTGTTGTATCTAATTATTGGGTCTGAATCATCACTATCTATGTGTATACCATCAGCAAAGTTCCTTATTATGTAGTTTCTGTTATCATAGCTATCACCTATTGTAGCATCTGAATCACCATCAAGCCAAATACCATATACATTGTTTGCTATGTAGTTCCTTATTATAGTCGGGTCTGAATCATAGCAGTAGATACCTTCATAGTTGCCTATTATTATGTTATCACTTATAGTAGTTGTATCAGCAGTGCTTAGGTATATTCCATCATCGTTTCCTGACAATGTGTCCATCCCAGCACCGTAGCCTATTATATTATTTGTTATCAATCCAGAGCTATCATACCAATCTATACCATCATCCTCATTGTTGTATATCTTGTTGTACTGTATTGTCATATCGTAACAGTAATCTGCATCTATTCCATCATCGTCTCCACAGCCTATTATAGTATTGTGCTCTATGATTACATCTTCTATTGGATCTGTTCCGTCACCATCTATATCGATATTCGGATCGTCTGAATTGTATGATATGGTATTGTATGCAATCCTTGCTCCATCACAATAACTTATATCTGTCCCGCCGTCATAGTTATACATTATTGTATTATGAATTATCAGTGGGCTCTCAAGATAGTCTAGTTCTAATCCCTCATACTCATTGCCCAATATAGTGTTCCATTCTATTATCACTGGGGCATCGAAGTCATCTATATCCATACCTTCGTCGAAGTTCTCATTCACAATGTTGCCCTTGATGAGCAGTCCTTCGCTACCGTCCTCTCCATCTATGTAGATTCCTTCATCATCATTCCCTACTATCTTGTTGAATAGGATGGATACATCAGATACGTAGTCCATGTCTATCCCATTCTCCTCGTTCCCTCTTATGGTATTGTATGCTATCAGTACTGGCTCCATCAAGTAATCCCCATCAAAATCTCCATCGAGGTATATTCCTTCATCGTTATTCCCTGCTATCTCATTGTATGTTATTACTACATTCTGTGTGTAATAAATATCCATGCCCTCATCATCGTTACCCATTATCTTGTTGTAGCTTATTGTAAGGCTCAATTCTACTTCTACATCAGTTCCATCAACATCTACGATTGGCCAATCATCATCTCCATCGTAGTATATTGCATCATCATCGTTTGCTAGTATCTTGTTGTTTATTATGGATACTATTGGACAATCATCTAAATCTATGCCATCAGAACTATTTGAAGCTATCAAGTTAGATGCTATCGATACACCGTTCACATAGTCAAGCTCTATTCCATCATCACCATTTGCTATTATAGTATTTCCCTTTATGATTATGTTATGTAGCTCGTTTACTTCAGGAAGATAATATGGCGAGTCATACATCAGATCTTCATTGTCTCCATCTATTCCCTCGTCTCCATTGTTGGCTATTGTATTCTCAAGTATAGTTATGTCTGTTGAATCATCGAAGTATATTCCATCATCATCATTCTGAATTATTGAATTCTCCTTTATTATTATGTCTGAAGAATCCTCAATGTATATTCCATCATCATTGTTGCCAACTATTATATTATGATATACGAATCCGCTTGCACCATCTAAGAATTCAATAGCACCACTATCAACTGTACCATTTGTAATCGTGCATCTCTCAATGTATAAGTATTTACCTGTGACAACTATGTTCGATTCTTGTAGGTCTATCATTGCACCATTACCATATATCCATGTATTCCCAGATATAGCAACTCCACCATAGTAAAGAATGCTTGGACTAAGATAGAATGTACCACCTGTACCTCCACCAACTGCATCAGATAATTTCATAGTGGGCTGTGCAATCACTGGTATTGAGACAGTTAATGGCATCATGAGAAGCATTGCTATCGTAATTGTTCCTATGAATTTCTTCATTTCAGTTCAGCATAGCATATCTAAGTCTACTTATAAAGCTTATCCTATTAGAATTGTTCTATGATAAAAAAATAAAGGGGTGGTTTACGGTATTGGTGCTGTAAGCCAAGGTATGTAGTCTAATCCAGAAGTTACTTCATCTCCAGTACCAGGACCTATTCCTCCTGGACCATCCATCTCGCCCCACCAGTTATACTCTGCATTATCATCTGTAGTTGCAGCCCAGTTATTTATACCGAATCCAATATTCCAGTATATGTTGTTGTAGTTTATTACAGGGTCTGAAGCATCATCAGCTATGTATACTCCATCAGCATAATTCCTTATTATGTAGTTTCTGTTATCTGGAGTACCACCTATTGTTGGGCTTGATGTAGAAGTGAGGTAAATACCATACACGTTGTTTGCTATGTAGTTCCTTACTATAGTCGGGTCTTCATTAATTAAGAAGATGCTTACGTTGTTGCCAATTATTACGTTATCACTTATCGTGACTGGACTAAAATCATCAATGCTAGTTAAGTTTATTCCAACATTATTGCCTGATAGTGAACCACTATATCCTATTATGTTGTTTGATATCAAGCCAGAGCAATCTATCCATCTTATCCCTTGATCATTATCTGTTATCTTGTTATACTGTACTGTCAAATCTAAGCTTTCTTGAGCTAATATACCATCCACACTACCACCTATTATTGTGTTATGCTCAACTACTACATCATAAGAGTCAAATATCCCAACTTGGTGACCAACATTGTATGCTATAGTATTGTATGCTATTCTTGCTCCATCACAATAACCAGAAATCACAGTATCATCAATTGCTAAACCGAGCGTAAGTGCATACCTAAGATCGAGCAAAAATGGTATTCCTAGAGCCCCTAGATCTAACTTAAATCCACGCTGATACATTATAGTGTTATGAATTATCTGTGGGCTCTCACAGTCAAATAAGACAATTCCTACCATGTTGTTAGTGACAGTATTCCATTCTATTGTTACTGGAGCATCAAAAGCTATTAGAATCAATGCAAAGAGCTGGTCTTTCAAGACATTTCCCTTGATAAGTATGTCTTCACTTTGTATACCTTCAATAGGATTTCCAAATATACCTGCGCCTAATATCAGAACACCTGCAATGTTTCCTTCTATGTTGTTGAAGAGAATCTTTACATCAGATACTCCTATCATGAGTGCTGCCATAGTGTTTCCGCTTATAGTGTTGTATGCTACTAATACAGGCTCCATCAAGAAGACTTCTTCATCGAAGTTGCTATATGCTACTGATGCAGATCCAGGCATTATAAATCCTCCGAGAAGGCATAGTCCAACACCTGAGTTCCCTTCTATCTCATTATATGTTACTACAACATTTTGTGCGAACGCAACGAATATTCCTGCACCGAACTTCATCATAAAAGGATCTACTTCATTGAAAAGCATTGTTTCCTCTGGGCTACCTGCTTCCAAAGACAGGAAAGGAAGTAGAGAAATAATCCCTTCTATCAGCTCGCCAATGTCCAGTCCATTTCCCATTATCTTGTTGTAGCTTATTGTAAGGCTCAATTCTACTTCTACTTCAGTTGTATCGACAAGTACGATTGGCCAATCAGGATCTCCAAAGTAGGTGATACCGCCATCTTCGTTTGCCAGTATCTTGTTATGTGTTATGGATACTATAGGACAGCTGATTAGTAATATACCATCGCCTGAATTGCTATGTATCAAATTAGAAGATATGGATACTCCATTCACAAACTCAAGGGCTATGCCAGGGCCTCCGTTTTCGAATATTTTGTTTGCCTTTATATTTATGTTATGAAGAGCATTTGGATCTTCCTCGTACAAAAACCCATTGCCGCCATATATGCCTGGTTTTTCTATTGGTTCTACGTCATTGTTAGCGATGATGTTCTCAAGTATTGTTATGTCTGTTGAGTCATAGAATTCTATTCCATACCAAAAATTATGAATTATCGAGTTCTCCTTTATTATTATGTTTGAAGAATCCTTGATGTATATCCCATCATCATTGTTTCCAACTATTATGTTATTATAAACGAATCCGCTTGCACCATCTAAGAATTCACACCATTACCATATATCCATGTATTCCCAGATATAGTAACTCCTCCTGTATACAGAATGCTAGGATTAAGATAAAATGTACCACCAGTACCTCCTCCAACTGCATCGGATAACTTCATAGTAGGCTGTGCAATAACTTGAACTGGTATCATAAGAAGAAATGGCGTCATAAGAAGCATTGCTATTGTAATTGTTCCTATGATTTTTCTCATTTCAGTTCAGCATAGCTTATCTAAGTTAACTTATAAAGCTTATCATATTAGAAATATTCTAAGTTAGGATACCTTCTTAAAAATATAGAGGAAAGGCTCGTCTCTTAAAGTGATGAATTAAAAAAGGGTGGGTGTTGGAGTTATTGGAGGCGCTGGTTTTCTTCTCATTGTTACTACGATCACGATTACAGCTGCTATGGCACCGACTAATATAGCCCAGAACCACCACATTGCCCAAATCGGTGGACTTGGAGGTGGAGGGGGTAGAGGGACAATCGTATACATTACTACTATATAATTGCCATCAGAGTCTATTGCTACACCCCTTGGTGACTGTGCTTCCGCTTCATTGAAGTATATCACACTTCTTACACCATCAGGAGTTATCTTGACCAGACTGTTTGCAATATTTTCTGTTACTGTATAATTGCCATCAGAATCTATTGCTACACTGTAAGGTCCTGCCCCAAAATCGAATGTATATATCACACTTCTCTCACCATTAGGGGTTATCTTAACTAGATTATTTACACCGAATTCTGTCACTATATAATTGCCATCAGAGTCTATTGCTACACTGTAAGGAATCGTCCCAACATCGAATGTATATATTACACTTCTTTCACCATCAGGGGTTATTTTAACTAGATTATTTGCTTCACTTTCTATTACTGTATAATTGCCATCAGAATCTATTGCTATACCCCTTGGCCTTGCCCCGCTACTGAATTCATATATAACACTTCTATCGCCTTCAGGGGTTATCTTTACTAAGTTGTCTGCACCATATTCTGTCACTATATAATTACCTTCAGAATCTATGGCTACACCGCAAGGATTTGGCTCACCACTGAATTCATATATCACAATTCTTTCACCATCAGGAGTTATCTTGATTAGATTATTTGTATAGCCCGAGAATTCTGTTACTATATAATTTCCTTCAGAATCTATAGCTACGCCGTCGGGTATTGTCGCTAGATCGAAGAAGTATATCACACTTTTTTCACCATCAGGGGTTATCTTGACTAGAGTATCCGTAGAATATTCTTGTGCCGATGCTGGATGAACATAGGAAGAGACCAGAAAGATCGCCAGTATGAGTATGGATAGCTTTTTTATCATCTTCATAGTAACACTCCCATCATGAGAATATTATTTTTCTATTTATACTTTTTGAGAACTTTTATTACAAGCTCGACATGGATGTATCTTCAGATGTAGAGCGTGAAAAATATAAAAATCGATAAATTTCTTCTCCTAGAAATGTTCTAAACACACAAGCTTTAAATATAGACTTAGAAATAAGGCTTCCGAAGACAAATGAACAACTATTCAAAGGGATTGATGTCGATACTAGTCATATCATTGCTTCTCATACCTTCTATCTTACCTGTAGTTTCATTCGGTTTCGGAAAACCAGCGAACATAGGCGCAGACGCTGCAAGTTGGTACATGACTGTAGAAGGAGTTCTTGCTGACGACAAATATTCACTTTATCCATATGAAAAGAAGAACCTAAAGATTGGCTTCTCTCAATTCGGTGAACTTATCAACTCTATAGATAACGTCGGTCTAGAGTACGGTGGAGAAAGAGACCCATTTGCACCACCAGCAGGTCCATCAGAAACATCTGCAATGCCAAAGAGATCATGGAATGAAGGATGGTTGATCAATATAACATACAAGAGCATAATGACTGGCAATATAAGGAATGTATGGGCTAGTGCTACACATACTGATACATTGGAATATGGCAATGGTTGGGTAAGAGTTGACAATGAGTATACATCAGGAGACGAAGATGACGAGGATCCAAGAGACCCTGGATACTATATCGGTAGTGTCCCAGCAGCTTATGGCCAAGGTGGAAGGAAGACCAACGGCACTGTAGAAACAGAACCTATAGAAGTATTGTATGATGGACCAAGAAGGTTCGTTGCAAGAATTGTAAATCATTTATTTGACTTTGTACAAACAGACGGCATTGATGACGCTGTACCTGTAGCATTGGTGGACATTATAATAACAATAGACTTCAACAAGGACAAGAAAGAGGTAAACCTACTCAAGGACATAAAGATAACAGCAGACAAGACAACTTATGATTACCTACCACAAGAATACTTCTTCCCAACATTCGTTACTGAAGAAATACCATGGGATGTTGATGAGGATGGAAAATTAGAGGACGGCGAGACAGCGATAGTGACAGAGAGAGAAAGTGCATACCCATACCCGTTCTATCCAGAAGGTTTCCTAGGATTGTTCGTTCAGTTCAGCAATAGAGGAGAGTGGGACTTAGGAAAACCAGACACCTATAAGAGCTATGCCCATATGTGGACTGAAGGTGATTGGGGTTTCGGACTACCATGGGAGGACTTCATAACTGCAAATACACCGTTCGATGATCCTTTGGTAGACGGTCTATGGACTCCATACGACTATGAATACGCTTTGACAACAACTATATTCCCGAACTACTGGTCAAGGCATGGTCCTGAGCCTATAGAGCATTGGGGTTCTACATTCGATCTGGCTCAAATCATAGGCTATGAACCTGGAGCTGATCCAGAGTATGTAGGCTTTGCAGCCTTCTGGCCATCACTATCAGACTGGCGTGTTGATGGAATGGCCAGTTGGTGGAGGTCTATGAAGACAGAAGATCCTCACAGGATAGATGCACCCACTGAGCCCTGGAGATCACCCTACATCATAGGCGAATGGGACTTCATGCTTGCCTTTGAGTCATACACAATCGACTCTTATTGGCCAAACCCAATAAAAGTTGATAGTCAGTTCAGAGGAGTTACAGCTTATGGATTGACAGACATACACCTAGACGACCCAGTGGTTGACTATGAGTGGAGTAAGTTCTATGATGTCCCATGCACAGATGTTCCTTCACCTCCAGAGTTTGCACAAGAACCATATGAAAAACCAGAAATAGACTCAAGGATAGGTCCAGCAGTAGTCGGTGCTGGAGATGATCATAGCATAGGCAAAGGACACAAGGATGTAATAGACAGAGAAGTAGCCTATCAACTATATGAAAAGTTCAAGCCATGGGACCTACAAAAGGCATCTGAAAAATGGACATCTAGATGGGTTGAATTCGGCGAAGGATTGGACGATGAAGATGAATTAGACCCGAATGACATAGAGTGGAATGATTACTGGCCATACCCAGCAGAGACCTATGACTTCCTCTATCTTGAGCAAACAAACACTTTGATAGGTCTACCATTCTACAGTTTAGCCTACTATGGCGACGGTATCCTTGGTGATGACAGAGAAGCTGATATAGGTTTCGAAATGGGAGAGTGGGGTGCATACTGCACATTCCCTGAAAAGGTACTTGTAGAGCTCGATCCAGTGAATGAACCAGGAGTGCTAACACTTCTCCAGAGAGGAGAAGACTATGTGATATTCTTCCCACACGGTGGTGCCAACGATGCATACATAATATTCATAGATGATGGAGACCTTGAAAAACCACTAGAATTGGAAGAAGGTGCTCTGATAAAGGTACTATACTCAACATGGTATGCTTGGGACAACCCGATAGACTGGGGCAGAGGAAGCTACGAGTGGATAGTAGCTGGCAGAGATGCAGCATCAGTTGATAGCCTAGGTGCAACCATGATCACACAGGCATTCGATTCAATAAAGGACATACATGTATGGAAGCCAGGCTTAGATATGAAAGATACTCAATTCGGACCAAAAGTACCATTCTTATTGAGGAAGTTCGGAACTGGAAATGCTCGTGCAGACTACTACTTTAGCGCAACACCTAGACTAGCATTGAAGGATGATTGGAGTAGCACTGTACCAATTGCAAGCTCAAACATAATAACTGTAGGTGGACCATTAGCCAATGCAGTTACTGAGTACTTCAATGATTTCACACAAGTTATATACAGAAAGATTGAGGGCAACTTCTTACTAGTACCAGACTGGGGAGCAACATTCCTCGATCATGATACCCTTGATACATCTGTAATTGGTGGCTGGACTACAACACTGGAGCCAAGAACAGATCTAGAGATAGATACACAAGTTGGAATAGGAATCGTAGAAACATACAAGGATATCAACGGTACTATAGGTCTAGTGGTATACGGCTACAGTGGTCAAGACACTACATGGACTTCTGATCTATTCTTCAACTTCAACAACATACCTCTGTTCTTAGATGATGGTGACGGTGTAATAGAATGGGAAGATGATAACGAAAATGGCTTATTAGATCCAGAAGACCTTGAATACGATACAAGGTGGGTAGACAAACTCCATCAAGAAGCAACTGGCTATTGGCTAGGTGACGATCTAATGCTTGGATGGATGTGGTTAGATAATGAAGGCGATCTCAAGTGGACCTTCATGCCATTGATCGTAGTACTACAGAAGGAGAACCCAGGTGTTACAGCATTGGTCATAGAGATATACTATGATATTCCAGTAACAGATAACCCAGCAGCGATAAGCAGAGAGGAGCTATTCAGTCAAGACTCACACCCAGTAGCATTGATCGTAGAAGAGCTAGGTACGATAAGTGAGAAGCCACAGCATCCAGACCCATAAATCTCACAAACCCCCTTTTCTTTTTTTTTATTAAAAGAATTTAAAAGATTAGACTCTATAGTCTAGAATGAACCATTTTGAGTTTACACTACCATTTTAGGCTCTGCTCTAGGATGAACCATCCAGACCTACTGGAACTTTGGGATCATCTTTGGGATCATCTTTGGGGCATCTATGGTGCCCTAGGATATGGAGGTTTAAACGGTGAAAGAGCTAAACAGGCTCTAATTATCCTCAAGAAATGTTTAACCGAATTGAGTGGGAGAGAGAAGATTGCAATCGCAAGTCTATGAAAAGATAGAGCATTTTGTCAACGAAATAAAGAAAATAGATGGAGCCATAGGCATAATCCTCTTTGGCAGCTTTTCAAGAGGAGATTATGATGAAGGAAGCGACATTGATCTTCTCGTAGTTTTCAAAGACAAAAAAGAGCTTGACAAAGGATTAAGAGAAATATACAAAACAACAGCCAAGACAGAATTATTCTTCCAAGTCATAGGCTTGACCTTAGATGAACTAAAAGGCTCGCCATTCCTAGAGTCTGTCTTAAGGGATGGAAAAATATACTATGCAAAAGAAGATGTAAAGAAACTGCTCACTCCAAAGCACAGACCATATGCCCTTGTAACCTACAGCACAGCAAACCTAAGCCCAAAGGAAAGAGTCATCTTCACCCAAAAACTTGAGGGACGACATAGGGGCAAGTATAGTTATGACGGACTTATACAGGAGCTTGGAGGTTACAAAGTTGGAAGGGGTGTAGCGATGGTTCCACTAGAGAAATTGAAGACCCTAACAGAGCACTTAGATAAGAAGGAAATCGACTACATCATAAGATATTTATGGGCTTGAAAACCCTCTTAAGGGATTCGCTTCAGACTTCTAAACCGCTAACTACGGGTTCTGAATTATGTATTCTTTAAAGTCAATCTTTGCCATCTAAATATAATCCCTTCTAAGCTTCGACAGAGGCTTTGACGGATTGACTACAAGAGTATTCTGATCTTCATTCATACAAGCCAAAGAATCTAGATTCTTAAAAGTTCTTAAACCTCCTTTTTTTCTTTTTTAATATGCAAAAGGATTATGATAAAAAAATTATAGCATGTTTGCCTGCTTTTAATGAAGAAAAAACGATTGCCAATATCATAAAAAAGTTGAAAAATTATGTCGATGATGTTATAGTTTGTGATGATGGATCATCCGATATGACGAGCTTTATTGCAAAGAATTCTGGAGCAGTTTTGATAAGAAATAGCAAGAATAAGGGCAAAGGAGTAGCCTTTGATATACTCTTTAAAGAAGCAAGAAGAATGAATGCAGATGTTGTTGTAACTTTAGATGCAGATGGTCAACATGATCCTGATGATATTCCTAAAATAATAAAGCCCATCTTAAACGATGATTTTGATATAGTAATAGGTTCAAGGTTCTTAAGCAATAATAATATTCCTAAGCACAAACTGATAGGGAATTACATTCTTAACTTATTGGCGAACATATTATCAGGTTCTAAATTCACAGACACTCAGAGTGGTTTTCGTGCCTATAGCAAAAGGGCTTTAGAATCAATTAGAATAAAGGAGAGGGATATAGGAGTTGACTCTCAGATAATAATGGATGCTGTCAAGATGAAATTAAAGGTGAAGGAGGTTCCTATAAGAGTTTATTATAATGATCTAGATACATCAACTTATAATCCTATAAAGCATACTCTAAAAGTGATTAAAAGTGTGATAAAGTATAAGTTCATCCATTAATAGATTGTGTGATCCTTTTTGAAGCTATTGTACGTGATGAGATGCGTATGGGGAGGTGGAGCAAGCAGGAGATTTTGGGAGATTCATAAGAGATTGGTTAAGAAAGGCTATGATATAACTATGTTAGGATCATCAACAATATCAAAGTATAATCCTGAAGGTAATTCTTTGAGTGAGCATGAAGGAATTAAGATATATTCGATCGAAACTAAATTACCTTTCCCTGACTACCTCTTCTACATAAAAGCCATAGCAATAATAAAATCTATTCATAAAGATTTTGATGTAATCCATGATGATTTCTCTCCTACTGGGTGCTACTCATTTTTATGGCATGATAGATGTATCGCTACTATCCACGAGACCTTTGGAGGCTATGCTCTGAATAAGTATGGCATGGCTGGTCTTATACCCCTCTTGAATGAAAGATTTTACAGGAGAATGGATTACAAAGGCTTCATATCATGTGCACCTTCTGTAAGGAATAATTTAAGAAATTTAGGCATAGATAGCATACTGATCCCTGGGGGGGCGGATACAGAATCGTTCAAGCCTGGCAGAAAAGATAATGATGATATAGTAATAACCATGGTCTCAAGGTTATCGAAGGGTAAAGGTCTTGATCTATTCATCGAAATAGCTAGGTCTCTAGCATCAAAGTATCAAGGTAAAGATATTAGGTTCATGCTCATAGGGAATGGGAGTATGATGCCCCCCCTCCAGAGAAGGATAAATAGGTTAAGGTTAAATATCGAGCTGGCAAGTCGAGTAAGCGATAAAGAACTTGCAAAGATCCTCCAAGATACCTCTATATACCTCCATACATCTCTGCAAGAAGGCTTTGGACTTTCCATCTGTGAAGCAATGGCTTGTGGCTTGCCAGTGGTTGCCTTTGACGTTCTAGGTGTGAGGGATTTGGTAAACTCTAAAACGGGCATACTTATACCGCCCGTTAACATAAAAAGAGTGATTGATGCTCTTCAGAGGCTTATCGAGGACGAGGATTTACGTAGGAAGCTAGGAAGGAATGCCCGTGATCTCGTTTTAGAAAGATATACTTGGGAAAAGTCTTCTGCTTTGATGGATAAAGCTTACAAATCCTTATTCGATTAACTTTTTAAGCTTAAGAATTTAGGCTCTATCCATGATGACTGAGTTATCATTACAAGGATTCTTACTTGGCTATTTTACAATTCTTGGGCTCCTAGCACTATTCATTATACCATACTATCTTATAGTTAGAAGATTTTTCCCCGAAGTTTCGATATATAGGCAGATAATCTTCGCCTTTATTTTTAGCCAAGGAGTAAAGCTAATCCTCTTTGGTGCTTCATTTGTAACACAAATCCCTCTTAGATACCTTTTCATCGGAGAAAGCATAACGGTTACAATTCTTACCATGATATTGATCTATTATGATAGAGATGTTCTCACTTTGATAAAAGGTGTAAGCAAGGAAAAGATAATTTTTGTCTTGCTACTCATTTTGACTTTATGGGTCTTTCTTTATCTGTATTCTAGCAGATTCGATTGGGATGCTTTGGAAGTTTATTTACCATATGCAAAATTATACGTTACTGAGAATAAACTTTTAGGCTATTCTGAGGAAATCTCCAATTATCTAAGCCTGCCTTTCTTACAACCAGCGGTTATTGCATGGGTCTTTAGTCAAGTAGGGATTCAAGATGATGTTTCCCTTTTTTTACCCCTGATCAATACTTTGATGCTAGCATTAGTATCATACGAAATTACCAAACAGTTTCTGAAGCAAGAGTTTGTTTGGCTCGCCACAGCTTTGTCGGTATTGAATGTTCTTATGGTGCGTTATCTTACGTTAGTTCCTCGGTATGTGGATTTGCCTTTTGGAGTTCTTGTCCTCGTCTTCTTTTTGGCTTTGTTTGGCAATGCCTCGACTTTAGGCAATAAACATTATCTGATATCTTTCTTTATTCTTTCCGAAGCCATCTTTACTAAAGCTAGTTCCTTTAGCTTATACTTGATAGTCGCACTGCTCTTTATACCTTGTTTCTGGCCCCGATTATCTAGCCTTACAAATATAGCAGTTTGGACCGGTACTTTATTTGTTGCATATTTTGTCTTTCCTGTGGCCAGTGTCGTCGTAGCCCAAGAGAATTTGCTAATTTACCAAGTTATAACAATCATACTACTTGTTTTAGTAACAATTTTGCATAGAGTTATTTTAAGATTTTCTAGAAAAAAGAATTCCTCATTTAAAGTTGTATTATACATAATCCCCTTGATAATCCCTGCGTTAGTGTATTTCTGCTATGAATATTCATTAACAGGTCAACTTTTTTTCCCTTACGTAAAACCACATTCAATGGAACCAGCGGTGAATTTACTTACTGAAACTTCAGTCAGATCAGGGCGTATCGAATCCAATGCTTTGTCAATCATATACCTTATGTTCTCATCGATGACAGGACCCTTCTTGCCCTTTTTTGTATTATACGTGGTGATTTTAGTGCAAAAAGTCTATAAAGGTACAGTGGGAGAGAAGGAGCTCTTCGCGTTACGATTGCTTTTGTTTATGTTATTGCTAGTTCTTTTTGATTATACGATTTTTGGTAGTATATCAAATAGACGACATATAGCAACATATGTCATATTTCAAACATTCTGCGTGGCTGGTTTTGCTAGTGTGATCAAAGGATCCAACAATAAGGTAAAGGTAAGTTCTATCCTTTACCTCATAATCAGCCTTCTATTTTCAATTTGGGAAGTTGGCGAAACAAACCTAGATCTTCAGTATTCACAACTTTCATTTGATATTACATTATTCTTTATCGATGTGGGGATCTTTCTTCTAATTTATTACGTATACTCTAAATCAAAAGGTAAGGTTGTAGGATCAGACTCAGAAGAAAAATTGTCGAAAGACAAAAGAGTTACAACAAGAATCACAAAAACGAAATTGGCTATTTCGTCTTGTTTAATTTTATTAATTTTATTCCCAATTGCTCAAAACCTACTACCTGCGCTAAATATTTACAATTGGAAAAATGATAAGTCACAGTATGAAATCCAAGAGATACTATCAAAACTGCCTGAAGAAAGAGTTATCACATTTGCCGTTATGGGTGAGTATTACTATGCAAGTGTTCTTCCCTTAGATCTGGCACAAGCAGAAAGTCTGAGCTTGATTTATCCTAGATATACCAACTCGATTTCTGATTTTATCATTAAGTTAAAGGAGCTAAATATAGAATATAGTTTCCTTCCTGAGGATGGTTGGCTTGCTCCTTGGTTTATGAGGATAGTAAAAGATGTACCTGTTATGCAATTGCTACTTTCAGAAAATTTCTTTCCTATAGTTGAGCGTTCAGATGCATCAGGATACAATTTAAGGCATTTCAATAACAACGTCACTTTTGATGCACCTATGTTAATCACTATCTTTGCCCAAGGAGAACGAACGGTAGTTATCAATGATAGATACGAATTAGAAAGATGGATAAACTTAGGGACTTCAGAAAGTTTAACCATCGACATAAGCTTCATAACTCCCAACGAACTTCAGTCAATTGAATCACTCTATTTAGAGGGGCAATATATCGTAGGAAGCCACGTTGAAAACTTGACATCAAATCCGCCTTATACTCTAAGCGAACATGTTGAAGGCTTATATACCCTCTCTATTACATTCACAGGCAGTAAGATCGAAGAAAACCAAATCATAAAAATCTCAGAAATTGTTATCACATTAAAAGATGTAGAAGGAAGGGACTTCATTCTAAGGTTAGTATCGAATTACGATAAGCCTTTAGCCTTTTGGTATGTTCCCAGCGTAAATAAGTGGGGATTAGAACAAGGAACTTTCTTACTATACCAAGATCTTGATGACTTTAACTCAAATTGAGCTTGATTACATATCTACAATTCTGAACTTACCACTCTTTGATATGGGAGCAAAATTCCTAGACATGGCAAACACTCTGGATATTCCAGCTACTCTCTGGAGTATTAGTGGTAACCACAATAGCTTTATAATTACAACCATATACTTTGCAAGAAGGAGACCTAAAGTCAAAGCTTGACTTTGGCTCAATATAACTCCTTCTTTTTTGATATAAATGATATAGTAAAGTATTTTCCGACGATCTGAAATATGTGAAATAACGTCAAGAACTCTTAAGTTAACCGAGCTTTAGGCTCAGACCCCTCCTTTGCTACCCTATTTTCAGCATATTCGCTAGAGACATCGGTGGGGTCTATGCATGGTATACGCATCAAGCCTCTTGCCATAAGCTCGCTGTAACCTCTATCGGTTTCTCTTCTAAACTGTAGGTATAGCACAAGAAGGATAGGGCTATCAAATCGACCCGCTAAGATTATGTTGGAATTCTTCGTTTCTGAGTGAGGTAATGAGAAACATTCTATGAAGAGAGCTCACAGTCAGAATGTTTTTCACTATCTCAGATTACGTCCTGAAAAGCATTCTTAATTGCTACTGCGATTTGGAAAACTGAAAAGCTTGGCAGAAGCTTTGAGAATAAGCCAGAAATTTTTCCGCTAAAAGGATAGAATCCATTCCCATAATACTTCTTTACTCGTAGTCCGTAGAATTCGAGCATCTCTTTGAAAGCTGCAGGAGAAAAGGCTGTCAAGTGTCTATATGGTCCCCACATATTACTTTCTGCTCCGCGAGCAGGGTTACCAAACACGAATTTTGTGCTCGGTGCTATTACAGTTGGTTGCCATCCAAGTAGAACAAAAAGCCTGTTGTGTAATGCACAAAGATTTGGGACTGAAATGTAGGCATGCCCCTGTTTTCTTAGCAACCTTCTGATTTCCTTAAAGAGAGTATCAGGGTTCAATAAATGCTCTGCAACTTGATTACAAAGGATAACATCGAAGAACTCTGAAGGAAAATGTATTCCTTCATTAACGTCACTTTTTTCTATTATTATCCCCTTATTTTTTGCTTCTTCCAATGCTGGTTCATATATATCAACACCATATACTTCTTTTGCTCCTATTTTTGTTGCGAATTCAAGAGTAAATTTTCCATCACCACAACCGATGTCTAAAAATCTACTCCCTTCTTCTTTCTCAGCGATAGATAGAAGCTTGATTTGATTTTCTCTTTTCTCTCTTTCGGACATTCTCATTAGTTTTTCTTTCAATGTTATTTTCAATTTACCGCCTCTCTCACATTCTCCTAATATCTTTTATTTAAGCGAAAAGTTTTTGGGCATCTCTATCACCTTGACAAGCGGCCAAGTGAGCGGCGAGGCAGAAACATATTGAGTAAACCATCGTTACGTGAATGGATAACTTCTCTACCTAAGAGAAAATCTACAATCATAGACATGACACTCCATCGAAAAAGAAAATTAATGGTGCATGCACTGCTCGCTTTGTCATGTATAATACCCTTCCTGATGGTCTGGGTATACTTTGACACAAGATTACTCCCGTTGGGGTGGGATCCAGGAACGTATCTCAAATTTACAAATGCCTTAGAAGCCGATGTAGCCATCAGACTGGGACTCACAAGCTTTGAGGAGGCGGGCTGGAAGCTCTTGCCTATGTGGGGGCAGGATGCGTGGCAGTATCCACCTCTGTTCTTCATCCTTCTATCCATAATGAGCAAACTAATCGATCCAGTCTTAAGCCTTAAGCTCCTTGGCACCCTTGCCTTATCATTGCAACCCATTCCAGCATTCCTGCTTGCTAGAAGGATTGCTAAGAGCAATCTAGCTGGGTTATTAGCCGCTTACGGATCGTCTATGACTCCCCTCTATATCGAGATGATGGGATGGGGAAGCTACACTAACTTACTCGGCTTTCTGCTAATGGGTTTTGCCATTTACTCTACTCTATGTGCACTGGAAAATCCATCTAAGGGGAGCTTTGTAAAAGCAGCTTCGTTGAGTATGCTGCTAGTCCTCGCCCACCACCTAACCTTCTTAATATATGTTGGAGTACTTGCAGGCTGGGTTCTGTTAACGATCCTCTTTAGGAAAAAGCATGAGCGAATAGAGTTACACGCCATTCTTGTGAGCTTAGGTTCAGCAATATCATTTTTTCTTCTCTATAACCTTTTACTGGCGTGGCCTCTCCGATATACTTTATTAAATGAATCTGCATACTATGAGCTAAGGTTCGAACCTCTAGGTACCATGGGTATTCAATGGGTCTTTAAGGACTACATTCCTATGATTACTACAGGCCTAGTAGTACTAGCGATGTTCTTTGGTATTAAAGGGGCATTAGATAAGAGGTACCTGACTCTACTCTTTAGTTGGTCCGCTTTTCCATCCATAGCGACCTTGGGCTTTCTTTTCGGCGTGATGATCGATTATAACAGGGTCTTCTACTTTGCCATCCAGCCCATAATTGTGCTGATAGCAACGCCTATAGCCCTAATCCATAACTCGAACCGCAAGTTAGAATTAACACCTCTCTTCAGGTTGGTCAAGAAGATGCTAAGTACCATGACCCCTTTTAAGGTGAATCACCGCAGGCTTGGAGCATATGCGCTCATCGCCCTCTCCATTCTAGCATCGCTAAGTATATTTGTAACTGGCTTCACAACGATTGGCAACGTCTACTTCTATAATACTTCTATAGATCCCTACGGGGACAGAGAGAAGCAGGAGGCCCTAAATTGGATAGCTAGGAACACGATGCCGAATGACATCTTCGTAGCAGAGGGGTTAATAGCGAGCTGGATAGAGGGTTTCAATGTAAGAAGGGCGTTTCTCTACGAGGAGCCCAGATTTCTCTTCATAGAGGGCGAGCTCGATAGGTACTATATAGCATCATCAATCTTTGAATCCAACTATGAGGCTAGGAACTGTTACGTAAGGGTATTAGATCAAGCACCTTACAACACTGCCTTGAGCCCACAGATCCAATTCTGGTCCAAAGGTAGGTACCGTGAATATTTATCGTTCAATGACGTTAGTGCATTCGTTAGAGTTTCACTTAACGGCAAGCCGCTTATTATCAGTTCTTTCCACCGCATCAACGTAACAGCATCAGCTATAAAAAGTTCTGATAATAAAGTTATGATCGAAGTCACCTATAAAAATTCTCTAGTTATGCTTGAAAAGAGGGTTCTTATCACTAAAGACTCTCCCAAAGTTGTTGTGGAATACGTGTTCTCTCCTGTAAGTCCTTCAGTTACCTTAAGTAACGCAACTGTTGTAGCCTTCCTATCAGATGAGAGGAGGATCGATCTGATTGAAGCCGGATTGGGGTGGGCAAGGGTCGTGAGTGACGTAGGGAGCATGTTAGTGAGTGCCCAAAATGCATATGTCATAGCGGACCAGAAGACCGCTCCTACAAAGGGTTTATACATGATTTTTTCCAGTGGAGCGGACGGGAGCATAAGAGGCGTGATCGAGGTGAGCCTGATGGAGGCGAGCGAGCACCGTTGCTCATCAAGCCTAGAGGCCCATTCGAGAGAAGAACTTTTAGGGACATACGATATATCCTACATAGTCTTGCCGAGGGCGTTATCGTTTGGAATTACGACCCTCCCTAAATATCAGCACCTGTTAGATGACAGAAGGCTCGGGATTGTCTATTTTAACGACAGAGTGATAATATTGAGAGCCCCTTAAGTCTTGAAGACCCTAATGTTGGTTTCCCTGTCACTTCTTGATACATTATCGACAAAATAATAACGATGCCTGATTAACATCAAGGAATCCATGATCGAATATTACTTATAGCGCTTCAGATCCTTTAACTATACAATCCTAGTGAAAAATGATTAGGAACTAGAGCAAGAAGAATGATCTTAATCAATTATACATTTATCCAGTTCTGTCCCACTCTTCTCTTCAATGAAAACCTCTTTACGAACTTCCTTCTGTTGCCCATTTTCGGTATAGTAGCATTCTTAGGTCTAGCAACTAGCTTTGGTGTTGCACTCCCTAATCAAGAAGTAGCCATGTTCAAATGTGATGAGGAGGCTGAGCTCTTAGAGAGAAGGAGTAAGGTCAAGAAGTATCTCAGTAATAAGAGTCCTCAACTCCTAGACAAGATTTTAAGCATAGAGATCAGCAGGATGACATACTTCAGAGCAAAGAAGTTCCTACGAAAACGCTTTTAGGATACAGCCTATTATATTCTGAAAGTAATAAAAGAGATGGTATGATGAAAATCCTAATAACAGGAGGTGCTGGCTTTATAGGCTCTCATATCGCTGAATATTATGCTAAGAAGGGAGAAGACGTCCTAGTCTTTGATAATCTCTCAAGAAATGAGATTTTAGGAAAGAGCGTTATAGACCCGCTCTATAACTGGAGATTTTTAAAGAATAATTATAGTAATGTTAAGCTGGTTAAGGGAGATGTGAGGAATTTTGAAGATTTAAATAATATAGCAGAAGGGTCAGATGTTATAATACATACTGCGGCTCAGGTAGCTGTAACAAAATCTTTGACTGACCCTAGAACAGACTTTGAGATCAATACACTGGGAACATTCAATGTCCTTGAAGCTGCAAGACTGAACGACTCAACTATGGTATTTACATCAACCAACAAGGTATACGGAGAAAACGTGAATAAGATACCAGTAGTGGAAAAGAAAACTAGGTATGAATTCGCCAGTCAAAAACATAGAAAAGGGATACCTGAAGAATTCCCAATAGACTTGACTGGACATAGTCCTTATGGATGCTCGAAGCTTGCTGCTGATGTGTATGTTCAAGATTATGCTCATACTTATGGGCTTAAGACAGGCATTTTCAGAATGAGTTGCATTTATGCTGAAAGACAATTCGGGGTGGAGGATCAAGGATGGTTAAGCTGGTTCGTAATCGCCACTCTCACCAATAAGCCCATCACCATCTACGGAGATGGAAAGCAAGTTAGAGATGTGCTTTACGTCAGTGATCTGATTGAAGCCTTTGACAGTTTTCTGGAGAGCAGATTAAAACATGAAGTACTTAACATGGGCGGTGGACCAAACAACACTCTCTCATTATTAGAGCTCCTAGAATTGCTGGAGAAGCTGATTGGTAAGAGACCTAAGGTTAACTACTCGAACTGGAGGCCTGCAGATCAGAAGGTCTACATTTCAGACATCTCTAAGGCAGAGAAGCTATTAAGATGGAAACCCAAAGTAAGACCAGAGGATGGCGTGAAGAGACTCGTGAATTGGGTCTCAAAGAATATTACTTTATTCAACTGAGGTTGAAAGGTATGAAGGCTGCTAGGTTAAGAGAGGGCAAATACATGTTTTATACCATGGGTTTTGATGAGGTAAGATCTTGATTAAGAAGGTAGTTATACCGGCTGCTGGCTTGGGTACAAGGCTGCTATCTGCTACAAAGGAGCAACCGAAGGAAATGCTACCAGTGTTCGCCAAGGATAGTAATGGAGCCTTATGCCTTAAGCCTTTGGTGCAACTGATCTTCGAGCAACTCTATGATTTTGGTATCAGAAACTTCTGCTTTATTGTAGGGAGAGGTAAGAGGGCTATTGAAGATCATTTTACGCCTGACTACCAATTTATAAAAAGCCTTGATGATAAAGGGAAGAATAGCCAAGCCTCTCAGCTTGAAAGCTTCTACAAGATAGTCGATGCCTCAACTATTGTATGGGTGAACCAACCTGAACCGAAGGGCTTTGGACATGCAGTTCTTCAGGCTAAATCGTTCATCGGAGATGAGCCTTTTCTTGTTCATGCAGGCGATACATACATAGTCTCAGAGGGTAATGATCACTTAAACAGATTGATCAAAGAGCATCAAAGTAAGAGTACTGATGTATCCTTGCTACTTCAAGAGGTGCATGATCCTCGACAGTATGGTGTGGCTGAAGTGATAAGAGAAGGGTCGAAGCTCATCGTAAAGAGAGTTGTGGAGAAGCCTGAGCAACCAAAGACGAATCTAGCCATAATGCCCATTTACGTGTTTAACCCAGTCATCTTCAGGGCTCTAGAAGCCATAGGACCGGGAAAAGGAGGCGAAATCCAGCTTACAGACGGGATACAGAAGCTTATCGACTGGAGATTAGAGGTCAGGGCTATCAGACTTAGAGAACGCGAACTTAGGCTTGACATTGGCACACCAGAAACGTATTGGGAAGCTCAAAGGCTATCCTACGAATACTTTAAAGAGCAGGCGAGGGTTTAAGTTAATAAAATATTGTCTATCAAAAGTTTATACATTTATCCAGTTCTGTCCCACTCTTCTCTTCAATGAAAACCTCTTTACGAACTTTCTTCTATTGCCCATTTTCGGTATGGGAGCAGTCTTAGGTCTAGCAACTAGCTTTGGTGTTGAACTCCTAACCTTCCCCGCCTTCGTCAGAGATCCATGAGTTGGCATTATCTATACACCTAACTTTTGTTAGAACTATTCATATATTTCCTTTTCGATATTAATCTATCAGAAGATTTCTAATATATTCACATATAGCAACATAGATTAGAATGGGCAGAGGGAGTGATAATATCAAATCTTCTAAAGACTCATTCAATAGCTTCTATTATAACATAACCATCTTCCCAGAATGGTCTCTTTTAAATAAGCCAAACTCATCTTTAACTTCTTTTAGCTTTAAAGAGTCGAATATCGGTCCATCTTTACATACACGATACTTGCCTATACAGCAACTACCACAAATCCCTATTCCACATTTCATTACTCTCTCTAAACTTGCTTGAACAGGCAGATTAAATCCTTGAGCAATTTCAAAGACTTTTTTCATCATCAGCTCTGGACCACATGTGTAAATCATATCTATTCTCTTCTCCTTCAATATGGGTAATATTGCGTCTGTTGCCAATCCCTTTATGCCATAACTACCATCTTCAGTAGTTATTATCATATTACTTTTAGTCCTTGATAGAATCTCTTTTGCTCCATTCAAAAATATAAATTCGTCTATAGTCTTCCCGCCTATTATCATATCTATTGAAGCTGATTTCTTTGCAAGAATCTCTGATAATGGCATCAAAGGTGCAAGCCCTGTCCCAGCTCCTACCATCATAACATTGCCTATTATAGGAGTGAAATTATTGCCATAAGGCCCCCTTATGCCAATCATGCTACCGACTTTCATGTTAAATAAAGCAGTAGATGCTTCTCCAACCTTTCTTACAGTCAATCCAGCTAGACCATCTCTCATCATGGATATGCTCATAGGAATCTCATCCACTCCTGGTATCCATACCATCATGAACTGACCAGGCTTAGCTTTTGAGCATAGATCATCCTTGAATATTAGAGAGCGAACTGTTGAGGACTCTTCTATCACATCTAAAACTTTTACAATTCTTGGCTTGTTAATGGGAAAGACCAATTATCTCTCTCACACTCTTCTTTTCTTTCATGATAAGATAATCCCTTATCCCTTTTTTTATCTTCTCAAATATATCTAACCCTTCATAAGCCATGGCTGTGCCTATCTGTATGGCTTTAGCTCCTGCCAAGAAGAATTCTATAGCATCCTTCCAATTCACTATTCCTCCACAGCCTATAACAGGAATTCTTACTTCTTTTGAAACTTCATAGACACATCTAACAGCTATAGGCTTTATGGCAGGCCCTGATAATCCTCCTATCTTATTTGCTAAAATAGGTCTAAAAGTTTCTATATCTATGCTCATGGCTCTGATAGTGTTTATAATTGTTAGAGCATCTGCACCAGAATTCTCAGCAGCCTTTGCTATTTTCACTATGTCTGTAACGTTAGGAGATAGCTTCACGAATAATGGCTTTTTCGTCTCTTCTTTTACAGCCTTTATTACCTCTCTAATTGCTTTAGGGTCCTGACCAACTTCTATTCCAAAGCCCTTCACATGAGGACAAGATAGATTCAATTCATAAGCCTTTATCTTCAATCCATCAAGAATAGATACCATTTCTTTAAATTCAGAAGGCTTGGCTCCGAATAAGCTTACTACTAACGGTAAATCTTCGATTTCCAATTTTGATAATTCATTATAAAACTCCTTTACCCCTGGGTTTGATAGACCTATAGCATTTAAGTATCCTCCATGAACTTCAACTAAAGTTGGATTGTCATAACCTATTCTTGGCTCAAAGCCTATGGATTTTGTTATCACTGCTCCTGCACCTGCTTCAAACACTCGCCTTAACGATGCTATAGATATGCCAAGTATGCCTGATGCCAGCATCAATGGATTATTCATCTTGAAGCCTGCTATCTCTACAGATAAATCTGGCTGCATCTGACTCACTAGATAGAATTAACTAGGTTCTTAAGAGGTTTTGCCCAATTAAATGATAAAGGATTTTAAGTTAGAAAAATAAATTTGAAATTGCCGGGAATAGGCTTGCCGGGATTTTAGGAGGAATCTCCTCCAATCCGATGGCAGAGTGGACTAATGCGCGGGCCTTGAGAGCCCGTGACCCTTTGGGTCTCGTGGGTTCGAATCCCACTCCCGGCGTTCAAAAAGGTTAATCTTTTCTCCAATAAAGGTTAACTTATCCTCTATTGAGGTTAACCTGCTCTCAAGCTCATTTAGATCGACTTTGCCCTCTATGACGGCCCTTAAGAATTGGCCTAATGTCTCATGTCCTTTGGTTTGTAGGATTCGGTTTAAGGCTATAAGATCGTTCTCGGTTAGCTTTGCTCCTATGGTTGGCATGGTTAGCAGTCCGCCTCAATTGCGTAAATCTTTAAAACTTCCTCTGGATCGACTTCTTGGGTAGGATCAGAAGTTACCTCTTCGGCATGATCTTTCAGAAAATTAACGATCATGTCCTCTATGAAAGCTCTCACATCATAATAAGCCTTTGTCCATAAGTTGAAGTTCTCGTAGAATTTATAGAGGTTCTTAGGAATGTTAATGGTTATTTTAATTTCTAGCTCCTGCTCACTCATTCTCTTATTTCACCTCCTCCCCACAGAAGAGGCATTTTGCAGCGTGGGCATACAGAAGGGCTGGGGCTTTATCAGCTATGAATACCAGCCCTAAGCTTGTTTTACATCTTGGGCATTCTATTTTGCTCATCTTCTTACCTCGACAAAAATAAATTTTGTTTCGCTTCAATTTCAGAAGCTCATCAAGAGGCTTAAGTTTCCGCTTGTTGATAGGGGAACTAGGCTGCCCAAGTTTGGGTAATCGCCTGCGGAACCCGTTTGCTTATGTCAGCCGAACGGTTTATTTTTACCGTTGCTTAGAGCGTTTTGCTCTTGGCTCCATTTATCATAATGCTATTAGAACGATTAGTATTTAACATTTTAGCCTTTTCTGAGAATAATTCGTTTATGTAAATTTTGCATTAATAGAACGATTAGCCCTAATAATCTTAAAAGGATTATTAAATATTCATTCCTTCTTAACTCTAGCATATTTAAACTAATATAAATTTTAATAAGATAACATTAATATACCTACTAATCATGTAACGTAATTCATGGATGTAGTAAAACTACAGCTGTCTGGATCGGGACCTAGAACCCAATACCGAGTTACAATACCAAAGGAATTAATCCAAGAACTTGGCTGGCAAAGGGGCATAGCCCTTTCAGTTGAGAAAAAGAATGGTTATATCGTTATTAGAGCAATGAAGGCTGAAGGATAAGGTATTTCTACAGAATAGGCCCTTTAAGGCTGTATGGCTGTATGACGTCTATACAATTATCTCATCTTTCAATGGCCCAAATTCCATTGGCCGCAACATATAGACCTTTCTTTTTGGGTTCCATCTAGCATAAGTTCTAGCATGAAGCTTTAAAACATCATTCGCTTCCTTTCTTGTTAGCTTTCTTACTTTTGTCTTAGCCATTTTTCGGATTTCTTCAAATTTCTTTTGAATCTCCGGGTTTATAATTGGGTGTGAAACCCCCCTTAATTGTGAGCCACTAAAATAAAGTATCATGGTCTCTGAATCAATCAACTTATCAGGCTCATACCAGCCCCTTCTTAAAATAATTATGCCTTCTTTTAAGAGATTCTGCAGCTGTGTATAAAAAGTTGAACGTGAAAGCTTCTTTAACGCATCCGTGGCTTCGAATAATTCTCCAAAAGTTAAAGGTTGTAGTTTTAAAAGAGCTAATATGATAACTCTTTGTGTTTCTTCTCTCTCCTTTTGCTGCCTCTCACCTAAACCTCTCAATGAACCCCCGAACTAAATTATTAGAACTGATATATAAATCTTATAATTATTATAAGAATCATGAGCACGACTATAGCCATAAGTGAAGAGACGAAAAAAAGACTTATGGAGTTAGGCCGTAAAGGAGATACCTTCGACCATATTATATCGGTACTCTTGACCAAAGCGAAGCTCTTAGATAAAATTGAGGAGAATCAGAAGGCTTTGGGGGTAGCTTAAACATGGATCCAGAAATATTAAACCGAGGCATATCTCGAATACAAACTGTTGGGGAAGCAAGTACAGACCTGGAAAAGAACATTCAAGAATATAATGTTCATGTCAAAAGGCTTTTTGATCTAAATGTTGAGATTCTGAAGTCAATAAATGTTATCGTTACAAATCTTAGCCTTTTCCTAGGTGATTTAGAAGCCCTAAGTAAAGAGGGAGAGAAAATATGAGTAGCGTAGAACTAATTGCTAAGTTAAAGGCTGTAGATGAAGCCTCAGATAAGATAAAACAAATAGGTGATAAGACAGAAGAGGCGATGAAGAAGGTTGAGGATAGCACAAAGAAGGCCGACTTTAGCTTTAAGCAGTTTACAATCTCAGTATCAGGAGTTATGACAGCGGGCTTCAATCTCTATAATATGTATAATAGAGTGACTGATGCTCAAAGGAACGTTGAAAAGGCTCAATACTCTCTAAAGCAAGCACAAGATGCAGCAAAGGGATCCCAAGACGCTTATACCAACGCTGTAAATAGGTTCGGAACAGATTCACCTCAAGCAGTGACAGCTTTAGATAATTTGAAAGATGCACAAGAAAAGGTGAGGTTAAAGTCTGAAGAACTAAAGGATAAGCAAGATAGAGTTACTGAGAGCATGGTCTATTGCTTTGTAACTCTAGGCCCAACGATTATAACAGGGATAAAGAACATGAAAGACGCTATAACTGAACTGAACGCTACTCTTGGTGTTTCTGGGCTGGCCGGTGCAGCAAGTACTGCGGGAACAGCTCTGGCAGCAATAGCAACTGTACTAGCTGGCGGTGCAATGATATATGGTGCGTATGTAGATTCTCAAAATGAAGTTTCAATGGCGTTTAAGCAGATGGGTGTTTATTGTAAGGGTGGTCAATTAGCCCTAAAGCTATATCATGAAGAATTAAATCAACTTAATCAAGACGTTATACAGCTACAGCAAGCAGAAACCATAATGGAAGGGGCAGCCTTATCAATGGATGAGCTATCTCTCACTTTAACAGATTTGGCTTTAAGCAACGAGCAAGTACAGACAGCAAGTCAGGAGACTATAACTGCCCTTACAGGTGTGGATGAAGCTCTTGGTGCTTTATCGGGCTCAGTTGGATCAATGTCAGGAGCCTTCGGTGAGGCTTTTGCTTCTATATCAGGCATGATAAACGAATGGGCAAGTACTACAAAGGCTGCTATTGATGATGTAGTTGGTGCTTTTGAGAGTGCAAGTCAAGAGATAGCCGGAGGCTCGATATGGCCAGATATGTGGGCTGATATTCTATCACAAACTAAAAAAGGCATGAGAGAGAACATAAGAGAATTGGATAGGGGTTTGGATAAAGTAGAGGATATGCTCTCAAGACCTATGTATATGGACTTTAGAATCAATATCGATGTTTCTGGCTTAAGAGCACAAATTGCAAATATGATTAAGAGTATGCTTAAGAGCGTAACTATAGAGAAGACATCAGCACAGGCTACTACTTCAAGGATAAGAGTGCCTACAACTACTACAACAACTACACCACGGAGCCCAATTCTTGGAAGGTGATATAGATGAACATTGAAGATTATGTAAGAGTAACGAAGATTGAAAGCGGATCCCTACAAATTCCTAGGCCAGAGAAATTTAGTTTTCCATGTCCAACTTGTAAAAATAACATAGATGTTAAGGGAAAAATAAAATTCCTTCTGAGAGATGATCTAGAGGCTGTAGAAAATACACTCAAGCGGGCCGAAGAAATGGAAAAATTCTATGATGACGTCAAATCAAGCCGCCTTGATTTAATTAGTTATTTCAGACGGCTAAGAGAAATGACAGCTAAATATTCACAAGTACCCCTCATAGGCTGGGTTGTAGATGCTCATAACTTTTTGAACGAAAGATGCTCTCAGTGCGGACTTGGCCTCACAATACATTATAATTTCAAATTCACGCCGCCACTAGTACCAACTCCAAAAGTTGGTGAGATAGCGGCCCTCGAATTGAAAGATGAATACACACAACATTACGTAAGGCGACAACTTGACTTTAAAACCTGGCCAGAGGTAGAGAATTGGCTCTCTGGTGCAGATACTTATTCCCTAATTCAGAAACTAAAAGAAATTTCTGCTATATTAGAGACGCTTGATTATTTTAGACACCCTCACACCGATCTGAGTCTTTTAGAGTTGTCAGTGGGCAGCCTCAAGGCGTTCTCAAATAGTATTAGAGACCTAATTAACAGCTTTGAGCAAGAAGTTCAGAGCAGACCGAAAATTTTCTTAAATCTTGTAGAGGAATATTCTCATGAAGCAGCCCCAAAAAGCCCCATGCAATCCCTATGAGAGAGGGGAGGAGAATTTTCACACGAAGACAGGACCCGAGACCGCCTCACCGCCTCATCCCCTCCCCCTCAAAGTAGAAATTCCTTTAAAAATTTATAAAAGGCTGAAAGAAGTACGAAGGCTGCTAAAGGAAGAAGGGATAAACCCCGTACCGTCAATTCATGATATAGGAACGTCTCTCCTATTGGATTTTCTCAATTGGCCAAAGATTAAGCAAGATGAGTTTATCAAAGAGATAAAAGAGAAGCCTAACATAGTTGAAATTGACTATGAGATTCATAAGAAGTTGAGGCAGGTACAAAAAGAGCTAAAAGATGAGGGTGTAAACCCGCCCTCAACCGATCAAATAGTCAATACAGCATTAAAGGCCTTCTTTTCTCTGCCTAAGTTTAATCAAATAGAGATTATTGAGGAAATGAAGCATGAGCCTTGAAGACTTTATCCCTAGAGTAAAGAAGAGAGGAACAGGCTGCCATTATGCTCATAAAATTAAGAAACTAGGACAGCTGAGGCTGCTAATCTTAAAAGTCTTAAGTCAGTATGAGAATCGCTGGCTAAGGAATAAAGATGTTACAGTTAGAGTTAACAAATCAAGAAGGCAGGATAATAAGAGAAATATTACTTCAGGAACTACTTCAGGGCGCCTTTCTGAACTTTTAGGCTTGAGGCTGGTAAAGATGAGCGAGGGTATTGTACAAGTTTATGATGAGGATGAGATGAGCTTCATTTATACGAAAGAACCATGCTGGAAGATCACAGAGACCGGTGAGCGTGCCTTAGAGGCTGCTAAGCATGAATAAATTAACCAAGCCATGCAGGAAAATCTCATCAAATCAGATTGACTTACCATTAGTTTTTTTGACATATACCATTGTAGGACTGTAGGACAGCATGACAATTTAGGTGATAAAGACTGCCTCTAAAACGCTATAGCGTGAGATTAACTGAAGATCAGGTCTCTTTCCTTTCAAAGACTGATAATGCTTCAGCCCTGCTACGCCGCCTTATAGATCAAGAGAGGTTAAGATCGGCTGTAGAAGATAGCTCTAATAAGAAAATTCTGGCTAACGCTAAAATTGAAGAACTAGATGAAAAGATCAAGTTCTTAAAGAAGAAAATGGATGAGGTTGAAGGTCAGCTAAAGAATCAGATAGAATTGAGAGAATTTTATGGAGAATGTTCAGAATTTCTTAATAAAGCGAAAGAAAAAGGGATGGATTATGCTAAACATTTATCTTTAAAACATGCTGGAATTAGGGCTGCTCGCATATATAGTACTAAACATGATGAAGTTGAAAAATGGGAGGTAAAGGTCTATCAAGAGAAGAGAGAAATGGGGGTTTGGAGAGAGCCAGAAGATTATATTTCTTTTAAGGGCTCTGAAAAGGAATGCTTAGATCAAGTTGAAAAATGGGTAAATGAGAATCTTGCCCCGATCTCTCAAGAAGAATTAAGGTTTAAGAAGGCATGTGAAGCATTAGAAGAGGAGATTAAAGTATTAGAGGATAAGAAGGCTGCCATGGTTAAGGAATTTCTTCAGATGTAGAATATTGTCATGCTGTCCTACAGCCATACAATCAATAACAGATAATCCCATAAAATATCTCCAGAGCCTCCAGCCCTTTATTATGAGAGCGATCATGGATACTTTTTAACAAAGCCTCCAGCAAGCGTAAACCCTCCAACTATAAACTATCCAGCCAGCACAAACTATCCATTTTGGTCTGCTCCTTTGCTAAAAAATAAAAAAATTTAATGTGTTTTTCAATAATTTTTAAACTCAACACAACCTAACATTAAATCTCCTTTGTTATTATTGAGATAGTTGTTATTCTTCTTGATTTAATGACAGGGTTTGTAATTCTTTCCCTCAATCTCATGACCTTGCACACATACAAACTTAGCCCTCTTAATTACTTAACTCCCATGACGCTGGTACTTCTATCCTTACTAGATACTCCTACCCTTACATGACAAAAAAATAAGGTGAGAGGGCTAGGATAGAACCTTGAGCCCCGTCTGGCTATATACTTTGGCAGCCTCTTCTGCATCCCTAAGCTCATAATGATCGTATAATACATCTCTTAATATATGCCCCGTTAGAACTAATCTCCATTCTCTTGGCATGCTTCTCTTTCTTGTTTCGTTAAGGAACCAATCTCTGAGCATGTAAGGATACATATGGATCCCACTCTTTTTGCTGGCTATTTGGAAGTCCTTATTGAGAACCCTTTTACTATAAGGATATACTCTATCTTCTTGCAGAAGATTATGCTCTTTTATCCAAGATAGAACTTCACTATTTACACAGGCCAGCCAAGAACGCTTTATTTCATTTTGATGTATTCGGCTGAGATTTATAATTCCAACCTCTTCATAGACTTTAATATCCATAACTCTTAGAGGGAGCATTTCTATAGGTCTCATGCCACTACTCGCAAGAATAAGGAAGGCTATCTTGGTTCTTTCTGGCAATTCGTGATAGAAGATTGTAATTTGCTCATTAGAGGGGAGGAAGATAGGATTCGGCATTGGCTTCGGTATTTCAATTATGGTCTCTATTTCATCATATCCAAGAAACCTTAGAAGGTGCCTGGCAACCTTCGCTATATTTCCTCTAGTATTAGGGTTCTTTACAGCCTTAAGAGTTTGATTAATATCTTTTGGGGTGAAAGACTCTGGAAGAATGGCCATGAGCATGTTAAGTTTGTATCCGTAATTGATAGCTGTATTCTCGCTTACTTCCCCTTTAAGATAGTCTATGAATTTCTCTCTTTGGGGTTCGACTATCATTTTACTTATGAGTAAGGGCCTTGAGAGCCCGTGACCCTTTGGGTCTCGTGGGTTCGAATCCCACTCCCGGCGTTCAAATTTAAGGTCAAATCTCAAGCACTCTTTAAAATTGAGATTACTTCATTATTTTTATTCCTTTTATTACACACTCTTTTCCTGATATGACATCTACTTCATTTGAGCCACAATTAGGACAAATCATGAATGCAAAGTAAGTATCCATGCAATGTACACAACTTAGGTTTTCAAGATGGCTTATCATAGGTGACCTAGAAGATAGATTAGGTCTCCAAGAATGCTTACACTTTTTACACTCGAAGATAGGCTCGATTGCATCTATCTTTATCTTGCAATTCTTAAAAGGAGACTCATCCTCGAATATGGTTTCAAGTGCGAATTTGAGTTGTAAAGGGCTTATCATAGTTAACCCTCCCAACTCTATTTCCAACTCTATCACCTCTTTGCCCTCTTTTTCCTTTAGTATTCCCTTGGCCGTTTCAAATATGGCAAAAGCTAAAGATATCTCATGCATTTTTCTCCTTCACCGTTGGAAAATCCTTTGCTGGCGACGGTTTTATGATCTCAATCCCTTTTGATCTGAGAATCATGTTTATTGCTCCACTCAAAGCACACAAAGAACCGTATCCTTTACCGATTGTCCGTGAATCATCTTTAACGGTGACTGTTAGGAATGTTTCATAACCTAGTTCGGCTTTCAATCCAACATCTGATAACCTCTTCAAAACAACGTTTCCCATAGCACCCATGGCTTTACCAAGCCAGATATTCTTGACTGGGCATTGATCACAGTATACCTTGAGAACCTTACCAACTTTCGAACCAACCAGTCCTGCAGCAACCTCTGTTCTAACTATTGCGTAGGCTGTGCAACAACCCCAATTCTCAGCTAATTTCTTCTCCCCTTCCCAAATTGAGACGGTTACATGAAAATTATCCCATTCAAATACGTTCTCGATCCCACGTTCCCATTTCAATTTACCTGTATTGACTTCATTTTTAAGTTGTTCTTTTAAATGATAACTGAGTTCAGAGTCCCTTGAGGCTGCTATAACTGCAGCGCATGCAGGACAGAATATATTTTGAGCTTCAGATATCTTTTTATCATTCCTATCGTAGAACTCGACTGTTACCCCAATCCTATCCCTCCTAGCAAATACCTTCCCTCCTTCACTTGAGACCTTTGAAATAGCCATGGCAGCTGGTCTGACAATTCGACCGAAACCGAAAATCTCTTTGACTTTTTTTATATCATCTTCACTTGTTAGGACTTCCTTTAATTCACTTCTCCAAGGCTCAGGTATAATCTCTCCCTCTATCATGGCTCTTAGGGTGGCTGGCGGCCATGTAATATCTACTCCCTCTCCTATAACATTCCCAAAAGGATCAACGACTCGACTTATAGCGCCTTCAGGAATCTCTTTTGAGACAACTTTACAACCATATTCGCTTAAAAGTGCCAGTGTTTGATGATACATCCCACATGACCCTTCAGAGCGCCTTAAGTATTTTTTTAAACGGTCTTTAATTACATCGAGGTCGAATTTATCTTTCACATATCTCATTATAAAGAATAATAACTTAAGTTTTACTATTAGGGTTAAAGCATCAAAGGTAATAGAAAATTTTTCATTTGCATTTTAAGGCTATTTAGAGATTCCCTTTATAACTGCAGATACTGTAATATTGATTACATGAATCAGTTTGCTGAATGGAAAGTATATCATGAATATCTCTACAATCAAGAGGTGCATTGCAAAATAGGGATTAGAAGCACTAGCTATAAAGGGCCATGGATTAAAAGCAAGCATATTTACGAAATATGGTCTTATTTCTTCAGATATTAAAACGTGAGCCTCTGGAATTAACCTCATAGTCATTCCGAAAATCCCTATGATAAGTAAAAGAACTAATAAGACGTAATCATCTAAAACTGAGATCGCTCTGACTTCTTTAACTACCATCCTTCTTAAGAGGAGAATTGTAAGACCTGTGATCATTATCACTCCAACTATTGAACCGCTTAGCCCAGAGAAGAATTCGATATCCTCTTGAGTCATATTGAATGCATTCCATATAGGGGTGAGTTCAGCGACTAGCCTTGAGTGGCCTATCAACATCCCTAGAATAGCTATGTGTGTAGGCCAAGTAACTAGCCATAACTTACGAGAACCTTTGTACACCTTTCTAAGAAAAAATATTTCCAAGATCAGTCCTTTAAAAAGGTTAATTATCCTTTCTATAATGCTTGATTTTTTAGGATTAGCCAATTGTGACTTTTGGCCCGATTTAAGCCATATCGCTATTCTATAGATTAATCCACCAGTAAATATTGTTGCTGCTATGTAGGGCATAATCCCCATAACTATTATGTAAAAAGCATCTTCTGCAGGCATGCCCCTCCCGTTTGTCTAATCAAATGCTTTATATTTAACAATTTGGTAACAATAATTGGGGAAAATTGAAAATAGAAGCCAGAAATATCAGAAATATTTCACATGAGCTAAGACCCCTTCTGAGGATGCAATTGGATTCATGCACAAGATGTGGAAATTGTGTAAAATGGTGTCCTGCTGTCGAAGAACTAGGAGATTTGAATCTTTCTCCGGCAAAAAAGATAACTCTTCTAAGAAATGCTCCAAAATCAAATGTAAAGGAAGATTTTATCGAAGAAGCGAAGAGAGCTTTCTATTCTTGTACAGTATGTGGCGCTTGTAGCGCTGTCTGTGGCTCCTTGATAGATACTCCAGAGCTTTGGGAGGAGATAAGAACTGGGTTAGTAGAACAAGGGATAGGCCCTTATGGGAAACAAAAGGGTTTTTTGTCAAGAATAAAATCAAAATATAATCCTTATGACGAGGATCCAAATGCAAGATTGAACTGGCTCCCTAAAGATGTAGAGGTTGCAAAAAAAGCAGACTTAGGTCTCTTTGTTGGATGTACCCAATCATATAGGCAGCAGAAATATGCCAGCCTCACAGCAAAATTGCTACAAAAACTAGGAATTAAGTTCACTTTACTTGGGAACGATGAGTGGTGCTGTGGATCTCCTTTACTGAGGACAGGTCAAACAGAGATAATACGTGATTTAGTCAAGCATAATGTCGATGCCTTTAAAGAGAAGGAAGTGAAAAGGGTTATATACAGTTGTGCAGGATGTTTTCGCACTAGCCTTATCGATTGGCCTAAATATTATGAGATGCCTTTTGAAGTTATCCATATAACACAATTTCTGGCTGAATTGGTCAATAGAAATTACTTTAAGCTCTATGCTAACAAATTAGCTCCTCTTGAAAAAGTTGTTACTTATCATGATCCATGCCATCTAGGCCGTCATATAGGAGGCAACATATATGATGCCCCTCGTATAATACTAAATGCAATTCCGAAACTCAAGTTAGTTGAAATGGAAAGGAGTAAAGAAATTGCAAGGTGTTGCGGAGCAGGAGGAGGGGTTAAAGCAGGACTGCCAGATTTAGCGCTAAAAATGTCTACTAAAAGACTAAAAGATGCAATTAGTACGGGAGCGCCTACCTTGGTTACTTCTTGCCCATTCTGCTTAACAAACTTCAGGGATGCATTAAATGAGGCAAAGATGGATTTAGAAATCTTAGATTTGACAGAGCTAATAGCAAATCAATTAGGAATAACATGAAAGCCTAACTTAGTTGCTAGAACTTATATTTTCTTACATATCCTTTATCCTCTGACCAATGTAATCTATTAGAAGTTGCCTTGCTTTTTCAAGAGTTTCTTTATTTTTTGATTCAAACGCTAGAACTTTTACTTTTATAGTATTTTCTTCACCAGGTATATAAGTATATGCTTCTTTTTCCACAATATTTAGATTAAGCTCTTTAGCTATCTTCGTTATTATTGAAAATGGAACGCCAGGCAAGATGACTAGATGATAAACCTTTTTATCTTCTCGTTTATCGCTCAATTTTATTTCTGGGTAAATAGTAAAGTTTATCTTTGTTAATAATATTTACTAAGTGGCGAAAAAATATGCCAAAATATTCAGACAGAGTAGATATTTACGATGATAGAGGCAAAATAGTTGAGAGGAACGTTCCAATTGAGGCGTTATCGCCTTTAATGAATCCTGCAATAAAGAAGATAATGAATCTAATAGAGAGAAGTGCTGTAGTGAGGTTAGATGCTTTACAAAAGGCACTGGAGACAGGAGAAGTCGGCGGCGAGCACTGTTCCATTCCTGGAAGAGAAATCAAATTGCCCATACTTGAGAATGTGGATGCATTAGTCGATTTATTAGAGAAGTACATAAGAGTAAAGCCTGGGGATGATACTGAGATAACTAAGATCCAAGCAGGTAAGCAACTTCTTGTTAAGATCCCAACCTTAAGAATTGAATCAGGCGTAGAGTATACCGGTGCCTTTACTGCTACTGCTGCTGCTTTGTGTCAAGCATTAGTTGATGTCTTCAAGTTGAATATATGGGATGCAGATATAGTTCACGCAGCCGTATGGGGAAGGTATCCTCAGTCAGTTAATCCTATGGGAGCTTATGTATCTACCCTTTTGTCAGTGCCCCAAATGAATGAAGGAATGGGTTATGCCCTCAGAAATATACCTTGCGCCCACATCGCTTTAATTACTAGGAAGAATGCTCTGAATGCAGCTGCATTATCATCCATACTTGAGCAAACAGCCATGTTCGAAATGGGAGATGCTATAGGTTCGTTTGAGAGATTTCATCTGCTAGGCCTAGCCTACCAAGGCCTTAACGCAGATAATTTGGTCTATGATCTTGTGAGAGAGAATGGAAAGACTGGTACAGTTGGAACTGTAGTCGGCAGTACAGTCAAAAGAGCTATAGAAGATAATTTGGTAAGACCTTTAGAGAAACGTGAAGAATACGTGGTTTATACAACAGATGACATGCCCAAATGGAATTCTTACACTTGTGCAGGTATGCTAGCCGCCACTATGATATCATCAGGTTCTGCTAGGGCTATGCAACATGCACCTTCTGTTATGTTGTACTTCACAGACCTTATAGAACATGAGACAGGTCTACCTGGACCAGACTTTGGCAGAATAGGTATGACGTCAATTGAGATGTCATTCTTTAGTCATTCAATTTATGGAGGAGGAAATCCAGCAGTTTTCCATGGCAACCACATCGTAACAAGACACAGTAAAGGATTTGCCATTCCCTGCATAGCCGCAGCCGTTGCTCTAGATGCTGGAACTGTCTATTATACACCTGAGAAGATAAGTGGAATGGTCGGAGAAATCTTAAGCGAAATCCCAGAATTAAGAGAGCCACTAAAGTACGTCGCTGAAGCTACCGCAATGATCAAAGGAAAAATCTAAATTCTCCATACAATATTATTTATCTAAGGTAATAGAATGGAAATAGAGATATTCCCCAAGAGGTTACTCTCGTCAGATACTCTAGAGGAGCTTCTGAATTCTATCGTTCAGCTTAGAATGTGTAAAAGCGTGATTTTACAAGGACCAAGGCTTCCTAAACATGCTATAAATGCAGAGACTGGATATGAAGACTTGAGAAGAATTAAATTTGGTGATAGAGAAATAGAGTTAGAGGTGAAAGTTGGTCGAATAATAATCCAGCCGATTGAGGGTGTTGATTTGCAGGATTTCTTGAATAAATTAAAGGAAATATGTAACAAGATATTGCCCTTTGGATTCTTTATAAAAACGGGGCAATTTACGAAGATACGCCCAACAATAAGTGATTCAATAAAAGAGAGCCTTAAAATTAGTAATGTTTATAAATTCTAGTTCTACCTCTTTAATGGGGTAAAAAGTATATGAGCATATATACACCTCAATTCTATCCAGGCACAACTCAATCAGCTATTAACAGAAAAAAATACATGGACCCAAGTTATACATGGGAGAAACTAAGAAGTGTAAGTGATGAGGATGTCGTTCTTGTTTTAGGACATAGGAAACCTGGCGAAGCTTACAAAACGGTTCATCCACCGTTAGAAGAAATGAAGGAACCTGATTGCCCAATCAGAAAATTAGTAGAGCCTACTCCCGGAGCAAAAGCAGGAGATAGAATCAGATTTGTCCAATTTACAGATTCGGTTTACTTTTCACCTATGGCACCATACGTAAGAACATGGGCAGTAAATTGGAGGTATAGAGGAGTTGATCCAGGAGTTCTATCTGGAAGAAACCCAATTGAAGGAAGAGAAAGGGACATAGAAAAGGTAACAAAAGATTTGATTGAGACTGAGGTATTTGATCCTGCTCGTACCGCTTGTAGAGGATATACAGTCCATGGACATGCACTAAGGCTTGATGAAAATGGATTGATGTTTGACGCTATAAGGAGGTATATGTTCAACAAGGAAAAGGGAGCCGTCGTGTATGTTAAGAATCAGCTAGGAGCCCCGTTGGATAAGCCTGTAGAAATCGGAAAACCACTGCCTGAAAAGGAATTGAAGAAGAGAACAGTTCAGTTCAGAGCAGACCACATTAAGTTAACTGAAGACAAAGATTTGTTAGACTTCGTTCACAGAATATTTGAACTAAGGGCAAGGTCTGGTTTTAATCCAGAAGGAGTTAAGGGTTATTAAGAGGTGATATGAATTGTCTAAAAAAGAAAAACTATTCATTAAGGCTTTAAGAAAGAAGTTTAAGGAAGCTCCTGAAGAAAAATATACAACTTTCTATACTCTAGGTGGTTGGGCACAAGATTCAAGAAAAAGGGAGTTCAAGGAGATAGCAGACAAGATCGCTAAGGAAAGAGGCATACCATTCTATAATCCAAGTTTCGGTGCCAGTGGTATGGGCTTAGGCCAGAGAGTAATCATGCCTTACCTAATTTCAGGAACTGACGTTTATGGAATGCCTGAAGACATCCACTTTATAAACAATGCAGCAATGCACCAGGTTTGGGATGATATCAGAAGAACCGTTATAGTTGGTCTTGATGCTGCCCACACGATTTTAACAAAAAGGCTAGGAAAAGAAATCACTCCTGAGACAATTAATCATTATCTTGAGATACTGAATCATGCTCTTCCAGGGGGTGCTGTTGTACAGGAACACATGGTAGAGATTCACCCAGCCTTAGTCTCAGACTGTTACGTTAAGGTCTTCACAGGAGACGATGAACTAGCCGATAGAATCGATGAGAGGTTCTTGATAAATATAAACAAGCTTTTCCCATCTGATCAAGCCGAGAAGCTGAAAAAAGCGATTGGACCTAGAACTTACCAAGTCCTAAGGATGCCTACGATAGTCGGTCACCTTTGTGATGGAGGAACGATGGCTAGATGGGCAGCTATGCAGATTTCTATGTCTATGATATCCGCATACAAGCTTATGGCTGGAGAAGCGGCGGTAGGTGAGTTTGCATTCGCAGCAAAGCACGCTGAACTTGTTGAGATGGCAACCTTGACACCTTGGAGAAGAGCCAGAGGGCCTAATGAGCCCGGAGGTATTCCATTCGGTTTCTTAGCAGATATGGTTCAGACGAATAGAGAGAAACCAGATGATCCAGTAATTTGCTCCTTAGAAACACTGGCTGCTGGTTCAGTCATATATGATCAATACTGGTTTGGTAGCTACATGTCTGGAGGTGTTGGTTTCACTCAATACGCATCAGCTGTCTACACAGACAACATATTGGATGATTACGCCTATGCTACAGCTGACTATGTAAAGAAGAAGTACGGTGGCTTTTCAAAGGCTAAACCTTCAATGGAAGTTATAAAGGATATAGCTACTTTTGCGACTGATTATGGATTATCACAATATGAGAACTTTCCAACTGTAATGGAGACTCACTTTGGAGGCTCACAGAGAGCTTCTGTATTAGCAGCGGCATCAGGAATAGGAGGATCAGTTGCTACTGGAGTTGCACAAGTTGGCATGGGAGCTTGGTATCTGAGCATGCTTCTACACAAGGAATCGTTAGGCAGACTAGGCTTCTACGGTTACGATGCACAAGATCAAGCTGGGCCATGCAACCTTTGGTCATGGAGAAGTGATGAAGGCTTGCCAGTCGAGTTGAGAGGGGTGAACTATCCTAACTATGCTATGAATGTTGGACACGCAGGTGAGTATGCAGGAATAGTGGCAGCAGCACACATGGCTAGGGGAGATTCTTGGTGTGTTAACCCCTTGATAAAAGTTGCATTCGCTGACCCGAGCCTCAAATTCGATTGGTTGCATCCAAGACGATGCTTCGCCAAAGGAGTATTAAGAGAGTACATTCCCGCAGGTATAAGAGACGTAATCCTACCTTCTCTGCGCTAAGCCATTCCCACCTACTTTTTAATATCTCTCTAGATATAATATAAACTCTTATATATTATCCTTATTCTAATTACCATAGATAGCAATGTTAGCAATAGGCATGTTTGTTAGATATACACACACAGGCACTATTGGTAAAGTGATAGATATCAAAGAGTTTGACGGAAAGACTTGGGCTCAACTTGATAATGAATTATATTACGACATAGATCATCTCGAACCTATTTCTGAGTTTGAGTTTCTAGAGATTAGAGCGAAAGAAACCAGTAAGAAGATGGATGAAAGGTTAAAGAAACTATTGGAAAAAGAAGAAATTGAGTTCAAAGAGGACCTTTGTGGAGCTGGTTAAACAGAATATGAATGAGGACGTAATTACTACTTTAGGATATGCTAAAAGAAAAATGAGAGAGTATAAGAGACTTTTATCGATAGATGCTGCTTTGAGATACTCTTCTGAAATAGAAGAGGAGAAATTAATGAATTCAAGTGAGCATCTAATAAAGGAACTAGAAGCTTATCTTAAAAATAACCCTGAGAAAGCTGGATCAGAGAGTAACTTGCCAGAAGAAATCATTCATAAAGTCAATGAATTGAAAAAGAACTTAGAAAAGATCTCAAGTAATTTAGCAAAGTTATCTCTTTCTATTTCAAGACCTGAGGATTCATACTTAGAATAAAGTTTTAAGGTTTCCCGAATATTGATTCTTTTTCCAAATCCAAGAATATCTCATGTTCGCCTAAATATTCGACTTTTATTTGCCTTTCTTTAACTATTTCACCAACTACTTTTGCTTCATACCCGCTTTCTCTAAGTATTTCGATACATTCTTTTGGCTTACTAGTTGTTATTATAAAACCAAAAGATGGATAGCAAGTTAACCATTTCTCTAATTCAACATTGGCAGGCTTTGGAATATCTTCTATTTTTACTACAGCACCCAAAAGGCTAGATTCACAAAGCATTGCCAGCGATCCTAATATTCCTGGAGCACTTATATCCCTTGTAGCATTGGCAAACTTTTTCTTTGCAATTTGGATAATTGCATTTATTCTTTTAAATACCTCTTCTTTATTGAGTTTTCGAATGCTGTCGAAGGTTCTAACCCACCCGTTTGTGCCGAATTCTCCATTTGTATCAATGCCAATTACTATCTTATCATTAATCTTGGCAGTACTGCTTGGAATTATCTCTTTAGCTACACCTATTAACGTTCCACTCACACTTTCAAAGTTGGCATCAGGATGGGCGTGCATCTTCAAGATCATCAAGCCATAAATGTCTATGGCTTTTTTTATTCCCTTAGTAAGCTTGAGTCTTATTTCATGATTTTTTGATGCAATAACTCCAGCAAAACCAACTGGCTTTGCACCTTTAGCCACTATATCGTTAACATTTGCTAGTACTGAATAGAAGCCTGCTCTCAAAGGATCTGCTTTCACCAGATCTTCAGTTATTCCATCAGCTGAGACAACGATGAATTCATCGTTACTTACTTTAAACCATCCAGCATCATCGTATTTACATTCAGTCGTAAAAATGTTGGCAAGGACTCTTATACAAGACTTCCGTGTTAAACCTTTATAATGCTTCAAAGCATCGATCAATTTCCTACTGCTCATTTCTATTTGGACAGTATTATGATCTGTTTAATTAAAGTTTATTTGGTTCAAATTAGATAAATTTGTTGAGGTTGTAACAAGGATGGAATATGCTGAATATGCTAAAAAATTGACTGTAGGGACATTGGAGAAGATGAAGAAGCCATTAGAAGATTCTAAAGCCAAGAAAGGGTTTTATGAATTTTATCCGGAGAAGAAATCAACTACTATACAATCATGATCTTTAATACAGTTACTGTACGATATATAGTTTATTAACTGGAAAAATTTGGCTTATTTAGGTAATTACCTTGGAGAAACTTAATCGAACAGATCTTCTAGAGAAGTTCTCCAGTTCAACTTGGATTTCCCCATATGAGAGAATAGTGGCGATGGTCGATCCAGAGGCAGGCTTATTAGAAATACACGAATTTCATGCTAGAGGCAAATGTATAGGAGGCTCGGCTTGGGAGATTTATCACTACCCAAGGGTTAGTAGTCTTGTCATGAATGCTAAAAGGGAAGGAGCTAGGAATATCTTTCTGGTTAAGCTAGGAGAATGTAAGTTGAGTCTTGTTCCAGGAATAGCTGGTGCGGGGATAGAAAAGGCAACCTTTTCCGAAGATGAGATTCGAATAACTTATGCTGGTTTGGCAGGAGGTGGCATAGCAGCAACTATATGTCGCGGTATGGCAGAAAATGTGAAGGGAATAGAGATTTATGAGAGAGGTGGAGGAAGTCAACTTGGCAGAGCGACACTCATACTCCCTGTGAGAAAGAAAGTTATTTTAGGTGTAGATGATACTGATGAGCCTGGTAACGGAGCCACTTGGGGACTTATCAATGAATTATCTTACTCTATGGAAAAAGAAGGGTTGGCTAGCTATCTAGGACATGTAATAGTTCAACTCTACACCAAGAACCCTTACAAAACGACAAACTGTGTCAGTATAGCTACAACATTTGCCGTTGACCCGAAATATGAAAATCATCTTATTGAAACATTCCGAGACTGTTTGAAGAAGAGCACATACTCAGAACATACAGGCATGGCAGTTTATAGAGGGATCGATCCTCCTGAGCTTGTGAGAGATTTTTCAGTAAGAGCGAAGAAAGAATTATTAGAGTTAGCTGACGCTGAGAAGGTAGCAGTTGCCGGCAAGGTCGACTTAATTCCAATAACTGGACAGCGTGGTCTAATAGGTGCCTTGGCAGCGATAGGGTTTGCAAACGATCCAGATGAAGCAGTGAAAGTTTACGCATGATTCTAAATCCTGCCGTATTAAAGATAGAGCTATTATGCCTTGGTGCTCATGCTGCCGAGGATATTGATAGAGGTCGTAAAGGAGGAGCTGGACCAGCAGGAGGACAATATTTTGTGCTTCCTGGTAATGTAGTCGTTAATGTCCCACTTCAAGGCAGGTTTGTGGAGAACTCCCCCTTTACTATATTGAAGGGTGATAAAGGATATAGCCTCTACAAGAATCAGAAGTTCCTAGCTAAGGTAGAGATTGTCCCAAGACCAAAATTCTATGAAAAATTCACTTCTGATGGTACACCTATGTGGAAGATCGCTCTTCTCCATGGAAGGGATTGCTTGGCATCTACAGTCTCTCAAAGATGTGTCTATTGGAGGGAGAATAGACAGTGCCTTTTTTGCGGGATCGAACTTTCACTTAAGTATGGGACTACAACAGAGTTCAAGACACCCCAACAGCTGAGTGAAGTTGCTTCAGAGGCAGTTAAAGAAGGCGTTGTAAAGCATGTAACTTTGACAACAGGAACTGTGCCAAGCCCTGATAAGGGAGCTGTAATACTAGCGGAGGCAACACTTGGGATTAAGAAAGATACAAGCTTACATGTCCATGTCCAGCTTGAACCTCCGACTGATTTGAAATATATAGAGTTACTACATAAAGCTGAAGCGGACACTATAGGCATCCACATAGAATCGTTTGATCCTGAAGTCAGATCAAGAGTATGCCCAGCTAAGCCCGCGATGGACAGTTTTGTTTCAGCATGGGAGATTGCTGTGGACCTATTTGGAGCTGGTCAAGTAAGTTCTATGATTATTGCAGGATTGGGCGAGAGTGATGAAAGTATCATTCAAGGGGCTGAAATTTTGGCTCGCATGGGCGTAGTACCATTACTTGTACCTCTCCGCCCCATCATAGGGACGCCACTTGAGGATGTAAGGCCACCATCACCTGAGAGGATGATTAGCCTCTATATGAAGCTTGGCGAAATACTTAGAACTTTTGGAGAGAATATCCTCGAAAACAAAGCTGGTTGCGTAAGGTGTGGAGGATGCTCTGCCTTAGGTGATGTTCTAATCTTTGGGGTCTAAGGTTAGCACGCTAATGGCGGATCTTGACTTTCAATCATGGATCGTTTTTGTGTTCCAATCATTTAATAAAATAAGGTATTTATTAACATAAAATTATACTCAAAAGAGTAGATGAATCTAAAATGTTAACCATGGAATACATAAAAAGCATAGCCAAAGAGAGAGCTGCAAAAGTAGCCATAGGGGTTGGTTGGGAAAGGGAAGATTGCATATCTAAAACAGTTCTTTCTGCCATAAATGCACAGAAGCAAGGTCTTGCCAAAGTAATCTTAGTAGGGGATGAATCAAAAATTCGCAAATATTTGATCAACGATGGGGCAGAAGTCATTCATAGCGATAGACCTTGGTTTGAAATAGTGAAATTGATCAAAGAGAACTATGTAGACGCTGCAGTCAGGGGCTATCTTTCTGCAACAAAAGTAATAAATGAGGTTAAGAAGTCTTTCAATATTGTTCATCTACATAGAATAGCTCTCTTCTCAACTTACAAGGGAGAGTTATTCTTTTTCGCCCCAGTTGGAATAGATGAAGGGAATGATTTGATGGATAAATACATCTTTGTAGAACATGCATTAAATTTGCATAGAAAATTGGATATTAGCCCCAAAATTGCTATTTTGTCAGGAGGAAGAAAGGAGGACTTCGGAAGAGACCCTAGAGTGGATAAAACTCTAGGAGAGGGAGAGTTCTTATCGAGCATAATAAAAGAGAGGGGATTAGCTTCAGATGTAAAACACTATGGAATATTGATAGAGGATGCAATAGAAGAAAAGGCAACTTTTATCTTAGCACCAGATGGTATATGCGGGAACTTGGTATTTAGAACTTTGGAATTCTTAGGAGGGGGTAAAGGGATAGGCGCGATATATGCTGACCTAATTCCAGAAAAAATCTTCATAGATGTTTCTAGAACGACACCAGACTATGTTGATTCAATCTCTCTTGCAAGTTTTATGTCAAAAGTCCTTAAAAAAAGGACTTAAGATTATTTGTCTGGCTGAAGGAAAGAGAAAAAGAATTGAATTTGAAGATTTTCTCTTTAAGAACAAGATAAGGTATATAATCGCTAAGTAATCCATATGCAGAAAAAATAAGCTATAGAATATTATAATTAAATAAATAGAAAACTTTATCTTTAGATAAATTTTTATAAAATTTAAAAGTGATACATGAGGTCGAATTGGTATGAATCCTAAGGAAAGATTCATTAATGCACTGTTGGGAAAACCAAAAGACTATACGCCACCCACATGTGTAACACAAATAGCCTTAGTTGAATCGATGGAGGCTTTCAACGCTAAATGGCCTGAAGCCCATAAAGACCCTCAAAAGATGGCTACTTTGGGAGTTTCGCTCTATAAACTTGCCGAACTTGAAACTGCTAGAATACCGTTCTGCTTGACGGTAATAGCCGACGCTTTAGGTGCAAAAGTGGATTTAGGCACTATCGATATACAACCTTCAGTAAAAGAGCATCCTTTTGCTTCTGCCGATCAGGTTAAGATCCCTGAAGATTTTCTTGAACGTGGGCGAATCCCAGTTGTGTTGGAAGCCACTAAGATTTTGAAGGAAAAATGGGGCAATACCTTACCCATATTGGTAGGATTTGAAGCACCTATTACGCTCGCGGGTCATCTAGTTGGAACTGAGAGACTTTTAATATGGATGATCAAAAAAAGAAATGAAGTAAAAGAACTACTAAAGAAAACTACTGAAGCAGATGTCATATATGTTAATGCATTGTTAAAAGCAGGAGCAGATGTTCTTGTTCCATGTGATCCAACAGCATCTCCTGACATGATCAGTCCATTGGACTTTAGGGAATTAGTGAAACCAAATCTTATAGAACTCATGAAATCCGTCAAAGGATACTTTGTACTTCATATTTGTGGTAAAACAAAGCCAATAGTTAAGGATATGGCTGAGACAGGTGCACATGGTATAAGCATAGAGGATAAAGTTGACATTCGATATGCTAAGGAAGCTGCAGGAGACAAAGCCAAAATCATTGGTAACGTATCAACAAGTAAGACTATCTTCATGGGAACGCCTGATGAGGTGAAAGAAGAAGCTAAGAAGGTACTTGATGCAGAAGTAGACCTTTTAGCCCCTGCATGTGGCATTCCACCTATATCCCCATTAGATAACATAAAAGCACTTGTCACTGCTGTCAAAGAGTACTATAAACTATAAGGCTAAACTCCAACTTTTATTTTTTTGCCATCAGTTAAGTAAGTGGGTAAGGAGAATTTTCTAGGCTTAATTTGGGTAGTTCTGTTCTCATAACGAGTAAGGGGAGATTTGTTTTCATTAGGTAATTTAAAGCAATTTCCTTGCCTTTTTCAGTTAAAACAAATACTGGGATAGAGACACCTATCTGCATTAAAGCCTTTGGGCCCACTTTCTCCCTAACTACACTGGATGAACACGACCAAACAAGATCTGCCAATAACAAATGGGGAACTTGTGAATCTTTTAGAGAAGAATTATGAATTGATAAAATATGAAGGATAATTTGCTCTTTACTTTCAATATCTTTTAATTTAAGGATTTTATCAGATTCGAAACCTGCTATCGTGACCCCTATTCTATTGTAACCTAACTTTATAGCTTCCTCTACACCCTTAACTTGATCTATACGTGCTTTGCTACTGATCACTGTCGCTCCTGCATCTCTAAGTTTATCTATGATCTCAGTTATTGGGCTTGTCTTGATTATTCCAGTTAGTCTCGCACCTATTCCTTGAACAAGTTTAGGATCGCTCACAATAACCGTCCCAGCACCTTCACAAACAATTATGCAACAATCTATTAGTTTTGATTCCAATGCTACACTGAGCATCTCTGATGCACCAAAAGTTATCAAGAAGTCACTGGAAAAAGCTCTCTTCTCGGTGTAGAGATGACTTTGGATTTGCCCCTCTATTATTTCTTTGACTCTCTCTCGATCTATCTTTTCGTATCCTAACATCTTATGATAAACAGGGCAATATCTTATCTTTGGTTCAGATAGTACTTCTACCTGACCATTATGAATCAAAACTTTGGCTCCACAAGTTTCTATCAAATGTTTGCTCATATCTAACTGAGTTGTTTGCTTGCTCTTTAATTTGTTGTAGATTCAGGATTTTGTTTGCTCAACGCATCCACAATATTTTCAGCTTCATCCCTCAATTCCTTTCTGAGCTCATCAAAAAAGAAAGCCAAACTCTTAAGAGTGAGTTGTGCTACTAGGTTTCCTAAGCTATATTCTCCTCCCTTGTTCTCAAAGGCTTTCACAATCACTTCGTCATATTCGGTCAATAATCTGTTCAATAGCCCCTTAAGTTCATATCCAATCTTTTGGGCTAAATCATCAAGTTCACCGAATTCTCCAACTTCAATGATGTATTTTGGAATGTAAAATTTTAACTTATCTTTCTCAAGATATTCTACTAATTGCTCTTCACACAATCTATCTAGGATCTTAGTAATTTCTGCTTTATCTAGACCTGTCATTGAAGAGAGGAATGCAGAATTCATTGGACCCTTGCTGAGCAATTTAATTAGAAGGTATGTAACGGGCTCACTCATATTGTTTACAAGTTTTTGAAGTTCTTCTAATTTGCCATAATACAAGACATTCATATTTAACCCCTCTTAGTCTTACTTTAAAAGATATAATTAGTATTTAGTGCTTTCTTCTCGAATTTTATTAAAAAATAATTATTTCTACCTTTACGTTTTAAAGAGCTTTGCAGGAATTTAAGAAGTTATCTTTAACGATTTAACTATAGCCATCTCCAATTTTATTTTACCTATTTCCTTAATTTTCTCATCATACAACGATGCTCCTATTATGTCAAATATATGTCCCTTATGTGAAATTATAACTATATTCTCAGACTTGGCTTTTGCTATGGGAATCTCTCCTATGTATATTTCTTCTCCTGGAGAGACTCCAAAAACTTTTCTGTAAGTAAACTCACCTTCGACTGTCATACGTTCTTGGGGAGGAGAGGAACCATTTATAATAGTGAATCCCAGTCTTGAAGAGAGAGTAGATGAAATTTGAGGAGGAGTCTGAGTCCAAGAAATTACCACATATTTGTTTAAATCTTCGATCTTGACCATTTCAATGAATGCTATTGAATCACTCAAAAGAGAACTATTATTCAATACTTCATAGCCCATATACATAGCGCTCTCCATATTCTTCGCATTTGTTATGAAAATTATTGCATCAACCCCCTCGCCATATAATGCATTCATAGCCTCACTGGGCATTCTATGTTCACTCGACCTTCCATATGACTTTTCTTTTAACTTGAAATCCTTTTCCATGAATGCCTCTCTAATTTTCCCTAGGAAATCATAATCTTTAAAGGATGGGGATTTAACGAATCCTATGAAGAAGCCTTCATAAAATCTAATTGGCTCATATTTGTTTATGATCACCTTTGCACCAATATTTTCAGCCTCTAATAGCAAACTTCTTATTTTCTCAGTAATTTCTGGTAAAATCCATGTAGATTTTTGAACGTTAATGGCTTTGATTCTCCTTAATTCTCTGACTATTCTAATTCTTAGCCCGTATGGATCGATCTTTTCATTAATATCATATATGATGAGATATTTCATAATCATCAAACCTCCTAAGTTATGTTAATCCAAATTTATCTCTTACTAGCAAGTTAATAATATTTCACATATAAACCTTGAAGTAAATATTGTGATTAATCGTAATAATTGAGATTCCTATGAAAGAAGAAGTCAAGAGACATAATTGCCATCTCATTCATGTTTATAAGTAGATCAAAGTATAATATACTTAGAAGAATGTCCATAGGAAGAAAGACACATGTAATAGATTGCAGGGAAACAATGGGTCTAGGCTTAGGAGGGGAACTGGCTCAAAGTGGGACGATATCTGAGTCAGAAGGCAAGGAAGTAATAGTTCTATCTATGTCTCCTGACAGAAGGCATGTAACTAAGCCTGTTTGCGAAGTAACATATGGTTTAAGAGAGGCTGGCATAGAAGTTAGCGTCATCGTCTTTAGGTCAGGCATGGGTCAACCCAGAGAATCGCCTGCTTCAGGTGCTAGAGGAAATCTAACTGAGGTTGGATATGATGAAGTACTTAAGGTAAAGCGTTTCAAACTTGCAATAATACATGGTGGAGCGGTCAAGCATCACGTTGCATATAAAGTGAGATATTTGCTCAAATTGATCGACCTGCCATCTATAGTCATATGCCAAGCACCAGTGGATTTCGAAGATTTGGCTGAAGTAGGTGTCAAAACACGAGTTGTACGACCTCCTCCTGAGAAAATAGAGACAGTTGGAGAAGTAGTAGACATTGTTACCGACGTTATCAGAGGAGCAACTGTACCTATTGACAAGATGAATGAAATAGTGACTAAAGTTAGGAGATGGACAAGCAATAATCAGCAGATAAGGCTAAGAGAAGACTCTTAAGAAGGTTTCAACTGCTTTCTTAGGAACTTCTATGCTCACTATTTTACCATCTTTCATTACTGCAACTCTATCACATACAAATTTAGCGAACTCAACATCATGAGTAATTATGATAAATGTTTGTTTAGACTCATCTCTTGATTTTCTAATAGATAAAGCTACATCTGCCTTTGTTGTTGGGTCCATGGTGCCTGACGGTTCGTCTAATAACACTATAGTGGGCTCTTTGATCAAAACTTGGGCTAATGCAACCCTGTGCCTCTCTCCCTCGCTCAATTTATCTGGGTATTTGTCAAGTAGATCCTTTGCCTTTTCTTCATCGAATCCTACAGTCCTTAAAGTGTAAATTGCTTTCATTTCAGCTAATTGCATAGGTAATTCTAACCCTATTGAACTAGTAAGGTTCTCTAAAATAGTGCTATATGGATAGAGATCGTACTCTTGATGCAACAAGCCCACATAAGATAGGGCTATAGACCTATCTTGATTCCATTGAGTTATATCTACAAATTTCTCACCTATTCTGACGCATATTTTTCCGCTCGATGGCTCAGTCATGCCTGCTATGATTCTTGAGAGAGTGGTTTTACCTGCTCCACTGAGCCCAATTATACCAAAGATCTCATCTTCATATACGCTAAATGAAACATTGTCTACAGCTTTAACTAAGCCCCTATCAATAGAATAGTAATATTTTTTCACATCAGAGACCCTTAAAACCTCTTCTTTATATTCTGGAGGTTTAGAAATAGGCTCTTTAAACTCCTTTGCAACTTCTTTCACGAACTCTGAGATTGGAATATCTTTTATAATTCTGCCTTTATCAAGGTATAAAACTCTATCTACTAAATTGAAGAGAGTTCGTGAAATATGAGAAGTTACAATCAAAGTCATATTTTTCCCCTTAACTTCTCTTCTCAACAATTCTTTAATTATCTCAGAGTTGATTAAATCAAGAGTCCCAGTAGGCTCATCGGCTAAAAAGATAATTGGTCTTATGGCCAATTGTCTAGCTAAAACTACTCTTTGTTTTTCTCCTCCACTTAATAGATTGGCTGGATGTAGCATTCTATGCGTCAATTTAACGGCTTCGATAAGCCTCTTTGCCTCTTTAATTTCTTCTTCTTTAGAAAGTGTTTTGACATTCTGTAAAGCCTCCAAGATATTTTCTATCGTAGTGAAGTATCCATATACTCCAAATGTCCTCTGAAACATTATGGCTATTCTTGATTTGATTGCTTCTTGAATTTTCTCATAACTATTCCAATAATCTATCTTAACATATTTTAGAGCAGATTTATGGCAGACCGGACAGTTTGAGCCTTCTTTGCTCGGCGCATCTATCCAATTACATAAAGGACAAATAGATATGTGATAGATGACTATTCCTTTGTCGGGAGCATAGTCTTTCATCCCTCTGATCATATGAATTAATACTGATTTCCCTGCTCCACTTTTACCGTATAGAGCTAAGCGTTCTCCCTCTTTTATGTTAAAGCTTATTCCTTCTAGAACTTTTTTTCCATTGAAGCTTTTCTCGACATTTTGAACTTCAATAATGTTATCTTTGGTCGATGAGTTCAATCAAATCTCCACTTCCAGCCACATTTCTCTCATATATAATTTCCCTCTTTCATATATATTATATCTCCCTCTTTCTTAACTTTAAATAACTTATGTACAGATAATATATATCCTATAATATTGGTCGATTCGAATTTCTCTCCTGATGGACCATATTTATCACTAGGAGTCAATCTTATTCCTATAGAACCAGCAAATCTACCCGACGCATTTGTAACGCCTATCTCATAAGAGTTGACGATGTTCTTCGGGATGTTCTCTGGAATCAGAAGCTTTTCAAAAGAGTGTTTTTCCTTGAAAAGGATGAAGTCTGGGATCGAAAAAAAGACTGTCAATTTTCCTATTTTATTATATAACAAGCTCGTGCACATACGAAAATATCTAACAGTTATAGGAGATAGCTCATCATAGAGCTTGATATCGAGTATATCTTCCTTCCGAACTCCACTGGTCTCAACAACTCTTTTTTTGTAAGCTTCAAGTGTGTAGTATGGATCTTGTTCAACAACGATCGCTTCATCACCTTCATCTCTTCGTCGAACCTGTTCTATCCCCGATTCTTTTAGATAAATTTCAGCTTCTTTTTGACTCATCCCCAATACGTTGGCACGCTTAGGCGAAACCTTCATAGGAATCATATCCTCTTTTTGCGCCACTTCGATCAACTCCATTCCTGAAATTATGTCTCCAACATATAGATGACTTCTGCTTCGGGGAACTGTTTTCTTATAGATGTAAATAGAAGATATATCTTCTCCTTTAGTCCTTATAGTTACGTTTGCTCTCTTTCTTTCTTGAAGATCATATGAGACTGATAAAGGCGTACCAGCATAGCGTGAATCCTTCACATAAACAGAAGTTGCATCTGAAACTTTGAAATACCTTTCCTTTTGGAATAGTGCTAAGATAAGTTCACTACCTATTATGGAGTTTTCAGAAAGCATAAGATTTAAACTCGTGAGAATCTTCATTGGTTTAAATATCATATCTTCAGTTTTAGCCCTTTCAATAGGTAATTCATAAGCTATTGGCTCAATTTTTTCAATGTAGTCTTTTTCATTTAAAAGATATAAGATATTTCTTCCTCCCACTACTTTCCCGATGACAGGGAAGTTCATGGGTGATCCATAAATTGTTCCATGCTTCTCTTTTATGAGTATGATGCACCCCCTATCTTGCTCGAAACCTAGAAAGCCAATCGATACATCTCCCTTATTGTAACCAAATAATGATTTAGACGGCTTTAACTTTAGAGGGATGTATCCAAAACCAATGCTTTTTGGTTTGGACCATATATTTCTCAATTTTTCGATGGATGGAAATATCTCTCCAGCAAAATCTGAAAACCTTTCATTCACTTCTATAAACAGAGAACCTTTCGATGTCTTAATTTTGTATTCCTTGACTTTTTTAGCCACTTCGGGCATAGTTTCAATAACTGCAACGAAGGATCCAGCTTCTTTAATATCAACTAAGTTTAATGCTTCTGCTATCGATGAACCTTTGGGAACAAGAACTTCTTTGCCATCTACTTGGACTCTTAATTCCTCTTCCATTTGGATATTACCTATATTAATCCTGAATTTCTTTTCTAACTTTACTTATATGTTTATAACTGTTAGGGCCTTATTTATATTGAGTGCTATATGAGTGCTGTAACTATAGAAAGTGATGACAAAGAAGGTGAAGAGATTTACAGAAAAATCATACTTGACGTCCTCTCTGGATTGCGAGTTCAATTTGTTGAGCATCTTTATGTTAAAATTAACATAAGAGAAGGATACTTTATAATCTCAGCAATCATCAAGAAGAATATTAAACCTCTCAAGCTCTCTGATATCTCAAATCTAGATTTTATTCAAGGAGGGATAAGAATAACGATAGATCCTATGCAGGAACGTTTTTTACCCAATGTTTTAAGAGCAGTTACATCTCTTGTAGGAAAGGAAAGGATTCTTCAACCTTCAAGATACGAAATAATCATTAAGGGAGTGGATTATCCCGAAATTAAAGATCTAACAGTTTTCGATTATGCTACTTATGCTCAAGAGATGATTACAGAAATACTCTTTTGGATAGCTCCCGAACAATTTAGAATCACTCATATATTAAATGATGAAGAAGCTACTACAATTTTGTTTTCTGAGTACGATTTAAAGGGTTCATGGTTGGAAGAAGAAAAGAAGATTCATGAGCTAATAAAGACTAATGTTTAAATTTCCTTCTTTAGGAACAATTCACAAGCTTTCTCAGGGTCACCTTGGAAAACAATTTTATGATCTTTCAGCAAAATAGCTCTATGGGCAACTTCTTTGATGAAATCTAGTTGATGGCTCACCAATATTACTGTTGAATTCGTTTCCATGACTAGATCTTTAATTATATTTGCCGTTCTCCTTAGAGTGATAGGGTCAAGGTCTCCAAAAGGTTCATCTAGCAATAATATCTTGGGCTTACAAACCATCAGTAATCCTAGCCCGATTCTGATCTTTTCTCCCCATGAAAGCTCATATACTCGCCTATTGATTATATCTTCATTTAACTTCAAGCATTTGAGTAAAGGCCCGACTTTATTCATAACCTCTTGAACAGGATATTTAGGCAGAAGCTCTCTGATGTCCTCGAATGTTAGACCCATGCTGGCTAATTTCTCTTCTGCCTCATGAGGCACCATATCCATGATTCGATAGATCAAATCGATTGTCTTATCACTTATTTTCTCATATTTAGCCTTCTCTAAAGTCTTGATTATGTATTCTGATTTTTTTAAACCCATTCTCTCAGAAAAAAGATCGGCTACTTTGGCCCAGTAGGGGAGATCAAATTCTTGATGAAGAATGCCAATATCTTTCCTTGCAAGTATGGCTTTGTAGCCTAAGACGTTGAGATCAACCCATTCTTCATTTACTCTCATCTTTACATCTCCCTCATCTGGTAATTCAAGACCAGCAAGCAATCTTATCAAAACTGTTTTACCAACAGCCGAAGGTCCAATTATGGTTAGAATCTCTCCTTCATGGACTTGAAAGGTTATGCTCTTCATGGAAAGAGTCTGTCGTCCAGGAATAACATAGTACTCTTTTAAAATATCTTCTACCTTCAATATTGGTTTTGCTTCTTTCAATTTAGGTTTAGGAGCTGGAGCATCCATTTTAGCTTCGAATTTTTGCAAAGCTTTCTCAGGATCACCATTATATATCAACCTACCTTTACTAAGCAATATGATTCTGTCAGCCAAATATCTATGTACTTTAGGCATATGTGAGACGTAGATTATTGTAGTATTTGATTCTTCGTTTATTCTCTTTATTGTTTTTAAAAGTTCCATCCGATCTTTTTCATCAACCATAGTTCCAGGCTCATCCAACAATAATAACTTCGGGTTTTGAGCTAACTGTCTAGCAAGCAACAACTTTTGCTTCTCCCCTCCACTCAAAACTTCAGCCCAGCATTCGAACATATGATCTAATTTAACCGTTTTAAGAATTTCAATAGCCTCCTTCTTCAATTGTTCATACTCTGTTGTAACAACTGGTATTGTTTCTTCACCTTTTGTTCTCGAAACTAACGCTCTTATCACGTTGTCTAGAGCAGTTTCTGGCCATAAACCAAAGCATCTTTGAGGATGTATTGCAGAAATTTCTTTGACTTTAATGAGTTCATCAATACTACTCTTTGGAGTTATTCTAATATTTCCTATTTTTATCTCTCCTTCATCAAAAGGTTCAACCCCCCTAAGAATCCTGATTAAAGTTGTCTTCCCAGATCCACTTTCACCTAGTACGCCTAAAATTTCTCCTTTTCCGGTTCTAAAATTCAGATGATCTAAGGCTCTGATCTTGATTCCAAAATCTAATTTATAGTCTTTAACTAAGTCCTTTACAGCTACAAATGTGTTTTTCAGGCAAGCTCACCTCAGATTCTGGAAGCACTTTCACCAAGATGTAATCAGAGAAGAGAGTTTTCTTTATCTCTGCAATCTCTTCCAAGCATATATCATCTTCTAAATTGACTTTGCAAACTTTATCAATATATTTTTCATATGGTAACTTTATTCTTAATCCATCAAGTTTTAGCGTTAGAGGAGTGGGTGAAGGCTGGTCTAAAACTTCAGGTATCTGTTCTCTTATATATTTCATCATTAGAAGGGGATTTATGGCAGGAGGGTCGTGAGATTGCTCTTCTCTTATCCTCTCGATCAGTAAGGTTGCAGCTTTAACAATTTCTTCTAACTTTTTTATTTCCTCACCTTTTCTTAATCTATGATTGATTCTTCCAAGTCCTCCAACATATAAGTGAGGATTAGGCACAGTGATTTGAGCGGGTCCTCCAACTATTACTGTAGGAATCTCTAACTCTTCATATAAACCTGATTTGCATTCTTGTAAACAATATTTGAAATTCCCCAAAACTAAGACGGCTAGATCATGTTCTTCAATCAATCCTTTCTCTTTCGGACTTAAGCCTCCTTTTTGACCAGACCCTCTTGAGAGCCCAATTACATTTGTCTTAGCTCCATATCTCCTCAGATATTCGGCTATATCGCAGACTGGATGTGCGAGATGTTTTCTTGACATGGATGGCGCTACAACTGCTATCTCAGTTCCAACAAGAGGCGTCTTAATCAAATTTGCCCTCAATTCTTTTGCTATCTCATTTAATCTAGCTTCTTCTTCCATCGGGATGGCTAAAGTGGTTATTAGCTCATGTGCCACTTTGCTTTCCTGTATAATTATCCCTCCTACATCCTCCAGATAGTCATCTAGCCTCTCCTTTTTGTAGACTCCTCCTTTGAAGATGTAATATTCGTATCTTATCAAGAAGCCTCACTTTTTTTAATTTTAGTCCTACTATCCAATATCTTCACAATTTCATCTGGTTTAACTCTTTTCTTCTTCTCTTGAGGCTTGATCTCAGGCCTTGCTTCTCTCATAGCTTTAGAGATGATTGGTAAAATTTCATATTCTGCCTCTAATTGTAGAAAACCTGGTCTAGGTCCACCTTTTTGCTTCATTCTACATATCCTTGGATCCCAGACTGGGTAGCCTCTCTCCTTTATGAACAGTTTATTTGGTTCGAGTTCCATCGCCTTTTTAATTGCTTTCTCAACTTCCTTTTTTTCACCCTCAATAAGAACTCCAAAACAAGCCTCTTTAACAACGATTGGAAGGCCGAGTCTAACCAAGGAATAAAATAAAGCATTAGGAGTAAGATCACAATCAGGCGATATAACGATTAAGTATGTCTTATTCAACACTCTTCTATGTTAAGATATGTGCTTCTATTTAATAAATATGCAGATTTTGTGAATTATTAAGCTATTCTCTTTCCTGCTTCTGAACCTGGTCTAATATTGTAGATTTCCTCTACTTTTAAGATGACTATGGCTTTGACTGGTAAATCAGGTCTTTTAGCATGTATTTCCGACTTGATCTGCTCATATAAGTCTCCTGAGGATTTTATTTCCACAGGACCTTTCACTTGATAACCTTCAAATGTCTCTGGGTTCCAGAATGTTATAGTCGCAAAAGGGTTCTCTTCTAAATTCTTTCTGGTCTTATTAAGGTAATTATCAACCATGACAAATTTATCATCATCCAAAACTTTAGGGTATCCTCGTGTCGACATTGGAACCGCATTTGGAATGCATTTTTTGTTGGTAGTTCCAACAACACAAGTTCTTTTGCTTACTGCCTCTACAGCTACTTTTTTCACTTCTTCAGGAAGTTTGACCATAATATTTCCCATGATTAACTCTAAAATAAATATTTATATATTTTATGCTTTAAGACTTATGTTATAAAACTTTTATAAATTAAAGTAAAAATAAACAAGTGAAGATATAAATAAGTTAATAATAAAATGTTTTTAGAAAAGAGAAGTTAATAAGTGAAGAAGTGAATAAATTAATTGAAAATGGTTAATGAACTCAAAAAAGATAGGGTTTTAAAAGTGTTCATAAGTCCCCCGAATAGCTTAATTCTCTACAATTTAGTTAGAAAATACGGATGTGAGCCTTTATCGATTATGAGAGAGATAGAGAAGAAAGTGAGAGACCCGGAAATAGATTCGCCACCAAAAAATATAACCCCTTCAGATGTAAGGGAGGGGTTGAAGTATTGCACTGTTGAAGTTCCATCAGGTGTTAGGGGTCGCTTAAGTCTATTGGCTAAGTTGATAGAGGAGGCTGATTCAGCCATAATAGTGGATGATCCAGACTTTGAGTTTGGGTGTTCAGGCTGTGCAAGGACGAATGAATTTTTAAAGTATTTAGTTTATGAGAGAGGAATTCCTTACATAACATTGAAATATCCAAGAAGCGATGAAGAGGCAGAAGACTTTGTCAATTCGATAACAGGTTTTCTCGAGAAATTACAGGGAGGTTAAAATGGTCACAAAAATCGCTCAGATATCCTGTGGAACGGAATATAGCGGGATTCAGAAAGAAGTGGATAAAGCCGCCGAAATTGTAGGCGCTAAACTTTTCATCCCAGAGATAGATTTAGAGGATGTTAGAAGAGTAGAGGAGGAGATTCCATTCACTCCAGCGAGCAGTGGATTGAAGACAATGTTAGCCAGAGCATTTGCTATAGTCGAAGGCAGGGTCAAGCCCGATGCTGTTCTTCTCCTTACATGCTTTAGATGTGCTGAAGCGGCTCTTACTAGGACAATAATTCGAAGGATATTACAAAAGAAGACGAGTCTGCCAATAGTCTCTCATTCTTTTACTGAAAGAACAAAAGCAGGAAATCTTCTACTAAAAATGGAGACCTTAATAGATATGGTTGAAAAGGAGGCTTTGTTTGGAAGAAATGAACAAAAAGGCATAACCATGGGGATAGATTCAGGTTCAGCCATGACTAAAGGGGTGATAATGAAGGATAATGAGGTGATTGCACAGGAATGGGTTCCCACAACTGATGTGAAAACTTTGACTAAAAAAGTCATGGACGGGCTCTTATCTCAGATTAATATGTCCATAGAAAAGATAGATGCCATAGGAATCACAGGTTATGGACGATTTACTTTGAAGGACCTTCATCCTGAGAAGGTTAAGTTGGCAATGGAGGAAGTTACAGTTTGTGCTAAGGGAGCTACCTATTTAGCCAAGAGATTTGAAGGGGACGCAACAATAATAGATATAGGAGGAATGGACAACAAAGCTGTGACTATACATAATGGATTGCCTGATAGCTTTACTATTGGAGGAATCTGTGCTGGTGCTTCAGGTAGATTCTTAGAAATAGTAGCAAGTAGATTAGGCGTTTCAATAAATGAGCTGGGAGAAATCGCTTTAAAGGGAAAGCCAGAGAAAGTTATGATGAATTCTTACTGCATAGTTTTCGGATTAAGCGATCTTGTTTCTTCGCTAGCCTTTGGAGCCAGTAAAGAGGATGCTGCTGCAGCTTCATGTTACAGCATAGCTGAACAATTCTATGAGCAACAAATGCAAGATATTGATGTTAGAGAGCCGATCATCCAGATAGGTGGGACATCTTTGATAAAGGGTCTGAACAAAGCATTAAGTGATGTCTTGAGAGCAAGGGTTATAGTGCCACCTTTATCTCAGTTCGCTGGCGCAGTTGGTGCAGCACTCTTGGTTTCGGGCCTAGTTGAATAAACACTATTACTCTAAGGCTCAAACAACACGACAAGGTTAGTGTTTACCAATCAACATTAGGGTACCGTGAAAGCCGCCTTAACTTAGGCATCGATAGGGCATATTGGGACGACGTTATATGACTTAGTGGCTTCACTATAGCGAATTTCAACCTCAGCTCTATATACATTCCTTATGTTGTCATGGCTCAGCACCTCCTCGACAGAGCCAGCCGAGTGTATCTTGCCAGAATTTAGGAGGAGCAATTTATCACAATACCTCGAAGCCAAGTTCAAGTCGTGTGAGACTAGTATCGTGGCCAGCTTTTTCTCGACGGTCAGCCTCCTTATCATCTCCATGATCTCAAGTTGGTGGCTTATGTCTAAATGAAGTGTGGGCTCGTCTAGCAGCAATATGCTCGGCTCTTGAGCCAGCGCCATGGCTATTATCACCCTCCTAAGCTCCCCTCCGCTTAGCTCATCCACAGGCCTATTGGCAAGGTTAAGTGTATTAGTGACTTTCATCGCTTCCTCGGCCACCTTCAAATCCTTCATTCCCTCCCTCCCCAGCTTGCCTAAATGAGGGATCCTGCCCATCAGTACTACATCTAGGACTGTGAATGGGAATGATATCGAAGAGGTTTGAGGTACCATTGCCATCCTCTTGGCTATCTCGTCCTTTCTTAGTTTCAAAATGTCTTCTTCATCTACCAGCACAGTGCCTGCCCTCGGCTTGAGAGTCAAGTTTATGCACTTCAGCAATGTGCTCTTCCCTGCCCCATTCGGCCCTATTATCCCAAGCACCTCCCCCCCATTAATCTCCATGCTAACGTTATCAAGTGCCTTTATGCTGTCATAACTGAAACTCAAGCCCCTTATTATTAGCCTCACTTTAGCTCACCATCCTCCCGCCTAGCCCAATCGTCCTCTTCCTAGTGCGTAATAGATAAATAAAGAATGGAGCCCCTATGGAGGCAGTTATTATCCCAACTGGAAGCTCCGCTGGCGCCACCACTAGCTTAGCCGCCAAGTCAGCCAATACTAAGAAGGTAGCACCGAATAGGCACGAGGTGGGCAACAAAATCCTATGGTCTGGTCCGACTATCAACCTGAGCATATGAGGAATGACAAGCCCCACGAAGCCTATGGTTCCGCTTACTGCTACTGCTGATGCAACGAGCAACGAAGAGAGGATGATGAGGGCTCTCATGGCGAATTCCACGTTGACGCCTAAGCTGCTGGCAACCTCCTCGCCCATTAGCATCGCATTTAGGTCCTTAGAGAATATCATGATTAATGCCACCCCCAAGATTATTGGTGGGGCTGAAAGGACCACATCGTCCCAGCTAGCTTGCCAGAGCCCCCCCATTATCCAAAATATCACGGCTTGCAATTTCTCGCCAGCCAAGTACTGCATGAACGAATTAATAGCCCAGAAGAAGGTGCCTACTGCTATCCCAGCCAATAAGAGGGTACTGGTCGGTACCTTCTTCCCTACCCTAGCTATAGAATACACTAAGAAAGCTGTTAATAGTGTAAATATGAAGGCGAGAAAAGGCGTCGAATATTTGGCGAACCCGAAGCCCAAGCTTAGGCCTAACACCATGGATATCGAAGCTCCAAAGGCAGCTCCGGCAGCTAATCCAAGCACGTACGGGTCAGCCAGAGGGTTCCTGAATGTTCCTTGCATGACAGCCCCAGAACTGGCCAAGGCTGCCCCGACTAAGACACCAAGCAATATCCTCGGAAGTCTTATGTCCATAACTATGACTTCATATGCAGTCGGCCAATTAGGGTTAAAGATCAAGTTAAGGGGAGGAATCTTGCTAAGCAAGATGGCGGCAGTAGTGTCTAGAGGTATGCTAACTTGCCCTACAGCTATTGCCAATACGGCGGCTCCAAATAGGGCGACAGCCGTCACTAAGATTGCAAGAGCTCTCCAAGCCCTCTTTGCCATGTAGGCCTCCAGCAACCCAGCGTTAGCGCTAGGCTTCCTTAGCCTCAACCACTAATCGTCTCCTTATGACTCTATACCTCAGCACCACCACTGCCGCTAGCACCATAACAGCAATGGCTAAGCCCCAAACCCAGAGCTGCTCCCAAATTGGAGGAGCTGATAATGCCTCTAAGCCTGCTATCGCAAATAGCGACAACCCTATGGATTCGGTCTCATAAAATACATGAGTTCCGTTAGCCTCTATTACATTCGTGCTTAACTTATCCCAAGACTGAGATGCCCCATTCCATCTAAATAGCGCCACTGCAGTTTCGTTAATTCCATACCCATCAAGCCAAGATCTCTCCACACAGAAGTTTAGCCTTGATTCGCTTACGTCTGCAGGAGGCGTAAGCCTAATTTCGAGATATTTGTAGGTGTATGCCCTGAAACCTGGCACATTAAGTAATGTGGCCCCCCAAGGGGATAAGCTCACATCTAGCGATATTTGCTCAATCGACATCACCGTCATATTGATGTCCTTGTCATATGGCGCGATAAAGGTAATATGAGTCAAGATTAATCCAGCTATGTCAATTGTATCGTTCTTTCCTGGGCCAATGTATGGAAGTGGCTTCTCAAAATGCCCCTCTATGCCGAATACAGTCGGATGGAACCATTTCGCCATCAGCTCAACCCCGATTACGAACCTTTGATCATAAGTCTCATAATAAGTCGGTATTATGTAGACTCTTCGATTCTTTACAGCATCGATCTCCCCCCACCAAGACTCCTCTTCCAACAACACATCAACTATGTCCCTTGCTTCATCAAGTGCTCTCTTAGCTATTGAGTTCGTGCTACTGAAGATTATTATGTCTGGGTTTGCCTTAATTATAGCCTCCTTGGATACTACAGGAAAACCTGTCAAATTCTTGAATACGTTGTCGCCTCCAGCAGTTTCTATGATCTGGTGAGTGAACGTATCACCTCCAGCAGTTGTAAGATGTGATGTTAACTCGTGATAGACCCTGGGCCTAGGCAGGTCCTTAACGCTCTCGCTTACTTTGCCTAGCCTTAATTCTATCTCATCGATTAGCTTGTCAACCTCCGATTCCTTATCCACAACTTTCCCAATCAATATTATCAAGTTGCGTGTATCATCAAAATTCTTAGCTCCTATGGCTATCACTGTTAGCCCCCTCTCTTCAAGCTTCACGATGTTCTCTTCAGTTCCCTTGTAATAATACATAAAAACTACGTCTGGCTCTAGACCGACTATCATCTCAATGCTAGGTGTCCAAGACGAACCGAGATTGGGCTCGTTAGGAACTTCCTCACATAACTTTTCATAATAACTTTGATTACCAGGGGATCCCTTGAATGCGCTAAGACTCTCCTTAACATAATCTATGCTATATTTATCGACTCCAATCACCTTATCCCCTGCCCCTAGCGCATAGAGTATTATTGTGGACGGGCTTGTCAGCGAGACTATCTTGTCTGGAACCTCTGGCAACGTAATCTCTTTGTCTCTCCAATCTTTGACCGTAATCTCGCTAGTTGAAGGATTGTTGAGCGGCGATTCAGCATGAGCCGTTGCAGAAATCATCAATAACGTTGCTAACGCCAGTGCCCTACAAACTGCCAATGCTTTACTCATTTAATCTTCATCCTCTTTCGAGTTAGTCTGCAGCTTATCTTGTAAGCTCCATGGTTGCCATAGCATTGCTGGGCAAGAATTTCTTAACGAACATTTACCGCAATTTCTAGGTTTCATGATGCATCCTGCTAGGGTTAGGTATGCTGATGCCAATTTGGCTTGTTCAGTTCTACAGTAATCTATTTTCTTTGAAACTTCAATTACCTTCTCAGAAACATCGTAGGGATAGTATCCTGACCAACTAACATTCTTTAAACCTTTCATCTTAGCCTTTTCAGTAAGTTTCTCCATAAGATGTTTTGATGGGCCTGGATGGAAGTAAAGCATAAAGTTTGGTCTAAAACCTATTATTCTATATGGTGTAAAGGGGTCTATGCTTGCTATAAACTCAGCAATCTTATCAACATCGGAATCATTTATCCCTGGAACGACAACAGTTCTTATAACCCTTATTTTATCTTTCGCATTTTTAATCAAGTTTTCAGCGTTTTTTAAGACAGGCTCTACTGGTGCTCCGGTTAAGGTTTTATGAACCTCGTCTTTGTATGCTTTTATTTCAAAATTTATGAAAGAAGATAAATCGATAATCCTCCGCATAACATGTGGAGATGCAAAACCATTTGTTGCAAAACCAACCCTTAGATTTGTAACCTTTTTTCTTAATTCATCCACCAATCTTTCAATGTAGGGTAAATGTATAGTCGGTTCTCCACCAGTGAAACTTACAGCATCCACGCTAGCCTTAACTGACTTTGGTGACTTAAGCACGCCCAACACTTCTTTAACCAACTCTCCAGGTTCAATGTAGCCTTTGTAAAACCATCCAACCTCAGGATACTGAGAAATCCTGTAGGCGTTACAGTAAACACACCTAAAATTACATCCTAAGAAAGTCACAGTGCAACTTTTAGTTGCAAGTGATATGTTTAATGTTGCTACATTTGGAAGATTCACCCTGCAAACTCCAGCTTCACCACTTAACCTATCAACGCCACATTCCCAAGGGCAAAGCTTACAGCTTCTGAGCTCCTCCATCCATAATGGTGGCATAGCAAAAATCCTAGGAAGTATGAATTATAAAGGGAATTATAAGCTTTTGTTTCAGACTGAAACAGGAATTTATATGTATGGCACTTCCTCTCTCAGAAGCCCTATAATCATTTCTCTATATTTGACAAATTGTTCACTCAGTTTATTTCTAGGCTCTGAAAGTTCTATAGGTATGGTTTTTTTAATCCTTGCCGGGCGCTTTGTGAAGACAAGCAAAACATCTGCCAGATACACAGACTCCTCAACATCATGAGTTACAAATATCACAGTCTTTCCAAGCCTTTCATGAATAGATTTTAACTCCTTATGCATAATCCATCTGGTCTGTGCATCTAAATCGCCAAAAGGCTCATCCATCAGTAAGATTGAAGGCATCACGGCTAAAGCCCTTGCAATAGATACTCTTTTACGCATACCGCCTGAGAGCATGTCAGGATAATATTCCTCGAAACCATATAGCCCAACAAGCTTTATCATATCGTTTACAACTATCTCTTCTGCAACTCTATCGATCTTCTTGCCTTTACCACGCCTTATTTCTAATCCGAATCTTACATTTTCATATACATTTCTCCAAGGTAATAGAGATTCTTCTTGAAAGACAAAGCCTATGTTTTGGTTCTCAGGTTTTGGAGGTGATTCATCTACAAGAATCAAGCCTGAAGAAGGCTGTTCCAGTCCAGCTATCATCTTCAGAAATGTAGTCTTACCACAGCCAGAAGGACCTACAACACAGATAAACTGACCTTCAAATACATCTAGTGATATATTTTCTACTACTTGCAGATTGCCAAAAAACTTTGAGACATTCCTGAGTTTTACCCTTAATTTTTCGCTCATACCTTGATCTCTCTGCGCCACTTAAAAGTTCTCCTCTCAAATAATAAGATTATTTCATTCATAAAGAGTCCTATGAACCCTATGACTGTCATGCCTGCTATTACAACGTCTACCTGAAGCAACTGAGCTCCTTTCAATATCAATCTACCAATGCCAGTAACTTCTGCTCCTACCATTTCGGCAGCTACTATGCACATCCAACCTACCCCTAATCCGACCCTCATGCCAGCCACTACCTCGGGCAGAGAACCAGGTACTATGACTTTTGAAACGATTTGCCTCTTGTTCGCTCCAAAGCTTTTGGCAACCTCTCCCAGTACAGGATTTACTCTTTTTATCCCTGCTACAGTGTTTACTAGGATAGGAAAGAAAGCACCGAGCCATATTAAGAATATATAGCGTGAAAAACCCGTAAGCAGAAGAATTGCCAATGGTATCCAAGCTATAGGCGGTATGAAGCGAATGGGTTCAATTACGGATTTAGAGCTCTCATATACTTCCTTTCTTAATCCCATTAGTAATCCAAGCGGAATAGCGCTTAAACATGCAACTAAAAATCCTGCCAAAACTCGAGTGACGCTTGCTATGGTATGATCTAAAAGACTTATTCCTTCTACATCCCCCTTTACAGCAAGCTCTACTAAAGTGGAAACTACTTTAATTGGGCTGGCATCTCTAAGAAAGGTTATCGGATAGAACATGGCAGTTATTTGCCAAATTAGAAGAAAAATCGATAAGAAAAGAATCCCTGACAGTAAAGTTTTGTACTTAGTTCTTAACCCTTTTTTAGTAGATGATAATCTGGTCTTTATCCCAAGTAAGGTCTTGTATCTACTTGCCATGACGATCATCTTAAGCATAGCTTAAGAACTAATTCCCATTTCGCCAAGGACTGTATTAAGAATGTTCTCATTAACAAGCCCTGTTACAAAAGCGTTGACATCTGGAACATCCTCCGGCTTGATCTTCTCTTTAGCTATCATGGCGCTGGCGAAAGTTATCATGCTGTCAGTGTTTACATGGTAACTCCAAGTCATCCTTTGCCAAGCATTCTGAACAACCGCTATGTCCCTGCCTGTTATAGAGGCGATTAATTGCTGCGCATCGCTAGAATTCTCCTGAATGAATTTCAACGCTCTTACATGGACTCTGACCAAATCCTTTACTATGTCTGGCCTCTCATCATAAAGTTTCTTTGAAACCCACAAGACACAACATTGGTGATCAGGCAAGATATCATGGGATGTGTATACGATATTGCCTATGCCTCTAACTACAGCGTCTGCACAAAAAATCTCCCAAGCTATGAAGGCATCTATGTCTCCCCTCTCAAGGGCGAGGGGAAGCTCTGTAACCCCATAAGGGGCATGGGTAACTGTGATATCGAATTCTTCCTCAACCATCCCAAGTAAGATATCTTGAACCGTGCCTATCCCAGGGGTTCCAACTTTCTTTCCATTCAATTCCTCAACACTATTGATTTCAGGCTTGGCGACTATAGCAGAACCCTCTTTATTCGATGAAGCCAAAATTACAATTTCAGCTCCTTGGCTTGCATAAATCATCGCTGGCGCCACTCCAACGTAGCCAGCATCCAATTCTCCTGCCATGAAATCACCCATCTCATATATACCACTTGTATATTCCTTCTTCACTGGGGCTGGCCATATTTCTTCTTCATACCATCCTTGGTCATTAGCTATGAAAAAAGGTGACTGATGTATGTCCAATATTAGATATCCAATACGTATCCCCGTAGGCTTGGGAGTGGTTAAAACGGCGTAATAGTATCCAATGGCTATCCCTGCAACAAGAACTGCCACAATAATCAATGCCATTGCTGGTTTTCCTAAAACGCCTTTTGAAGCCATAAATACACCTTAATTTATATTTATGATCACTAATATATAAATTATCGATATTGGACTCAGAGTTTTTATAATAATTTCTCCAACAAGCATTTTTATAAATGAGTCTAGTTTAATCATTTTGCTCTAGAAATATGAGAATAGGTATAATTTTTCATAGACCAGAAATAATAGATTCGAATTGGGCTAGGAAGATTTTATCCATACTAGATAAGTTTGGTCAGGTTAATGCTAAGCTTTGTGGAACCATGGGGACTCTTGCTGTATTGGATAATTACATGGAGGATAAGATTACATGTGATTCTAGACCTACTATTGAGTGTTTAGCTGAGATGATAAAAGAGTGCGACTCTATAGTTATTGCGACGTATTCTGATAACGCTCTCAAATCTCATGCATTCTGCTGGCATTTGGTTAAGAAATTAAATAACCCCAACATACCTATAATAGAGGTTGAAGCCAAGAATGGAGTAGTAATCGATTGGTGCTCTAAAAGTAGTCTAAGCGTTGGTCTAGCCCAAGAATTACGATTTAAGTTGATCTCATCTCCTGATTTTGGAGAGACTGCATGGATAAAATATGGCACAAAATATAGAAGGATACTGGCTGCTGAACCAGGAGATTTCGTTCTTGTTAACGGGATAGTTGTAGGACGAGCTATTTCAGAAAAAGTCATTCTTAAGGAGTATGAGGGCAAGATAACAGATGGGGAGGGCATAGAGTTTAAGGACCAAGGATTGGTCAAAATAAGTAAAATGGGAAAGATCGATCTATTCAAAGCCAAGATTGATACTACAAACTCCATAAGAAGGAATCAATTTAAGCGTCGGTATCTCGAACCGATTTTTAAAGGAAATCTAGTTGCATTCATAGAACATGGTGTGACGAATTATTCTGGCGTAAACATTTACGAAAAAATCAAAAAAGGGATAACTGGAGCAGTTACTATTGGGGATGACACAACTGCTATTGCAGGAGATATATTATCGAGATTCAAAATTCCAGTAATTGGGATAGTAGATGGAGATCAGGATGGGCTCTTAAAGAATGCTTTACTAGCTGAAGACTCATTGGTTCTTTTGGTTAAAAGTGATGATCAATTAGGTGAAAAAATCTATGATGAAATCTTTAGAAGAGAAATGTATCTCAATTCTAAGTTTGAAGAAGTGAAGGATAAAGTGGTAAGGCTGGCAATTATATCGGATCAATTAGTTAAAAAGGAAGAGAATTTAGATTTACCTTGAATGGATAGCGATTTAAAATTAAAGAGTTGCCCAAAGAATTACACATTAGGGACTCATAGAACAGTTCCCCCAGAGCAGACTTTAAACTGGATAAAGCCGAAAATTGAGATTTTAGGTGTAACAAGAATAGCTAATATAACTGGATTGGATAGAATAGACATTCCAGTTTACTCATGTGTTAGACCTAGAGCAGCCGAAGGGGCAATTTCTGTTTATTCTGGAAAAGGAGTAACAGAGGTTCATGCCGAGGTTTCAGCTATTATGGAGTCTGTTGAGAGATATTCCGCTGAGGTCAAATTGGAAGATAAGCAAAGGATGATCAAAAGGTCTTTTAGGGAATTATCTTCAAAACACAATTTTTTAAACCCATCAGACCTCATCCTACCATTCACTACCTCTTACAGGCATGATATGGCATTAAGATGGATCAAGGGCTACGATATAATCCAAGATAAGGAGATATTTGTTCCTGTGAGCGCGGTTTTTCATCCTTATCTTCCAAGTGATGATTTTCATCTGTTTAGAACCAATACCAATGGACTGGCTTCAGGAAATACCATAGAGGAGGCTATTTTACATGGCTTGATGGAGGTAATTGAAAGAGATGCTTGGAGTCTAGTCGAATTAATGAAGAATGAGAAAGAGATAATCCATGCTTCAGATGAATTCTTTTTGGTCAAGGAATCAATAAAAAATTTCGAGAGAAATGATATTAAGATCATTTTAAGAGATATAACCTCCAATCTAGGCATACCAGTAATAGCAGCAGTCTCTGATGATTTAAGGCTGAGGGATCCTGCCCTTCTAACAATAGGTTTTGGTGCTCACTTAGACCCTGAGATAGCAACAATTAGAGCTTTGACCGAAGTTGCGCAAAGCAGATTAACCCAGATACAAGGTGCAAGGGAGGATACTTATAGAGCTGAGTTCATGAGAATGCTTGGATATGAGAGGATAAAAAGGACGAATAAACACTGGTTTTCAGAGTCAAATGATTTTAAAGAAATTCGAAGCATCCCAAATCTTTCTAAGAGAGACATTTTGGAAGAGATAATGCTTGTCGTTTCAATCCTAAAGGAGAGGGGTTTTAATCATATAATAGTAGTCGACTTAACAAGAAAAGAAGTTGGGGTTCCAACTGTTAGGGTGATCGTTCCAGGCCTTGAAGTATATAGTCTAGATTCGGATAGGATAGGGCCTAGAGGAAGGAAGATTGTGGAGGAGAAATATTGGCAGAAAAAATAGTGATATTCACTGGACCAAGCCTTAATCCTGAGAAAGCAAGAGAAATATTCGATAAAGCTATGTATATGCCGCCTATTAAGCGGGGGGATGCAGCAAAGGCTTTTGAGAAAGGAGCTAAAATTATTGGGATAATAGATGGCATATTCTTTGATGAAGTTGCAGTCTCCCCGAAAGAGCTTCTTTCTCTTCTAGATAAAGGCGTCATATTGATTGGAGGAAGTAGCATGGGTGCCTTAAGAGCAGCTGAGCTTGACATTTGTGGAATGATTGGAATAGGGCGTATTTATGAGATGTATAAAAAGGGCGATATAAATTCAGATGATGAGGTTGCCCTTATATTTGCCCTTGATACTTTAGAGCCTCTATCAGAGCCATTGGTTAACATAAGGTATAACCTAAAGGCTCTTGCCGAAAGAAATTCAATAGATATTAAAACTGTTGAAAATCTATTAAAGATAGCTCAAGGATTGTATTATCCATTGAGAACTTATGAGAGAATAATCAAATTGGCCATTGGTGAGAAGCTGTTAACGAAGGAGGAAGGAGATAGAATATTGGATTCAATAGTAAAGAATAGAGTCGATCTTAAGAAACTTGATGCAATAGAAGTCATAGAGAAAGTCAAGGAAATTGCTATCCAACAAAATTTAATTTAAGCATGGAAGATTTCGCTCATCTCATAATGTCTTTCTTGAAAGCCTATTTCTCGCCCAGGAATCCCAACTGCATCTGCTCTACACATCTTGCAAAGCCTAAATTGCCTTATGATTTTTTCACATTTCATCCTTGCATCTTGAAGCTCATCACATGTTGGTGTGCTTCTTCTCTTAAAATTGCCTATTGGAATCAATGGTATTATGTTTTGAACGTATGCCCCTGCTTCTTTGATTCTTTTAGCAACCTCTTCTACATGATGATCATTGATTCCTGGTATAAGAACAGTATTCACCTTCACTATAATTCCTCTTTTAACAGCCAATTCAATCCCCTTTATTTGATTTGAAATAAGAATCTTGGTTGCATCTAATCCTTTGATCAACTTATTTTTGTAATAAATGAGAGAATATATCCTCGAAGCTATTTCTGGATCAATTGCATTTATAGTCACTGTAAGAAAATTAACGTCTATGCTATCCAATTCATCCACCTTATCAGGGAGTAATAGACCGTTTGTAGCCACACATAGGAATAAATCTGGATATTTCTCATGAACAAGCTTTATTGTCTCGAATGTTTCTTTATTGAATAAGGGCTCACCTGGGCCTGCTATGCCAACAACCTTAAGCTCTTTAAATTCATTGACAACTATTCCCAAATAGTCTAAAGCTTCCTTTGGCGAAAGTATTCTTGAGCTAAGGCCAGGCCTAACTTCTAAAGGGTCTATCAATCTGTAGCAATAATTGCATTGGATATTACACTTTGGAGCGACAGGAAGATGAACTCTGGCAATGTTAATATGTGCTTTAGTATCAAAGCAAGGATGGCTTCTAACTATTCTGGGCTCAGTGGACATTTCCCTATGAATATTTGGTATAAAGTATGTTATAATCTTATTGATCATGGTTACGCTAGGATAAGCCTTGATATCATATATATTAGTCAAATGTGTAATTTAAGGGATAGATATGGATGTGTTGGCGCTGGCTGTAGTTCTTGGACTCACAGCGGGTTTTTGCCCTGTTACAATTGCTTTTCTGCTTCCTTTTGCACCCAAGGTAACGAGTGAGAAGATACGAAGAGTTATGGTCAATTTTATATTCTTCACTTTGGGGGTTGTAGCGATAATCGTCCCCATCAGTTTCATTCTATCACGCTTTCTAAACCTCATAACAGGAGGCAGATTTCTCAGCTATTTTGCCACTTCGTTTATCGCTATATTCATGGGCTTTTGGGCGTTGAGGATAATAAAGATACCACAGTACAGAACCCATTTGAATAGAGTGAAGAGCTTCACCAAATATAAGCCTAACAACTCCTTCAACTGTGGGTTTCTTTTCGGCATAATAACTATTGCAAGGCTTGCACCATTGTACATTACCATGTTGTTCCTGATTAGCACTAGTGAAGCTATTATAAGTACAGTTGGCATCATTATCTACACAGTCTTGATGTGTCTGCCAATGCTGATCGTAGCATCGGCAATAAGCATCGCGCACCTTAACGAAATAATTTTAAGATATTCAAGACTTTTGGATGCAATCACAGGAATCATACTCATATTCATTGGCATATACTATTTGCTAATCACTCTTGAAATCCTCTAAGGTAGGAGAGATAAGTTGAGTCTTATATGTAAAGGTGTATATCTCATAAGGGCTGGTCTTACCATATGCTACTTAGTAGAGGGAAATGAAGGCTTAGCCTTGATTGATACTGGTATGCATGGAAACGAGAGAGCCATTCTGAATACCATCAAGAGAATCAGAGAAAAACCATCAGATCTAAAACTGATCTTGTTAACTCATGGGCACACAGATCATGCTGGTAACATTGTTCTCTTAAGACAAGTTACTGGAGCGAAAGTTGGCATACATGCTCTTGATAGACCTTACGTTACTGGAGAAAAGAAGGCTAGGATACCTACTGCTAGAAATATAAGGGGGAAGTTTCTCAAAGCAAAGTTTCTTTTCAGATTCCTCCTTCATCCTATGAATAATTTTCATCCAGACTTTTTGCTAGAGGATGGCATGGACTTAGAGCCATTAGGTCTTCCAGTAATAGTTATTCACACCCCAGGTCATACAAAAGGCTCTGTATCCATATACCTTAAAGATAGAAGGGCAGTCTTCATAGGCGATTTAGCAAAAGGTAAGGGAGGCAAGCTTACGGAACTTCCTTGGGCTGAGAACTGGGAGCAATTGAGAGAGAGTTTAAGGCGTGTACTTGAATTAAGATGTCATTTCATATGTCCAAGCCATGGTGAAGTTGTAGAAATGGGATGAATAATCCAAACTTAATGTCTATTAGCATTGGCAGAAAATTAAGCTTTCGAGATTTTTGGACCGAAAGGACAAGAAGCATCAGGTCCTAACCAGTCTCCATGAGTGATGTATGCTGTGTATCTGCAACCGCCACATAGGTTGCTGTATGCGCATACTTTGCAAGAACCTTTTAGCGCTTTTCGTTTTCTGATATAATTTAGTAGTTCATTATGAATCCAGATTTCTTCTAGATTTTGTTCGAGAAGATTGCCCAGTTTTATTGGGGCAGGAACGCAGGGAATCAGGTCTCCAGAAGCCGTGAGCCCAGCATAGGTTAAGCCAGCTGAGCATCCACCGAAACCTGTTGCAAACTTTCTCACAATCTTAGAAACCTCAAGTCCAAATTTCTCTTGAAACATCTTTTCGTACCCTGACAAAGCTTCACTCACTGTGAAAACTTTGCCCTTTGAACGCTCGTAGCCAAGGCGTGCGTAATAGGTCATTCCTCGAGCATAACATTGCATACCGAATCTCTCTGTTACGCTCTTGTAGAGCTTATTGTACAATGCTTCCAGAGCCTTAATTTTCTCTCTAGGCGTCACGTCAAGGTAGCATGCTTCTACTCCACGACCAGCAGGTATAAGCCGGTTTAGATAGATACTTTCTCTTCCTATACCTCTTAACCAATCTTTATCACCTTCCTTTTCGCAATCTACATCAACCCATTTACTTCATCCCAGTGCACATACTCCTAAATATCTATCATTTCTTTTATATGCTTTTGAATCGTCTTGTCATGAATGGTTCTACTCTTCTTTTTAAGTCTTCTTTACTCTCGAATGACGTCTCAATTTTGGTTACATTGCTCATGTTACTATAACCTAGTGGGATGAGAATCGTACTACAAAGGCAAACATAATTAAGGAAAGATTGGTATTTCCACTTTTAAAGAACAAAGTTCCTTAACAAGGATTCGCAAGTGAAATAATTCTATCAAACAATTACATTCTGGAGGTGAAAATATGGATAAGAGGCAAAAAAGTGCATTACTAGGATTGACTGCATTATTGATATTGGTTCCATCTATGATGATAACTCCAGCATTAGCAAGTTCTCTTAATGATGCAAGCATTGGCGATAAATATACAATAATAACCATTAAAGGCGAGGCTAAGACAAAGATACAAGGGCAAGTAATAATTGCCCCAGCATGCGTCAAGCTCATAGTCGAAGTTACAGAAACCTATCAGGACTGGATACTGTTCAAGGTGAATTATGGGGAGATAGAAGTCAATGGAGTAACCTATAACGTGATAAGTGGATGGTGGAGAGGATCATACAACAAGATAACTCATGTAGGGCAGTATGAAGGATGGGCTCAGGATAACAATGGTAATAATGTCTACTTCATTCTTCGCACTCTCGACTTAAAGCAGACTCAGGAAGGATGCTTCATGAGGATGAAAGGAGCTTTCAAAGACCCTGAAGGGAACTACTGGTTGCTAAATCTCTTGACATACAGATTCAAGATAAACTGATTAGCGTAATACTAGCTTAATCCATCCATTCTTTTTTATCCTCAAATTAAAATAGTGCATCATCTAAAACCTTTTACTAAGTGAATAAGATGAAGGTGCTGATCACTGGTGCGAATGGATTTGTCGGCTGGCATTTATCCAGTTACCTTGAGAAAAGAGGTTTCATCGTTATAAGAACTGACATAAAATCTGCAGATTTGATAGGAGATTTATTAGATGATGATTTTGTCTTCTCTAAATTAAAGAATTTAGACTTCGATGCCATTGTTCATTTAGCAGCCATAACTGATATAAAAAGTACTATAGATGATCCTTATAAATGCTATAAAATCAATAGCTTCTTAACACTAAATATGTTAGAGTTAGCGAATAGAAAGAAGTGTGATAGATTTGTATATTCAAGTAGCGCCAATGTTTACGGCTTACCTTTAGATTTGCCTGTGAAGGAGACTACTCCCTTCAACCCAAGGTTACCATACGATTACTCTAAGGTTATAGGAGAGCATCTTATCAATAGCTATAGCAAGCATAAAGGATTATTAACAACTATTCTCAGGAGTTGGAAGCTATTCGGTGAGCGTGATTCGCCAAAAGCAGCAATTCCTCACTTTATCAAATCATGCTTGGAAGATGAGCCTATTCCTTTGTATAACAGTGGAAGGGATACTACAGACCCATACTATGTAGAAAATTATTGCCATGCTGTAGAGTTCTGTCTCAAAAAGGATGAAGCTATAAACGAAGTTTTTAATGTTGGAACAGGAAACGAGCTATCAATAAGAGAGGTAGCAGAGATAATAAAGAGCATTACGAAATCGAATTCAAAGCTTCAACTGTTACCTCCTAGGTCTCCTTTAGAGGCTGAGCCTATGAGAAGCTATCCATCTATTGAAAAGATTAAACGAAAGCTTGGCTATAAACCCTTAGTAAGCTTTGAAGAAGGGTTAAGAAGAACAATAGAATGGATAAGAAAAGTTAGCTGAAATTTACACTCTATACTTCAGCTTTAGTTCATCTATTGCTTTAAGATATATATTATCAAGCACAGTACCATTTGCTTCCTTTATCCTCATAAAGTCAACAAGTTTTTTATATTGACCACCTGCCAATCCATCTGCTAATAATGCTGCTCCTTGAGCAGCCTCTTTTGCTACTTTAGCGAATCCTTCCACTCTTCTAACCTTTCCTAAAGCAGATAATCTCTTAGAAATTTCATCATAAATTTTCTTCACTTTGCAAAGCCTTCCAGAAAGCATGATCTCTCTAGGCTCTCTAACAGAAATTCTCATCTGAGCAACCCCTTTCTCTATGCCTCCCATAAAAGCTTCCCATGCCAAATTGTAATGCTCATCATGAATTCTCATCACAAGCTCTTCTGGAGTAATCCTTTCATCTCCAGCTATGTATGCTACACCGCCTTGGCGAAGAGTGCTTTTATCAATTTTATTCAATAGGTATGCAAGCTCACCATCCATAGCCCCAAGAGATAAGAATCCAATGTTACCAGTGGTACCTCCTATACCGTCTACTATCTGACCTTTTTCAACACCTAATATAGCATTGAAACCATAGCCTATCTCTACAAGTATGAAAGAAACTTTATCATAATCTATATCATAATGCCTTGCTTGGTCAAATACTCCTAAAACAGCACAGCAGAGCTTGTCAGCAGTGCCCATATCGATTTTATTTATCTTTCTATGGCTTGGTACTGTTGGCATATGTATAACCCCAGGGATGAAGTAGACATTGAACTTTTCTTCCTTCAGCATATTAACAACTCTTCTTAGCCCTAAGATTTCTCTTGTATTTGAATCAGGTCTGATTAGAGTCATCAAAAAGAGCTTTTGATCATCTATCTTGCTAATATGTGTGAGAGGTAAGCCATAACCAGAGGGTCCAACTATGAGATTCAATGGTTTTGCCGATTTAAGAAGTTCTATGATGACATTTGGGTCTTTTAAAATATCTTCAGATGGAATAGCAATATCCATGAATAGTTTACCATTATCTAAACCACAGAAATCGAAACTCTTTGTGCCAGGGTCTATACCTATTACTCTTACCATCGAATTTCCCTCTTCCAATGCTATCCTATTTTGTTATGCTTAACTTTATGATTTTTAGTTATTCACTTCTCTTCAAACCAAATCCTTTTCAATGGAGTCCTATCAAAGTCAGCATCCTTAGAGTAAATCTCTTTAGCATTAACCCTTAAGGCTACTGATAGGTGAATAGCATCTTCAAGATCCAGATTATACTTGGACATTTCACCATAGATAGGATCGTCTCCAAGCCAATACACAAAGACGTTAACATCCACGTACTTCATTTGAGTTCATCCATAGCTATCTTAATAGATCCTTTCTGAATTTCAGCGTCTACGTCTTTAATATGTTTTCTAAGTCTAAAGATGCCTTGGGATGCTTTGGCAATGCTCTCTTCTCTTCTTTTTATGACTATCTGATTCTTTTCCAAGTTTATCTCAACAATCTCTTCTCCCTTAATGCCCATAGCCTCTCTTACTCTAGTTGGCAGATAGACTCTGCCACTCTTATCCACTTTTGATTTTATCATTGAACTTATCATGACTTAGATTAGTTTATGCCATAATATAAATTTTGGAAATTAGTTCCTTATGTTTAGGACATTAACCCCTCACTCAAATCATGAACTAATTGAAAGGAGGATAGAATTAATTTTAATAAGGTACATAACTCTATTAGTAGTGAGATTCAGAATTTTGCTTATTTAATATGGTGAAACTTATGAACAATACTGTAAATAAAAGAGTTGCATTACTTGTTGCTACAGTAGCCTCTTTTCTTGCACCCTTTATGATCTCTTCTGTCAACATTGCACTTCCCTCAATTGGGAGAGAATTTGCAATAGATGCAGTTTTGTTAAGTTGGGTTACTGCCTCATATCTTTTGGCCACAGCGATGTTTCTTGTCCCCTTTGGAAGGGTAGCAGACATATATGGAAGGAAGAGGATTTTTACATACGGCATATTAATCTACACCGTTGCGTGTCTTCTTTTGACAATTTCGACTTCTGCTATTGTACTGATTTCCTTTCGATTTCTGGAAGGAATTGGAAGTGCAATGATCCTTGGTACTGGCGTAGCGATTCTAACTTCAGTATTTCCTTTTAGGGAGAGGGGTAAAGCTCTAGGAATAAATGTTACTGCAGTTTATTTAGGTCTTTCTCTAGGCCCATTTTTAGGTGGATTTTTAACCCAACATCTTGGTTGGAGAAGCATCTTTCTTGTAAATGTGCCTCTAGGTTTAACGATAATCGTTTTTGTCTTCTGGAAATTAAAGGGAGAGTGGGCTGAGGCAAAGGGAGAGAAGTTCGATTTTACTGGCTCCACAGTTTACAGCCTAATGCTCATAGCGGTAATGTATGGTCTTTCTCTGTTACCGGCTATTTCAGGTGCATGGCTAATTCTAATTGGTGCATTAGGGATTTTGGCATTCGTTAAGTGGGAAATGAAGGTGGAAAGCCCTGTTTTAAATATAAATCTCTTTAGAAATAACAGAGTCTTTGCTTTCTCCAATTTGGCAGCGTTGATCAATTATAGTGCAACATTTGCTGTGAGTTTTCTTTTGAGCCTTTACTTGCAGTATATTAATGGGCTTAGCCCCCAAAATGCCGGCTTAATCTTGGTATCTCAACCCGTTGTACAGGCTATCTTTTCACCGTTTGCTGGTTGGCTTTCTGATAGAATTGAACCAAGAATCGTGGCTTCAATAGGGATGGCGTTGACAACAGTGGGGCTTTTCCTCCTTACCTTCTTAAATGAAAAAACAACTCTGGAATTCATTATAGCCAGCTTGATTTTCCTTGGTTTTGGCTTTGCCCTTTTCTCGTCTCCTAACACAAATGCAGTTATGAGTTCTGTTGAAAAGAAATTTTATGGAGTAGCCTCTGCAACAGTTGGAACAATGCGATTGACTGGACAGACACTCAGCATGGGAATTGCTACGCTGATATTTGCCATATACATTGGTAGAGTCCAAATTACACCTGAATGTTATCCGCTTTTTTTGAAAAGTGTGGAAGTGGCATTCATCATTTTTGCCGCTCTTTGTTTCGTAGGCATATTCGCATCGCTTGTAAGAGGTAAGGTGCGATGAAGTAGTAGGTGTAAAAGCCAGTCGATTTGCTTCTCTTTTTACACTTTTTGATTAATCGAATTATCTCTTTTGCGTAGGCTCTAAAGGACTTCTAAAACCTCTAGGTCCTCTTGGCTCAACCTCCAACCTAAGGCTCCCGAAAACTCCTCTACCCTTTCCTTTCTTTCACTCTTTGGTATCGCTTGAAAAAGAAAACACGAAGGCTAAGATTTAAATTGTCTATGAAAAAGGTCACAGGAACTAGGAGATTTGTGCAATGTAGTTTGGAGTTACATCTTTGAAGCCCTTGATCCTCTCCCCGTGGCTTGTGAGGTTATAGAGATCAATTCTAGCTCTTAAAGCTAACCATTCAAGTAACTTTTTACAGAATTTCAACTTAAGCAATTTTCTCTCTGGGGAGCTAACATACTGCTTAGAATATTTCCCTATAGTTTTGCCTAAATCCATGCCAGCCAATGAAATCATTTTAGCACCCATGGCTATAGAAAGGAAGACTGCTCTATCCCCATCCGTGAATCCTCCAAAGTTGTATACTCTTGGTCTCGGCTCAACCTGAGTTGTGCCTAAGATTTTTGTCAATTTTGGAACATAATCTAAAAGCTGTGGTATATTATCACCATGACCATGGACTACCATGAACGAGCCTCTTTTATTGGCTGATAGAAGGTCTTCAAATCTTCCATCAAGGTCTGTTACTATTATGTGAGGAACTTTATTCGCTATTTTAAGAAGGGCTGATGTTGCACCATCTGCTGTTATTATGATGAATCTATCAAGCAATCCAGCTTTTTCTATTCCATTTATATCATCTTCCAAAGAAGGACCTGCACCAAATACCAATACTGGTTTATCATAAATAATGGCTCTAATATCATATGGCTCTATGTAGTTTTTTTTAATAAGATCGCTTAGAATATCTGTAGCCCTTTGATCCTCATGCTTATTAAATTTAAAGGCTGATGCAATTTTATTATACCAAGGATGCCAATCTTCTAATTCCATTTATAATTATAATAAAAGAATTATATTAAATTAAGCTTTGCTAATCTATGGTCTTCGATATGAAATTTTTATAATAATATCCAATGAGTTAAACCTTAAGTAATACAAAAACTAAATTGATTTGATGCTTGGAGGGTACAAGGGTAAGATACTTAGAGTGAATTTGACAGACTCTAGAGTATCTATTGAACCATTAAAGGAAGATCATGTAAAGAAATTCATAGGTGGATCAGGGATTGCTGCAAAGATTTTATATGATGAATTAGATTCTAGTGTGGACCCTCTAAGCCCTAAGAACAAATTAGTATTCATGACAGGCCCATTGACTGGCACTTTAGCTTCAGGCTGTGGAAGGTTTGTTATAGTATCTAAATCTCCATTGACAGGGATATGGGGAGAGGCAGGATCTGCTGGTTATTGGGGTCCAGAGCTCAAGTTTGCAGGCTATGATGGCATAATATTAGAAGGAAGGGCAGAGAATCCTACATATCTTTGGATAAATAATGAAAATATAGAACTAAGAGATGCTGAGCACTTATGGGGAGAAGATACTATAGAAACTGAGAAAAAATTAAAATTGGAGTTAAAGGAGCCTAGATCAAGGATTGTAACGATTGGCCCATCTGGTGAAAGAGTGGCGAAGATAGCTTGTATAGTTACAGATGGAGGAATCGCAGGGAGATGTGGACTTGGAGCAGTCATGGGTTCAAAGAACTTGAAGGCTATAGCTGTAAGAGGGACTGAGAGAGTTGAAGTTGCTGATGAGGATAGTTTCAATGATTTGGTTAAAGAGATCTCTTCAATTATAGAAAACAATCCAAGGACAAAGAGCTTGAGAAGTTATGGTTCAGCTGGAAGCATGGAAGGCAATGAGGCTGTAGGCGATGTTCCTATTAAAAATTGGATGGTTGAATCTTGGTCTGATGGTGCAAAAAAGTTATCAGGACAATACATAGCTAAAACTATTCTAAAGAGACCTGTTACTTGCTTTGCATGTCCCATAGCCTGTAAGAGAGAGATAGAGATAAAGTCTGGCCCTTACGCTGGTGTTAAGGGTAAAGGTCCAGAATATGAAACCTGCGCCTCTTTTGGAACTATGTTATTGATAGATGATATAGAGGTTGTAGCTAAAGCCAATGATTTATGCACAAGGTATGGCATAGATACTATCTCATGTGGCAGTGTAATTGCTTTTACTTACGAATGTTATGAGAAAGGTTTGATCACGAGTAAAGATATTGGAGAGCTTAATCTATCATGGGGAGACCATGAGTCTTTCTTGAAGATGATAGAAATGATAGGAAAGAGAGAAGGCATAGGTTCCATTCTAGGAGAAGGTGTAAAATTTGCATCAGAAAAGATTGGCAAAGACGCTGAAAAATTTGCTATTCATGTGAAAGGATTAGAGATGCCTATGCATGATCCAAGAGCCTATAAGAGCTTAGCATTAGGATACGCTACTTCCAATCGTGGTGCTTGCCATCTTGAAGCAACTTCCCATTGGGTTGAAAGAGGAACACTCTTTCCTGAGCTTGGTATAAAAGAAAAGCCAAATAGGTTTAAATCTGAAGGGAAAGCTAAGATGGTAATAGACATGCAGAACTTTATGGCAATGGTCGATTCTCTCATAATCTGTAAATTCGCTCTAACATGTGGCTATACGTTGAATCATCTGCTAAGATTAATAGAAGCCACAATTGGATATAAAATCACTATGGATGAATTCAAGAGAGCTGGAGAGAGAATCTTCAATATCAAAAGGCTGTTCAACAATAGGCTAGGAATATCTAGAAAAGATGATAGATTACCAGAAAGGATTAACAAGCCTTTGCCAGAAGGAGTTAAGCATCATAGCCCAGACCTTGATCCAATGCTAGATGAATACTATCAATTGAGAGGATGGGATGAAGAAGGAAAGCCTAAGCCTGAAAAATTAAAAGAGCTTGAGCTATTATGATAAAAATACACGTAAGATTATTGGGAGATTTAAGAGAAGCGATAAGAAAGGAGAGATTAGAGATCGAATTACCAAACAATACAAGTCTAAAAGAATTGATAGAGAATAAATTACTCAGATATGAAGGATTAAAGGGTCAGATAATTGATCCTGTTACAAAAAGGATAAGAACAGATCTCATAATATTGATAAATGAACGCTCGATAGAGAGTTTTATTGAATCTGAGAGAGTAAAGGATGGAGATACTGTAACGATTGCTTCAGTAGTTGCTGGAGGCTAAAATGATAGATAATCATGGAAAGAAAAAATTTTCATATTGGAAATCATAGATTTAGATCACTTATAAAGCAAAATCTCTTGGATGGGCAGACAAACAATTAATGTGTAAGCATCTTACTAATTAAATTAGCGTAGTATGAATTAAGCTAAAAAATAAATGGTTAGAGCTCTCTTACGTTGTGAGCTCTACTAGTTCGAACCTGAAGTAATCGCCATTCGTTTTTGTCGCTTCGAGGTATGTGAATAGATAGTAATTGCCTGTCTGACCCTGCCACACATCTATACTGCTCAAGTCTTCGAATTCTGGATTGGCTGGATTTGGAGTGAACCGCCATTTATAAACCGTCATAGGAGTTGCACCATAAGTCCTAGGCTCTGAACCCATGGATGTTAAAGTACCTACATCTGAAGGAACTTGTGTCCAAGCAATATTCCAAGCGAAGAAAGTAACGTAAGGCAAGAATACAATAGCCCCTATCGCCCAACTGTATGTTGACAAGTATTCTTCTGGGATTTCTTCGTCATCGTATATCAACTTCTTTAGGGTCGTCCAATCAGACTTCGAGACCCAGCCAGTCATTGAATGAGTTTCTCCATCTGATGTAATCACTAAACTGAACTTTCTACAGAGGACACCACTTATCATCTCATCAATACCTGTGTCATCAAAGGTAATGGTGCCAATGCTAGTTACACCTCCTTCAAACGAGGTCCACTGATATTTTATATGTGACACATAATTCACTAAGTCTCCATAATTCTCTATTTCGGTTATCTGAAACCCACTAGGTCCAGGACCTGGACCTGGTCCGGGCTTTGGTGCGATTACAACGATATAAACAACAGCACCAGCAGCAACTATTGCGACGATAAGAATGACTGCTATTATTACAGGAGCTATGGCTCTATTTCTATTCTTCATTTTACACCCAAAGGCTTTCTACTCTATCTTCATATTTAAAACTTTATAATCACTCTCTCTTGTTAACCTCTTTAGAATAGATAAATCAATCTTGGTGTTACGATTGCCAAAGATGCTAAAGAAGGCTTTAGAGAATATTTTAACAATCGATGAGATTAAGCAATTGTATGGGAGCTTTGATATGATAGGAGATATAGCTGTAATAAAGATACCTGATGCTCTTTTGAATAAGAAGTTCATAATAGCTAAGGCAATAATTGATAACATGAAATCGATAAAGACAGTTTTAAGGCAAGTTACTCCTGTATCAGGAGATTATAGAACAAGAGAGTTAGAGCATATATTAGGAGAGGACAAGACTATAACACTATACAAAGAGCATGGATGTATGTTCAAAGTCAATCTTGCTAAAGTCTACTTCTCTCCTAGACTATCTACAGAGAGGATTAGAATAGCAAGAAAGGTGGAGCATGGAGAGATTGTAGTGAATATGTTCGCTGGTATAGGCTCTTTCTCAATATTAATAGCAAAGCATCAACCAAGCTCCATGATATACAGCATAGACATAAACCCAGATGCATATAGTCTCATGCTAGAAAATATAAAGCTGAACAAAGTCTCTAGTAGAGTAATGCCTTTACTAGGAGATGCAAGAGTGATAATCGAAGATTCTCTTAAAGGGGTTGCTGATAGAGTTTTGATGCCATTGCCAGAAAAAGCTATTGATTATATTGATGTTGCTCTAACGGCTCTAAAGCCAAAAGGTGTTATTCATTACTACACACATGTTCATGCCTCTAAGGCTGAAAATCCTACAGAGAAAGCTGTGAGAGAAGTTGAGGAGAGATTGAAATTAAATTATACAATATTAGAAGCAAGAATAGTTAGAGAAGTAGGTCCAAGATGGCATCAATTAGTTTTAGACTTATTGATAAATAGAGAAAGGTTTTAGTAAGCTTTAGCATTAGTTATATACATGCAAAAAGTTATCGCTGCATATTCTACAGTTTATGGGAACACAAAGACTGTTGCTGAGGCAATATGTGAGGCAATCGAAGAAAGAAAAATCGAGGCTGAATGTAAGAATGTTAAAGATCTAAAGCCAGAGGAATTGGCTAATTTTGATGTAATTCTATTGGGTTCACCAACCCATCGAGAGAGTGTATCAGACGATATGAAGGACTTTTTAGGTAAATTGAAGAAAGTGAAATTAAAAGGCAAAAATGGTGCAGCTTTCGATACTAGATACGCTGATATTAAGAAAGGCGCCATAGAAGTTCTAGAGAAATCCATGAGAGAGTTAGGCATAAACATAATCCTTCCAGGTCAATCTGTTATAGTAAAGGGAGCTAAAGGACCCATTGCTGAAGGAGAATTATCTAAATGCAAAGATTTTGGTAAATCAATCGTAGAGAAAATTGCCATTAAATAATGAATAATCAAGTCTACATCATATTTTTCATCAAATTGTCTAGCTTTCTTTCAACATTTGGGTCTAGTGGCTCTGGCTTATGCTCAGCTAACAACTTTTTTGCATACATGATAGCTCTTCGGCAGATATCATTTGGATAATATTTTCGAAATGACCTTCTATTCCTGTCTAAAACCATTGTTGGAATGTATTGCTCTTTCTTGAACCAATCTAACGTATGCTTACTTGTTAAAAAGTTTCCATCGTGAGCGATAGTTTTGATTAGATCGATGGCCAATGTCTCATTTGAGAATTCTATGCCTTTTTTAAGCCTTAAGGCTTGACCACAGATTTCATTATCTATGATAAGCTTCTCAAAACTTTGACAACTCTCAAAATCGAGCATTCCAGGACCTGAAATTACATTAATGCCTGCCAAAGTGCCCATAATTATACCAATGCCAGACTCAAAACCAGATTGAGCATCTACAGCCTTAGAGTCGCTCAAGCCTAGATAAGCATGAACAGGCAAGCCTAGATACTTTCCAATCTCAGAGCAACAGCATTGAATCATTATACTCTCAATAGCACCTATAGGAGTAGTTCCATACCTCATATCAAAGATCGAAGGCGATCCTCCATAAATTATAGGCGCTCTAGGATTGGTCAGTTGAGCTAGAACAATACCACTGAGAGCTTCTGCAGTATGCTGAACAAGAGTGCCAGCTAAAGTTACAGGACTTAAAGCTCCAGCCAATGGCATCGGTACTATCTCAGCAGGGATCATAAATTTGGAGCAATCGATAAGGTTCTGAGAAGTAACTTCACTCCAAATTAAAGGCGAGGACGGACAAACATCAAATATGGCTATAGGCTTCTTAACAAGCTCCTCTTCGCCTATTACAACTGCTAAAATCTTCCTCATATCATGAACTCCATCTATGGTGAAGGATCCTGTAATAACAGGCTTGGTAGAGTTCTTTAACACGATATAAAGCCTATAACGATCTACAATAGCCTCAGGAATATCAGAAACTATAAGAGCAGTGCTTTGAGCCTTTATATTGTCTAAAGCATCTGTGAGCCTAACAAATTCAATTAAATCTTTTGTAGTAGGCTTTCTGATTTCACCAATTTTCATATCGATGATATTGATGGCAACTGATCCAGGGTTAAAGATCAAATTGTTTTCCTCTAGCACTATTACAAGCCTTCCGTTTCTATCGTAAAGGGAAATCTTAGATGGAGCTTTCATAACGCTTTCATTGATTAGCTCTTCAGGAAGTTTGGCTACCATGTCCTTTTGATTAACCTCTCCTCCCCCATCACTTATAATTCGTAAAGCTTCTGAATTATGATATTTTGCGCCTTTTTTATGTAATAATTCTAAAGCTCCGGCGTATATGTTATTTATTTCATCATCACTCAAGAGTCGAAGACGTTTTGAAAGATTGGCAAATGAGAACTTTGGCATGTTATCAATAGCTTTCTTTAGCGATATAAAGCTGTAATGGATTTGTATAATTATGATGACATAACTAATAAGAAGCTTCAGAACTAGGCCTCAGAAGGCGCATGGAGCTCACGGTGCCACAGCGCTTACAGCGGTACAAGGCTCTTCCCCGAGGATTATACCCTGCCTGCTCAGGGTTGACGATTTCGTGCTCTGTCCTTCTCATGCACTGCTTACAGAACCTTACTTCTTCCAAATCTCTTCAACACTCTATCGACATATAATTATTAATAATTACTTAATCAGGTCTTTTGGCTTAGTACCATTAATATTCTTTATGAATCCTCCTTTATTTTTTGAGTTAGAGGCTCTGCTAAATACTATTACGCCTGTAAGCTGTCCCCTAAGCCGGCATCTAATCCATTATGGATGGATCAGACGATCTATGTGCAACTCTATCATGCGAACTTCTTTCTTGAGGCTACGGCAAAGATAATGCTCAAAACAGCGAAAATGATGATCGGAACTCCATAAATGCAGAACATATTGATCAATGATTCACGCAGAAACTCTACAACGACGAAACCCCATAGGAGTGGTAAAATGCCAACTATCAGCAATATGACCATGCCTACCAATGCTAAGGCAAGAGATCTCTTTTTTATCATGAGGACTCCAGAGGCCAGCCCAAACGCGAAACCGACAATCCCTAGCCACCACGTGACAATGAAAAGCCACCACGTGACAACGAAATCAACAAAACCATATAAATAGTAGATCCATGGTTGTATACTGTACCCCACTAGAAGACAGATGCCACCTGCAATGGGCAATCCACTTTCTTTACCTATTGATTCTTCCAAAGCGGTTTACCTTCTTGACATATTTGACGTTCTTCATTTTAAAGTGAATTATGATGGGTATTTAACCTAATTGTTGAGAATTGTTGAGCTTTAAGCATTAGAATTATAATGAAGAAAAGAATTCTGAATTGTCTCAATTCATGACAGAATACCCTTATGGGCTAAAAATCAACCCATTTTCTCACGTACCAACTCCAAGTTTAACAGCTGCAAAAGTTTTAGGTGGTAGAAGGTGGAAGGAAGTAAAGGAAAGAATTCTGATCTGTGTTAACGAGCTAAAAGAATCAATGCTTAGGGGACAAAAGGATTTCATGATAGTGAACATAGTTGGACCTTTAGGTACAGGGAAGACTCATCTTGCCCTTCACATGAAGACTTTAAAAGATGAATTTGAATGCGCCTACATAGATTTGACAAGAATCGAGCCAAAGGATCTTCAGAGCATTTACTTGGCAATAGTGAAAGAATTGGGTTATGGATTTTTCCATGAATTACATGATAGACTCATCCTAAATTTAGGAGAGAGGGCTGAAAAGGGGGATAAGAGTGCAAAGAAAGCGCTAAGAATTGGCATAATTGATAGGATAATTGGAAGAAGACCTATTAACATAGCTAAAGAGGTAATAGAAAAAAGAAGGAGCATAAATATTTATGCTCTAAAAGAAGCTTTTCCAGAATTGGTTGATGAAGCATTTGAATCAGTTCTTAACATTTTATCTGAAAATTCGAGCTGGTTCTTAGAGGTAAAAGATTTTAACGAGACTTTAAAAAAGCTAAAAGGTTTCACTAGAGTCTCATGCAGTTTAGGCAGAGTTTTGCTTATAGAGATAGATGAAATATCTGCCAATAAGCCTTTGATGGATGGGTTGAAGGCTATAATAAACGAGAAGCCTCCAGGAGTTGTTTTGGTAACTATTTTGAGGTCAGAGGTAGAGATGGAGATAGGTAAAGTTGATCCTTCTCTTGCCGATCGCCTTCAAAAAGCACCTTTCACATACTTTTTATCACAGCCTGATGATCCTGAAGAAATCTGGGATATCATAAAAGAGTATCTGAAGTTTCATAATGCTATCATCAACGAAGAAGATGGTGAGTTAAAGAACATCATAAAGTATGCTTATAGTGAATTTAACATAAATGAGCTTCGAGAACTTCTTGCTTTGATGAGAGAAGTATTAGAGCTAGCAAAAGGGAGTGAGAGGATAAGCGAAGACCATCTAATAGGAGCTATAATTAGAATTCGACCTACTGCAGAGCTAAGGGGTAGCATAATGCACATACCAATTCCTGATTATCTTAGAATAATAAAGACGAGCACAAAGACCTATGAGGAGATTTCTGATAATCTGACTAGAGCTATAAGAGACCTAGGGCGATATTTGTTCATGAGAGATACCATATTTTATGCCCATGGGGCATCAAGGAGGATAGATACACCAGGAGGTTCGAGGAGCTTTCGCTTAGCAGACGTATATCTAGAGGAGAAAGATGGCAAGAAGATAGTTGTGAATGTTAAGATAACGGAAAAGGACTGCTTGACAAAGCAAGAGATAGAAGATACTTTAGATATTGTAGAGCATGGAAGAATAGACCAAGCCATAATCTTGACGAATGCAGCTTATAGCAAAGACCTTGAACATCCAAAGTTGATCTTTGCAAAGATAGGGGATAAGCGTAGCATTGCAGATTATATTTACTTTAGCGAGAAGTTTCAGGCTAGTAGATTGAATGAAGAAGATGAAAAGAATGTAATAAGGCTTGCGAAATGCTTAGGAGTTGGGTATTGGGCGTAAATAAGTGATAGGAAATTGATTTGAAGGAGTAGAGGCTACCTATCGTTTACTTTACATTTTTATCACTCTTTAACTGATTATAACTCGAAAATTACCTAAAGGTTTAAGGCAATCCAATTTTATAAAATTAACTATGCTCTTAGAGCTCTCGATCTTATTCTTTTCTTCTCTTATAATAGGCTACTCTGGAGCATTGATGCCAGGACCAGTTCTTATAGTTACCATAAATGAGGCTACGAAAAGAGGTTTCAAGTCTGGCTTTTATGTCCCTATAGGTCATGCTTTGCTCGAACTTATCTTAGTAGTCCTCCTTACCCTTGGCTTGGCTGAAGTCTTATCTTTAAAGCCTATTGTTGCTCTTATAGGTCTCTTAGGAGGAATATTCTTATCTTGGATGGCATACAATATATTAAGAGACACTTTAAGGAGAAAGATTTCTTTAAGCTTTGATATTAAATCGAATGACCATAAAATGGGCTCTATGGCATTAGGAATCTTCACAAGCTTATTCAATCCCTACTGGCTCATATGGTGGGTATCTGTCGGGCTGTCTCTCCTGCTTTGGTCTCTTGAATTTGGCATTATCGGTGTTGTAGCATTCTACTTTGGTCATATTTTGTCCGATATAAGCTGGTATGGCTCAGTTTCTTTTGCTATGGCTCGTGGCAAGAGGTTTATGAGTGAGAGAGTTTATAGGGCTATTCTCATATTTTGTGGAGCTACGCTGATATTCTTCAGCATCTTTTTCATCCAATTTGGGTTAAATTCTCTCTTATAAGATTCAAAAGTAGGAGAGTATTTGCATGAAATTTGATGAAATCTCCATAAAGAAGCAAGAGATTCGTGAGAGGATCTGGTTAGAGATGGAGAGAAAAGAAATAGCAACCTTTCCCTTACCATGCTTTGGGCGTATACCAAACTTTAAGGGCGCTGAAGTTGCTGCATTAAAACTTCGAAGCATTGATGAGTATAAAGATGCTTCTTCTATAATGGTAGGTCCAGACTCTCCTCAAGCACCTGTTAGAAGAATAGCCTTGCTCGATGGCAAATTACTGGTCATGCCTACTCCTGGTTTAAAATCTGGCTATTTGATAATAAGACCTGAGAGAGTAAAGGATAAAGAGAAAGAGGCTAGCACTATAAGAGGCGCCTTCAAGCATGGGGAATTGACCAACGCTCCTCCATCTTTAGATTTGATCGTCGAGGGCTCTGTGGCTGTAGATTTAGATGGATATAGACTAGGTAAAGGGAAAGGCTTTGGAGATAGAGAGATATCCTTGGCTGAAGATATAGCCAAGAAAAGAATTATTGTAATAACTACAGTTCATGATACACAAATATTAGATTTCGTGCCAAGAGAGGAGCATGATAAGAGAGTTGATATAATAATCACTCCAACTAAGATCATCAGAATTCATCCAAAGACCTAATAACCATTTAATTGATTAAGATGAAAGATATGAATTTAAAGGCAGTTCTTTTTGATTTTGATGGCACTATAGTTGATCTTAATTTTAAATATGCAGAATCCCGCATGGCTATTTTCGAAGTTCTAAAAGGGTTAGGCTTTGATACATCGGTTTTTTCTTTACGTGATAATGCCCAAACTATCTTGGAAAAGGTTGAGAAGCAGATAATAGAAAAATCAATGAGTGTAAAATTATCTGAGATCAAGGATAAGATTTGGTCTATCATAGATGAATTCGAGATAGAGGCTGTTAATGCTTCTGAATTGTTAAAGGAAACAAAATCTATCCTAAAGTTCTTATCAGAAAAAGAAATCAAAAAAGGTTTGGTTACCAACAGTGGGAGAAAAGCTGTTCAGCTTGCTTTGATAAAGCATGACTTAGAGCATGGTTTTGATGTTATAGTAACGAGAGACGAAGTCGATAAGTTAAAGCCTTACGGTGATGGGATAAGATTGGCTTTAAGAATAATTAATGTCCAGATTGAAAATGCTATATATGTAGGAGATAGCATCAACGATGTTCTTGCTGCTAAAGATGCAAATGTATGCTCTATAGCAATAAACAGATGGCCTTACTATATTGAAAAATTAAGGAAATTATCGCCTGATTGTACTGTCAACTCTTTAAGTGAAACCACGAATTTGTTAAAGCAATTAATAGATTGAACTTAAATCTTGATAGTATCTGAAGCAATTTTTGCTCTAGCCAATAGCCTTGCTAACCTTATAGGCTCTGGTATGGCGCCTTGAATAGTAAACTTATCGAGTATTTTTTTAGAAATCTCTAAAGAAATTCTGTAAGGTCTAACGTAGACTATATAATTCGTATGAAGTTTTACAGCTTCTCTTGCACCAAGCTTATTATAAGCTGATAATTTCTTCTCCCAAGAGTCTGGGAAATGATGCTTTATATGAGGCTCAAGTCCCTCAGACTCCTCAAATGTTACGCTTATTATTGGCGTATTTGTCCTAGCTCCTAAAGAGTCTATATCGATGATGTTATACATGCTTATAACGCTCCCCCCTAGCATGATTACGTTGATATCATTCCTATTCAGTTTTTGAAACATATTCACAATTTCGTCTGTTGCATCATCGCCTCCTATCTCTGCACTCCCAAAGATGAAGCCATCTATGATCATATCACTTCTCATCACTATGCCTGCCAACACTGATCTTTTACTCTGACTCTTTTTAAAGCTCTCAGCTATTCCTAAAGCTCTAATGCCCTTCTTCTCAACATGGATGTGCATGACCTTAAAATATCTTTGAAATAGGGATTTAATAAAACTGACTAAAGCTTATAAGAGAAAAATTCCTTTAATTAATTGAATGAGAATATGGCAACAGAAGAAAGACCTACAGCAGCCTTCACTTTATCGATAATAGGCGTTGCCTTCCAATTTGTAGCTGGGCTCTTCTTAGTCTTTGTAATGTTCACTTTTCCTTACACTATTAATAACGGACACACGGGTCCCGGCATGATGATGCCTGTCATGATGTTCAGTCCTGTGTTTGGGTTTGGTATCTTCTGGTTAATTCTCGCTATACTAATAATAGCCATTGGTTTGTATGGAGCTCTTTTGATGAATAGCTCTGATTTGAGTAGGGTTAGGACAGGTTCCACTCTAGTACTTATAGCATCCATTTTAGCCTTTCCAGTCGTGTGGGGCTTCATAGTAGGATCACTACTCATGTTCATAGGAAGCATTCTAGGTCTTACTTGGCAACCTATAAAGAAAGGTTAATTTTCTAATAAGTTTTAGGTTGTTCATGAGTTTGTAAGAATGTAGCTCTTGATGTAATCTTCATGTATTCTAAAGAGAGAGATCGGCATAAAACTTCTCCTTTATTTGTTAGCTTATAAAGCTTCTTTCTGCCTAAATCCATTCCTTCTATTAACCCCATACGCTCAAGACCATCCAACATAGGGTATAAAGTGCCAGGGCTGAGTAAAACTTCAAAGTTTCTGTAAACGTAACCAATAAGATCATAGCCACTCATCTCTCTTTCTTTTAAAATTGTCAGGATTAAAAGGTCTAGCAAACCTTTTACGTACTTTCCCCTAGCCTTCTTTATCACTCTCCATTCGCTATACGATGGATCCATAGCATTTGCGATATACATGATTCTATATTAAATATATAAGTATTATTAAATTTTTCGATCGATATACGAGTATATATACCTCTATACTTATTGTTCAAAAGGGAATTTAATATAGGAATCTATTTCGATCAAAGTATTGAATAAAATATTTGTTAATTGTTAAAAATATTAATTCAATCATGCCTTCTATCAAAAAGAGGGAGCATCAAATATCATGTCCGATATTTAACGCTAAAGAACGATCAGTAATCCAGATATTCAAGAAGATCGATGAAGTAAAGAGTATCGATGAGAAAGCAAAGAATGCTAAAATTTTGCTCCAAAAGACGGAAAGCCTTCTTTCTTGCCCATATTATGAAAGGAAGAACCTAGATTGCAAGTACTGCAAAAAATTATTTATTTTGCGCAAAAAGACAGCTGAGCTTTTAATCACTCAAGCATGACTTTACGTGATACTTTAGACACAGGATGGCTTTTGACACATAATTCGAACTTGTCTCTCCAACCAAAAGGTGTTTTTAAAACATTATAATTCTTAGAATGAAGATGAAGCTTTATGTCTTCTATTATTCTCTTCGCTGTGTGTGGAGATGATAGATCGTCTGATAGATGAGCAAAAGAGTGCAAAACAATGTTCTTCTCTTTAACTTGCTTTGCTATATCGACTATCTCTTCCACGGATTTTTTGACAACTTTTGTAGGGTCTTTTTCATCAACTTTTTCTGAGCTGATAAAAACTACAAGAACGGATTCGCCAACTTTTCCGCTCATCTCTTCCTCATCGACTTCCTCTGAAAGGCGAGTTCTCTCAACTACTTCATACCTAAAATAGTCGCAATGGAGCATGAGTAGCCTCAATTCGATACCTTCTTACCTAAACGGTGTTATAAAATAGTTATTTAACTTTAGGGTTATTAAAATTAAATCTCTTCAATGAATAACTTTTGAACTCTATCCCCTTTTTGTTGATATACTGCTTATCGAATTTAACTATAGTTGGTATCGATTAGATTCAATAATGTGAAAATTATGGTTGCATGTAATCCATCAAAGCTAGATGTCAAATTAGTCAATTGACTAAAAATGTATAGTGAAATTTTAAGGAGGATAATGTTTTTAAGCAAAAATCTATAAAGTATGCCCCAAAGAAATGGTTGAAGTCGCTTATCATTATCTTCCGAAAATAGAGGTTTCAATTCCTATCATTGATGAGCAAATCCTTTACGATCTAGCCAAAAAATACGGCACTCCTTACTTTCTTATAGATGAGGCTACGCTCCGCTCGAAATTAAGGGAATTGGTAGATGGGTTTAAAGATTTCTCCAGTAAAGTCAGAGTCGCCTTTTCTATGAAGGCTAACTTTAACCCTGCTGTCATAAAGACCTTCGTCTCCGAGAATACTTTCTTTGACGTTACATCAATAGGCGAATTATTCTTCTACTTAAAGTGTGGAGGAGCAACTGAAAACGTAATTTACACGAGTGTCACTGAGACTGAAGAGGAGTTTTGTGAAGCACTAGAAAAAGGCGTTGGGCTTATAGTGGTCGGCTCATTCAATGGTCTTTTAAACTTGATCGATGCTGCCTCAAAGAAAGAAATGATGCCGAAAGTAATGATTCGAGTCAATCCTGAAGTAGGCGTGAAAGCTGAAGTAAGGGCATCATATAGATATGGTAAATTTGGAGTTCCTTTTAACAGTCCTACTTCAGACAGTGCTGTGAATTTGCTAAGAAAGATCCTTAATACCAAGAACTTAATCTTCGAGGGCTTTCACTTTCATCTAGGTTCTCAGATAGAGAATCCTATATGCTTTGTCAACGCTTTAGAGAAGTTAGAAGCATTTGTTCTAAAAATGCGTAAAGAGTTCCCTGACCTACATGTAAAGATCATAGACATTGGTGGTGGCACTCCTGTATCATATGGCAGTCCTGTACCTAGCCCAGCAGAAATCGGTAGTATTGTGACTAAAAAACTCAATGCAATGATTCAGAGTCTTGGGGATCAGTTCATGCTTATTGTTGAGAGTGGAAGGTTTCTATCTGCTGAAGCTTGTATGTTAGTTTCAAAAATAGTAAACTCAAAAGTCTATGGGGGACAGAAGTTCATCTTCGTTGATGCTGGCTATCACTTACTTTTAGATGCTGCTCTGCTTCGCCAAGAATATCCTCAGGAAGTTGTGCCTTATACAGAGAATACAGATAACCTCAAGATCAATCTTGCAGGTAGATTATGTGATACTTATGACGTCTTTCCTTTATCTCCTGCATCTAAGCTCTCAGGGGCTGAACCAGGCAAGCTAATAATGTTTAGAAATGTTGGTGCCTATTCCATAGTCTTCAATATGCCCTTCCATTGTCAGACAAAGCCTCCTATATTGTTGAGGAGAATGAATGGTGAATTCGTATTGGTCAGAAAAAGTGAAACTATAGAGGAGCTTTTTGAAGAGGAAGGCGGCAACACTAACACTGAAGCCTAACTTAGCTTATCACATTATTTTTTCTATTTTAAACAGATTAATTAGGAAGTTAAAAAAATAGAGATTAAACTAGAGTCACTTTCTTGCTAAAGATATCATCAAAGGTAGAACTTTCATACCCATTAAAGTCTTTAAGCTACCCTTAGATGCCTCCTTCTCTGTAAACCTGCATGTACCATCTTTGATTATATTACTTCCAGATATGAGCAATGGCACTGGATCTGCACTATGGTTCTTGATCTGACAGGGTGTTGAATGATCTGCAGATACAGCAATTATAACTTCATTTAAATTGATGAGTTTTAACAAATTTCCAAAGAACCTTGAGTCAATATCTTCTATCACTTTCTTCTTCAGAATAGCATCTCCATCATGTCCAGGCTCATCAGGTCCCTTTATGTGCACATAAATACAATCATAATTCTCTAGAGATTCAGTAATCTTTTTCGCTTTGATTTCATAATCTTTAATCCCACCGGCTTCAACCTCTGCCATACCTGTTAGCCTAGCTATACCTCTCTCTACAGGCATATCTAATAAACATGCAAACTTTAAGCCGTACTTCTCATTAAGTCTTTTAAGCTTAGGTAAAGAATTACCTGCATCTCTTAATAATATAGCATTAGCAGGCTTCTTGCCAGATCTTTCTCTAGATAAATTTACAGGATGATTCATCAAAATTTCTATCGATTTTTCAGTGAATTCATTGATTAGATCGGCAGAAAGCTTTGTCTCAAATCTATCATCTAATGCTTTAACTTTCTGTAACTTTAAAACTCCCTTCTCTGCCTTTGCAACTCCAACACCTTTTAACCTTGAGTATGCTGGATCTGAGTTGGATGCATTTGATGATAGTGCTATACCTTCTGCTCTTATCGATAAAACTGCTCTATGGGCTACAGTTGATACAAATTCAAAGGAAGTCTTTGGGTAAGATAGTTTTACTTGCTTATTGATAGATTCTGCAAGTACTTTTGCTTCTTCGCTTGATAGATCTCTCCCAGCCCTTCTATCCAATATGATCATATCTTTATCAATAGTTGCAAAATTAGCCCTTAAAGCAAGGTCTCCATCTTTAAAATGAACTCCTGAGCCAATAACCTCTATAACTCCCCTTCCAGCGTAACCTTCTTTGAATTCATAGCCGAGCATATGAAAGACAGCTATATCTGATTCAGGCGAGATATCTTTACCCACAGGGTAGACAAGACCGCTTATACCTTTTCTAGCTAAAGAGTCCAAATGTGGTGTATAAGCTGCCTCAAGAGGTGTAACATAATTTAACCTAGGATCAGGTCTATCACCTACACCATCAAGCAGAACATAAATCATTTTGCTCATAACTTATCATCATTATTTTTAGCTATAAGACCCTGTTGAAGTTTGCTGAAGCTTTGACTTTCTTATTCTTTGAACTATAGTGGCTACTTTTCCTTCAAAATCTGTGTAAGCTGAATTAAATACAGAAAAGGCTTCAGCAGGGGAGCTGTAATGGCTATAATATGGTTGCGTTAATTCTATATCTTCTTTAGTAGACATATAAAGGAGATGATCGCTCTGTTGAAAGAGCCTCCATATTTTTGTAATACCTGCATCATTAATTTCTTTGATATAAGGCGCTAGGTTCAAAATTCTGTCAAAGCTTATCCTTTGCATGGAATTTTCTAACCATGGACTCGTATCATTCTTATCTGCCCATGATATAGTCCTAACCTCTGGAACTATGATAGTTCCAGTTGATTGAACATCTCTTATGACTTCTGTTGGCATGCTCCATCTTAGATTGTCTTTTTTAGCTATCTCTATAGGCAAACGATTTAGAAATTCAAATATCCCTGTATCCTCAGGATTATATTCACCAAAAGTCTCTATCTCTAAAGCAATCAATATAACATCTCCAGGCGTAGCAGAAAGCCAATTACAATACTTTTCAGCTGTTAAAGGGAATTCATTCCATGTCTTTTTTGAGAATCTGAGCCTTACATCATTAGACAATTCTTTATGTCTGAAGAGCAATTTAAGTCCCTTATCCCCTGACGAGGAATATACATAATTGGGATACTTCCACTCAAGAACATCATCTACCCCTTCTGTCAAGACGCCTTCATAACCAGTTTTCTCTACAGCTTTTGCCATAGAATCATTGTAAATAAGCTCAGTATTCTCAAAAACATTTGGTTCAATTCCAAACAATTTCTTCATGAGTTCACGATGCTGTCTGACTTGTTCAATAAATTCCATCATATCGTCTGAGCAAAGGCTAGCCAATGAATGATAGTAATTCCCTCCAAGAATCTCTACATGCTTTGTGGCAACCAGCTTTCTCAAAAGCTCTATCAATTCAGGCTTGTACTTTATTACATTTTCAACAAAAAGCCCGCTTAAACAAAGAGATAGTTTAAAGGGCTTTTCCGATTTTTCAGTAGAATTTATCATTTCCAGTAAAGTATTAAGAGTTGGATTGTAGCATTTATTCAAGAACTTAGTAAAAACTTCTTGGTTCAGCTTATCATCAAAGTACCTATCCATTAAAGATGCTCCTTCTGCCATCCTTTTTGCTCTCTCATAAGGAAAGGCTCTGTTGAGCCTTGTAGGTTGATGAATATTCAAAGAAAGGCAAATATGCTTACTATTCACATAAGTATCTTTTACTTGCTCTTCTGAATTGATCAAGCTCTTCATCCGATAGTAGATGCTTAATCGCCTTTATAAGCATACAAGCTCTAGAGCTCATAGGAATTTGTCTAAACATATATTTCTTCTCTTATCATCTTACACTCTTTTTCATAATCTTCATCAATGCATTCAATTAAGTATCCACGATTTTGTTATTTTGCAATCCATAAAGACTATTAATCTTTATACATAAAATAAGTAAAGATAAGGCTTGGGCGAGCTTAGAAAAGATTACTTTACAGATAGGCTTGTAATAATCACGAAAGATAGGACTAAACGCCCTATAGATCTTAAGATTGAAGAAGAGATCAGTAAAGAATGTCCTTACTGTCCTGGTCATGAGACTATGACTCTACCAGCAGAACTTGTACTTGTTCAGAGAGAAGGGACGCTCATTAAGCTCACTGATACAGAAGGAGAGATAATTAAAGATTGGTGCGTGAGAGTTTTTCCTGATAAATTTCCTGTGGTATCCCCTGATGTTGCTATTGCTTATAGTGACGAACCTCTTTATCGTGAACCTGCTTATGGTTACCATTACATTGTTGTAGCTACACCAAGACACGATGAATTTTTTTCAAAGATGAGCTTAGACCAGTGGGTAAACGTACTCACAGTAGTCCAAGATAGAGTTAGATGGTTATACAGTCAAAAAAACGTGTCTTATGTCTCTATCTTTGCAAATCATGGAAAAGAAGCAGGTGCTCTAATCGAGCATCCTCATTTTCAGATAATTACTTTACCTCGTTTGCCTCCTCTTATAGAACAAGAAGCATCTAAGGTGCAAAAATCTATGCGTGAATTAGGGATTTGCCCCATGTGTAATGTATTGCGTGTTGAATCAGGCGGACCGAGACAGATTCTCGCTACAGATCATTTCATTGCCTTTAGCCCTTGGGCTCCATCACATGTTTTTGAGTACTGGATCTTCCCAAAGAAACATCAGACTAGCATCCTTAGAATTACTCAAAAAGAAATCAAAGATTTGGCATTGATCCTTAGATCAACATTAGGTGGCTTATCCAACGCTCTAAACGAACCACCCTTCAGCATGATATTTCATATATCTTCTGAGAAAAAGACTACAAGGCAACTTCATTGGCATATAGAGATCTATCCTCAAATCAAAAGATGGAATGGTTTTGAGAGGGGTACTAATACATACATAAATCAGTTTTCACCAGAGCAAGCAGCTGAATTGCTTGGTAGCGCCTCCAGGAAAGAGATTGCCAAGCTCGTTGGCATCTTTTGATGATAGATTTGAGTTGTTTAATTATGAACCTAAGAAGGTGGTCGATTATAAATGCGATGGCTTATTCTAAAGATTAAACATGAAATGTTTGCTCTAGTAACATCACAGAAGGTGAGTTGAAAATTATGGCTAGGCGAAATTTGAAAGCTGTAATTCTTGCTGGTGGTCTTGGGACAAGGCTTCGTCCATACACCCTCTTCATGCCCAAGCCCATGTTGCCATTAGGCGATAAGCCTGTTCTTGAGCACTTGGTATCTTGGCTTTATAAAAATGGCATAAGAGAGATAGTTATCTGTGTGGGCTATCTTAGAAGGATAATAGAAGATTATTTCAAAGACGGGAAGGAATTGGATGTTAAGATTACATATGCAAGGACAAATACGCCTATGGGAACAGCAGGCCAGTTGAAGAGTGCAGAGAAGTTCATAGATGGAACTTTCCTATGTGTTTACGGAGATTCAATTTATGATTTTAATGTTAAGGATATGATAGACTTTCATGATAAGAAGAAGGCACTGGCTACTATAGCTTTAATCTCATATAAAACTACTCTAAAGTATGGTTTCATAGATATTGATGAAAATGGATTGGTTAAGAGATGGAGAGAGAAACCCAGCATTGAGGGACTCATCAACATTGGTTGCTATGTTATGGAACCAAAGTTTCTAAACTATATACCAAAGGATACTAGGTTCGGAATGAATTTTGCCTTTGATAAGGCTATAGAGGCAAAAGAGAGAATATATGGCTATATCGCTAAAGGCAGCTTCATAGATATAGGGGATAAGAAAGGCTATATTGAGGTTTATAAGAAGTATCTGGATAAATTAGGGGATATAATCTGATCTAAAATTCGACTCAGTTAAGTATCTAAAAAGATATTTGACTAATTATAATGTAATCCTCTTATCGCTCTAGAATGAAAGCTCTTTCGTGTTGGGCTTTCGCTGGAATGCGACTCATTATCATGACATCGTATCTCTGGCCCACCCCGATTGGTTTAAGATTTTCCGCGAGGGCAAAGGCACTCTCAAGCTTCTGACTTCTTTCTGCATAAATTTCAAAGAGCACATCTCCCTTAACAACTTCGTTGCCGATCTTAACCTTCAAGAGGACACCGGCACCCTTCTCCTTCGGCGCACCAGCCTCTCTAGCTATCTGAACTATGTCGTTGTTATTGATCCATAAAACCTTTCCATCATGGTTTGATACTACCTTTGCTACTTTGTCCCCCACCTTTATATCTTCGGGTTTGATACGTGGGTTTCCGCCTTGAGATGAGATGATCTCTCTAAGCTTTGCCTCAGCCTTGCCTGTTCGAAGAATCCTTGTTGCCTCATCTCTACTGCACTCAACCCCTGACATCTCAAGGAGCATGCTTGCCAGGTTGATGGCCTTGTCCTGCAGATCGACAGGACCCTTACCCATCAGTGCCTGTAAAGCCTCTCTTGCTTCAAGAGCTGGACCTACAGCAAAGCCTATAGGTTGCTCTCCAAAGGTTACGGCGCACTCAACCTTGATGCCCAATCGCTCTCCAAGCTCGATAAAGTTTCTAGCAAGATGCTGGGCTTCTCCTATGGTCTTGATCTTAGATCCTCTACCCGTTGGTAAATCGATTACTACAAAATCGGCTCCAATGGCTTTCTTTTTGCTCATGATTGATGGTAATAATAGTGGATCAATCGAGAGAGGATATTCGACTTGAATGAATAGGTCATCTGCAGGTGCTAGATCAAGAGTCCCTCCCCAAGCCAGACATGCCTTTGTCTTCTTCACCACATCTCTAATTTCCTCCAAGCTCAAGTCTACGGGGCATAAGGATTCGACTCTGTCTGCAGTTCCGGCAGGAGATGTTATCGCCCTAGAAGACGTTTTGGGAATGGTGAAGCCTGCTGCAGCAACTATAGGAACCACAAGAATGGTAGTTTTATCTCCTGGAACTCCTCCAATGCTGTGCTTATCGAGAATAGGATGATTCTCCCATTCCAAGATTTGCCCGGTTTCGACCATAGCCCTTGACAGGGCTTCGATTTCATTCATATCCGTCCCTCTTACATGAAGAGTGGTTACAAATGATGCCAGCTCGATATCACTCAATTGCTGATCGACTACGTCCCTGACTATAGCCCTAATTTCCTGAGAATTGAGTCCGTAACCAAGAATCTTGTCATGGATATACGTTAAAGATTCAGGTCTCTTTACTGGAAATAGATCGACTTCATCTCCAGACCTTACGCCCAGTCCGGATTGAACCTCATCAAACACGCCTATAGTATTCCTAGGGAACCTTGTCGCTATGTTGACTATTGCTATGACAGACTTGTCTTTGTACGTAACTTGCACCCTATCAGAGGTGCGCACTCCAAGTAGGCTGGCATCTTTATCATCCATGATGACTATGAGCTTTCTGCCAGCCTCTATCCCCAAAACCTTAACCTTGAACTTCATGTGCCAATTTTCCGATGGTCTCATAGTTCAACGGAGATATAAGGCGATTGCTCTATGCGGAAATTTGGTGGTGAAGGGCAGTATCACATAAATACAATTTTGGCTAAGAAGAGTTGGAGAGATATGAGGTACATCGATTTCGTCGATCTTGACTACAGGCCAAGTAAGGATGATGTTATTTGCGATTTTTTTGTTGAGCCCGAGGGCATTGACTTAAAGGAGGCTGCTGGAGGGGTTGCCGCTGAGAGCTCTATAGGCACTTGGACCGAACTCAAGACCGAAAAGCCTTATGTCAAAAAATTACAAGCAAAAGTGTTCAGAATTGATGGGAATAGCGTAAAAATAGCATACCCTATCAAACTCTTCGAACTTGGCAATATGCCCAACATTATGAGCAGCATAGCTGGGAATGTCTTCGGTCTTAAGACTCTGAGGAATTTGAGGCTTAACGATATAACTCTGCCATCAAGAATCTTAAAGAGTTTCAAGGGTCCAAAGTATGGAATCCCTGGCATTCGAAGAATCATGAAGATTTCTAACAGACCATTAGTAGGTACCATCATTAAACCAAAACTTGGATTAAAGACAGAGGATCATGCAAGAGTTGCCTATGAAGCTTGGGTTGGTGGATGTGACATAGTTAAGGACGATGAGAACTTAAGTAGTCAAAGGTTTAATCCGTTTGAAGAACGTGTCATAAAAACTTTGGAGAAAAGAGACAAAGCTGAGGAAGAAACTGGAGAAAAGAAAGTCTACATGGTTAATATCACAGCGGAAACTGAAGAGATGCTGAAAAGGGCGGATTATGTGCTTAAAAATGGTGGAGAATACGTTATGGTTGACATTCTGACATGTGGTTTCTCTTCCTTACAAACACTGCGTGAAAGAGACTTTAACCTTGTAATCCACGGGCATAGAGCTGGGCATGCAACGTTTACAAAAAATCCAAAGCATGGAATTTCAATGCGAGTAATAGCTAAAGTTGCGAGAATCATAGGTGTTGACCAGCTTCATGTCGGCACCATTGTGGGGAAGATGTTTGAAACAAAAGAAGAAGTAGCAGAGAACTGTTTAGCGTTAAGAACAGAATTGAACACATTAAAGCAGGTCTTGCCAGTTGCTTCAGGCGGTTTACATCCTAGATTAGTTCCGACATTGATCGAGTTTTTTGGAAAAGACTTCATTATCCAAGCTGGAGGAGGTATTCACGGTCACAAATATGGAACGTCAGCGGGAGCAACAGCAATGCGTCAGGCAGTTGATGCTACTTTAGAAGGAATAACCTTAAGCGAATATGCTAAGACACATAAAGAGCTCAAAATAGCACTGCAAATTTGGAAACAATAAGATCAAAGGTTTGAATTCACTCAAAAATCCATGGATACCTTCTATGCATTACCTCAATTATTGAATGTGGAGAAATTATTCCCTCTTCACATATTATGCCATGAATGAAATCACGCCTTGTCACATCAAAAGCTGGATTTCGTATAATCAAGTTTTTAGGAGGATTTTTCCAAATTTCACCTGAACTCCTTTCCTCTATTTTCTCATAATCCCCATACATGGTTACTGGATCGAACTTTAAGAGCTCTGTAACTATGTAGAAGGGCGTTCTGGCTTCATGAGCCAAAAGAGCGATCATGCTTGTTCCTATTTTGTTTATCACGTTTCCCTCCGAAGTTATGGCGTCCGCTCCTACGATCACAAGGTCAACTCGATTCATGAAAAAGCGAGTAGCCGAATCTACGATGAAGGTTGTTTTTATACCTAATCTCAGCATTTCTTTAGCAGTTATTCTGCCTTGAAAAATGGGCCTGGTTTCGGTGCAGATGACCTCAAACGATTTTCCCTCCTTTTTCGCTTTTTCCAGTACATAATTTACCGTGGAAGAATGGCAATGAGTTAGAATAACCGAGTTATTCCGTATTCTTCTAGCTCCTATCTTAGCAATCTTTTCCTTCGAGTCTTCAAGGTCTTTTAGAAACTCTCCCGAAATCAATGAAATTGATTCAGCCAACTTCTTAACGTTTTTTTCTTGGCTTTTTTCTACTCGGCTGATTATCCATCGGACAGCATTTCTCATAAGTGGCTCAGTTTCTCTAGAAGCAAAAAGAATCTCCTTAGCCTCTGAGAGCTCGTTCAAGAATTCTTTTTTGGTTTTGGCTTCTGTTTGCCTTGCTTGAACTTCTAATGCTTTAATGGCAGCTATGGCGACGTTTCTTGCACCTTGAACTTCAAGTCTTTTTATCTTTTCAGCAGCAGATTGAATCAACTCAAACAACAATCTCCACCTGCAAGAACTACTACTCCTTTAGCTGACAAATGCTATAAACCTTCGGTATCTATTAGGGAAAGAATATACTCAGCGCATCCTGACGACTCAGTCAAATGCCTTTATCTCATTCGTTCTGATTAACTCTGAGACATCATCGTCGTCTTGATTAAAATCTCTCTCCACTTTATTATACTTTATCTTCTTTAACCTTTAAGATTGAATCAATTAAGGCTATGATGTCTTTTAAAGAGTCTATAACATAATCGGGCTTTGCTTCGATTAGGTTTTTAATACTTGATACTCCAGTCGGTACAGCCACAGAAATGACCTTAGCCTTCTTTGCTGCTAAAATGTCTATGACACCATCTCCAACATATATAGCTTCTTTTACATCGATCCCTAAAATTTCTATGGCTCTTTTTATGCTACCCTCATCTGGCTTTAACTCCTCAGAATCCTCTCTTGTAACTACTACATCGAAGAAATCATTCAATTCAAACTTTTTTATGACAATGCTCGTAGCTTTTCGTCCATTATTCGTCACTATTGCCAACTTTAGCCCAAGATTTTTGATTCCAATTAAAGTTTGAAGCGTATTTGGTTGGATTTCAGTCTCATTTGCAGCTTTTAATTCTATCTTCTCAATGATATTCCATAAAGACTTCTTCAAATCTGAGAAGGTTTTTGCATCAGTGCGCTCTTTTATCGATTTAAGCATAGAGTATAAGCTTAAATTTTCAGATAAATTCTCAGTATTCATACCTCTTCTTCTTATCTCTGCAATAGCCTCTTTACGTGCTCTTATGAAATCTAATGCAAATTTTACCAAAGTCCCATCAAGATCAAAGATTACTGCCTTTATGCTCAAACTCTCTGCCACAATCTAAGATAAGTCAAGAATATTAGCATGTTGTTATATGAAGAAATCTATGGCTACAATCTCTGATAGGATTCTATTGCTATTGTCGATAAAGGAGGAAGAGAAGCGCATAGGCATCGATCATATATTTGAGAAGACTCATAGAGATTTATTATTCGTAGAGAAAAGGGAGATTAGTAAAGATGATGTCGAAAGGACAGTAAAAGACTTGATCTCTAAAGGGTTAGTTGAGCGTTTTGATGATGGTTACTCTTTGAGCAAAGAAGGAGAAAAGATCATGGAGAATATAATTCTTGAAAAGGAGAGAGAATTGAACCGCTCTTACACTATGGTCTGGCTAGCTAAGAAGTATTACCCTCATGTTGCAAGATTTATGATACCTTTCCTTAAGGACAGAGCAGTATCTGCTGTAAAAATATTTTCTGGAAAGAGAGACCCTATAAAAGAGGTAGATGCTATATTCGTGCGTTATGTGAAGTATAAGCCTAAGCCGATCTTTCTAACTATAGGTTCAGAGAGTAAGCTCATGTCATTAGTTTTTGACCATTGTATAGATTTCATACCTTACGTGCATAAGCTTGATGCTAATGAACCAGATTTTTTCATTCTCGATCTTGATGCAGGATCAGATATAATGAAAATCCAGAGAGCCTTCGATTTTATAAGATACATTGCCTTTGAATTATCAAACCTTCTTATAGAATTAGAAGTAGAACCTATGGCTAAGTTTAGTGGTTCAAGGGGCTTTCAGATATGGGCTAGCTTTGACAATAGCGAATTAAGAGGAGATTTATTCAAGAGTTATAGAGAGATGGCAATAGCCATCCAGAACAAATTGGAAGAAAGGCTTCAGAATAAGATCGATGAGATGGTTTCTATTTTCCCAGATATAGTGCACCATGGTAAGCAGATAACAACATCAACAGTAGCTCATAAAGAGGAGAGGGCTTCTCAAATCTTGGTGGATTGGTCATCTTTAAAGCCTATGGGGGATGTTAGAGCTCCTTTTTCGATTCATTATAAGACAGGCTTAGCATCTTTGCCTATTCCTATAGATGAAATAAAAGATTTCGATGTAAAAGAAGCCCATCCATTAAGCATCATCAAAAATCTTAGCAGGTATGAGAAAGCGGCTAAGATGAAAAAATGCAGTCCTCCAAAACTCATCTAAAAGATATATAAATATAGACTACGCTTTAAGGAAAGTATATCATGAGCGATTATGATTTTCCTATACTCGAAGTCTTGAACCTTTGGAAGAGTTATAATGGGCATCAGGCAGTCAGAGGACTTGATCTTGAAGTTAAAAAAGGCGAAATATTCGGGTTGTTAGGTCCTAATGGAGCTGGTAAGACAACTACGTTAAAAATCATAGCAGGACTCTTAAAGATGGATAAAGGAATAGTTAAGATCGATGGGATAGATATATCTGAGGAGCCATATGATTATAAAAAGCTAATCGGCTACTTGCCTGAGAATCCTACTCTGCCTGAGTACTTGACGGCTGAGGAATTTTTAGGATATGTGGTAAAGATAAGAGATATCCCATTAAATGAGATTAAGGATAGAATCAACTACTATCTTGAGCTCTTTGATCTTGAGAAGAGAAGAAAGGATCTTATTGTCTCATTATCAAGAGGCATGAAGCAGAAATTGGCTCTCTCGGCTGCTTTGATTCATAAGCCATCTCTCTTAATCTTAGACGAACCTCTTATTGGAATAGATCCAACAGGGCAACATCATATTAAGATTAGGTTAAAGGAAATGATAAAAGAAGGTCGATCAGTACTGGTCTCAACACACATGATCGACACAGCAGAGAGACTTTGTGATAGAGTGGGCATAATCCATAATGGTAGAAATGTAGCCTCTGGCACTTTGGAAAAACTAAGGCGCATAGCTGAGATGGGCGAGGATTCCACTCTTGAGCAGATGTTCCTGAAGCTAACTCAAGAAGCTGAAGAAGTTGTTGAAGAAAAACCGATGAGAAGAAGGCTTTTCGGTCTATTTAGGAAGAGGAAATAATGGGAAAAATCATAACTGTTTTAGTCTTCAAAATAAAGCAGTACTTCGGTTCACTCAGATCATCAAAAGCTAGCTTTTTTTTAGGCATCTTGGCATTTTTAAGTCTTAATTCTATAGGATTTTTATTTGGTATAGGTCTTCCTGATACACCTTTCTGGACAGAGCCCGGTCTTCTTACTGATATCCTCTCAGCCTTCCTCTCCATCTTCCTCGCCTTGAGTCTAACTTTGAGCTTAAGAGGTGGTGTGACGGCTTTTCAAGCAGAACTGGATTTCTTCTTTACCTCAGCTATAAGACCTAGGCAATATGTTTTATCAGACCTACTCTTCCAATTTGTGGTTCTTCATGTCCTTTTCTCTCCTTTCATTCCTTTCATAATAGGTCTAACCTTTCGATTGGGCATAAATCTAATGATTGCACTTATCATAGCTCTTGTCTACGAAATCTACGTTGTTCTAACTTTACTAACCATGCAATCTTTAGGTGCCTTAAACCTAGTTGCGCCTTACAAAAGGACAAAGATTCTTATTGGAGGGATAATGATGGCCCTTCTATTACCAAGCCTAAGCTTTGTGAAATTCTTCCCAGTTAAATATTCTGATCTGCCATACCCATCTACCTTCGTAGCAAAAGCTATGTTTCATCTACTGGAGCAGAGTACTCTTGAGCTATCAAATATATATTTCCTTGGAATTTTTGTAGTTCTTGCTTTCACTTTTCATTATTTTATATCAAAAAAGAACCTATTCTACTATATTAGACCCACCATAATGCTGTCTTTTGGCGAGAGCAGACCTCAAGCTCAGGCCATTCAGCAAAGGAGAGCAGTTGAAACGCTTGGACCTCTGACTACTTTTCTAGCTTTAGACCCTATGAAAGGTTCATTGACGAGCTTTCTTATCAAGAAGCATTTGATACGCATGATAAGAGATGGAAGCCTGTTCTCAGCAATCATACTCTTTGCCATTTATGGAGCAGTCAGCGTGATAACTTCAAGTCTCCCATCAGATACAAGTGCAAGAGCAACTTCTGGACCTTTATTCATGTTAACATTCTATAGCGCCCTTGTTCCTTCCATCTTAGCCATCTCTTGGAACTCTTATGAAAGAGAGAATTTATGGATCCCTCTAACTTCTGGAGGGCACATTGTTGAATACTTCAAGTCCTTCTTTGTAGCTCTATTAATGGCTGCTTTACTTTTACCTTGGGGGTTGATAATAATCTCCCTTCCTTTTACTGGCTTATCCTCCCTATGGCTTATCTTAAGTGCCCTTGCTATTGCATCCTTCTCATCCGCCTTCGCCATTCTTACTTTGATTTTGATAAAGATGCCTAGAGAAGGTAGCATATCTGCTGGATACTTTTTTATTATCTTTTTACCTATGATTGGGGCTTATGCTGGAGCTCTCCCATTTTTGACAATGCTAATCTTTGCTCCAGACTATACTATACAACTTCAATTATTGCTTGCTATGTTTTTGATAAGCTATTTAGCAACGGCTTTGATTGGACTCTTAAAGCTGATCGAAAGGAAGGTTAAATCCATTAAGATATGATTTGATCATTTAACGATTAAAATCATGTCAAGCATACTATCAAGCTCATTAAGAAAATTAGAGAACTTATCTATTGGTACTACAGGAACTTTGCTTACAAAGAAGACTCGCTCACTATAGAGTGTAACTATTACTGGGATTACATATGATAGGTTAAGCCTTTTTACCTCTTCACTCATCATAAGCTTCTCAGCTCTTTTTATCTGGGCTTCTGCTACTTTTAATATGCTCGATAATCCCATCGAGCGGTGCCAGTGTTTACAATCTATTGCCAAACCCTTCTCATCTCTAACTGCCAATACATCTATCTCTATCTTAGGATGCTTTAGCCTAAAGTTCTGATGAACCTTATAGCCATTGTAAGCCATGATAATGAAAATGAATTCTTCAAAGTCCTTCCAGCTCAAGGCTTTTGAGACTTCATCTATACTTGAACCTAGCTTTAAGGCTGAAACTGAAGCTAATACCTTTGCTCCTTTTTCGAATTGAACAATATTCTCATCAATCTTAGCTATATTCTCGCCTTCAAGAAAGGTTAATGCTTCTTTTAAAACTTCAAAACTTAGCCCACATTTAGAAGCAATTTCCATCAAATCGTGCTTGCCCTCTACAATGTATGGAATCAATTTAATCAAAGTAGCAGGTCTCGTCTTAATCTCCTCTAGACAAATTTGTTTATTTTAAAAGCGTAATGTAAAAATTTATCTATTTAGCTCTTAAGTCTTAGGGCTAGAATTAGGGTATGAGTGAAGGAAAATCCCAAAGTAATCAAATCGATAGGAAAAAATTGCTCAGGGCAACGACTTACATCATAGTTATCATAGCCATTATGAGCATCATTTGGCTATTGCCAAGAGTTGCTTTAGGAACATCTACACCCTTCTTCAGCGTATCAAGTGAGAGCATGGTTCCTACTCTAAACGTTGGCGATTATATAGTGGTTAAGGCTGTATCATTTGACGAATTAAAAGCAGATGACACAGGTTACACAGGCGACATAATAGTATTCTATAAGCCCACAAATCCAAATGAGATAATAGTGCATCGTATTTACTCCATAGATTATGAGCACAAGACCCTAAGAACATGGGGCGACGCAAATGGAGGCGCTGTTGATCCTTGGATTGTAACTGAAGAAGATATTATAGGGAAGTACACAGGATTCAAGATTCCCTATCTAGGTTACCTTGCTCTCCTTTTTCCTTATCCAATTAATTACATATTCATCATAATTATAATTATCATAATATTTTTTATTGAACTATCATCGACCGAAAAGAAAGAGAAGAAGATAGAGTCCCCGCCATAAATAGTATTTAAATACTAGTTTTATTTTACATAAGGAGAGCTTATTTTGCCTCTCACAAAAGCTATTGTGAGTATAGAGAATGTAGTAGCTTCTGCTACTGTTAATCAAACTATTGATTTAAACGCTATTACAAGGCTCTTTCCAGACGTTGAGTATCATCCAGACCAATTCCCAGGACTGGTATTCAGATTGAAGGCTCCTAAGACTGCAACGCTCATCTTCAGCTCTGGTAAAATGGTATGCACAGGCGCAAAATCAGAAGATCAAGCCATGAAAGCTGTTAAGACTGTTGTTAGCAAATTAAGGAAGGGTGGCGTCGAGATAGTAAATGAGCCGATCATAGAGATACAGAATATAGTTGCCTCAGCAAGCCTTGGTGGAAAGGTGCATCTTGAGGAAGCAGCTAGAGAATTGGAGAGATCTATGTACGAGCCTGAACAATTCCCTGGCTTGATTCATAGGATGATCAATCCTAAGACAGTTATACTTCTCTTCGCAAGTGGGAAGCTCGTTTGCACAGGCGCTAAAAAAGAAGTTGAAGTCTACAAAGCTGTTAATAATCTTCATGGCTTACTTGAAGAAAAAGGGCTTATGATATACTAAGCCTATTTTTAATTATCTGATTTTGACCATACCATATATTGCCTTTCTTTGATCTTTCCCAATTATGTTCATATCGTAGAGTAGATCTGCGAGCTCGGTTATCTTGGTAAGAGCCTTGAGCTGTATATTTGAAGCTAACAATCTTTCCCTCCCTCTTTCCATCCTATCTATCAGAACCAAAGCATCCTCGACTATTCCTCCCTCACTTCTTATGGCTTCTGCAGCTCTTAAAATTGAGCCGCCCGTGGTTATAAGATCATCTAAAATCAATACTCTCCAGCCAGGTCTCAATAAACCCTCAACCCTCTTTTGAGTACCGTGCTCCCTTGGCTCTTTTCTAACATATAAGAGAGGTTTTTCGAGATTGTATGCTACAGCTGTGGCATAAGTCAGCCCCGCAGTAGGTATTCCACCAATAGCATCTATTTTTTCCAGACCTACCATGTTCTTAAGGGCTTCAACAAAGGCATCTGTTATCCTCTTGAAGACTTCAGGAAGGCTAGGCACTATACGAAGATCGATATAATAAGAACTCATCTTTCCACTTGTGAGAGTAAATGTACCAAATTGAAGAGCTCCTGTCTTAACAAGAACTCTTCCAAGCTCTTTGATTAATTCAAATCTTCTCTCATCCCAACTCAAAAGAATCCCCTTAGCTTTATAAAAACTCGTATTATGTAAGCGTTCCTAAAATGAATTCATAAAATTGATGATTACCCTTTTCTTACTTCTACATGCTTATATACAGATAGTTTAACTTTTTTAATAAAATGGAAATCTGGTTGCCCTATGGTCAAGTTGAGGTTGCTGTGAATATAAAGGCTGAAAACTTGGAAGAGGTTTTAGAGCCAAGTATGCAGAAGCTCGATGATAAATCTCTTTATGAGAGATTGAATACCATTGAGATTACTGAAAAATCGATGATGATATTATCAGATGTGACAAGGGCAACAATTAAAGTTTTGAACTCTTTCATAGATTTACAGATAGAAAAAGGCAGATCAAAAGATGTTACTATAGCTGTTCAGAAAAATCATCTGAAGGCTGTAAAAAAAGCCCTTGAGGAGAAATTTACAAACGTAATTGCTATTGGAGATCCTTTAACAAATTCTGGCATAGCAGATGGTTTTCAAGTTAAGGTACCTAGAGCCTTCTTAGAGCATCGAAGGATGATAATATCTGAAGTTAGCTTCGACCCTTTGTTCGGCTTTGGGGGAGGACCTGTATCTTTAATTAAAGCTATGGACCTTAAATTGGTAGAAGAAGCATTTAAGAGACGCTTCGATGAAAATCCTAAGCCTGGTTTAGATACGAATGCAGCTTGGTTCACATCAAGGGTAGCAGAGGAGGTCGGAGAATTCATCTCTATAGAAGTTCTAAATACAAAAGGCGAGGTATCAGATATATTTCTTGGCAATATAATTGATGCTCATTCTAAAGCATCAAAAAAGCTTTACGAATCTGCAAAGAAGGTTCTACACCAACCAGCCCGTGCAATGTTCATGAGTTTAAGCGATCCTTCAAAGAGCCTGACTTTATCATCGTCAATAAAATCACTTTGGAATGCCGTAGGTGGTTTAGGTGAGAAGGGCATAGCTGTTCTTTTGGCAGATTGTTCAGAAGGTCTAGGCTCAGAAGCCCTCAAGCTTTATGTTGCCAATAGGTTGAAGTTAGATGAGTGTATTAAGCATGGAAAGTACGTGGAAGGTCTTGAAGATTTGTTATATCTTAAGAACGCTTTACAATCATATGATATTATATTAATCTCCACTATACCAAATTATTACTCTGAAACAAAACTAGGCTTACGAACTTTTAAGAAAGCTAGTGATGCTTTAGATTATATAATAAGCAACCTCGGAGCAAGAGTGAAATTGTACGTAATCGTGGATGCATCTAACACTCTTTTGATGGCCCAAAGCCATTGATAAAAATTCTAGGATAAGAAAGGCATGGGTGCTAGGAGGATGGCAAGAAATATCACGAGTATGAATATGTATTTCCTTCCTTTTGATATAGGTGTAACATCGTCCAAAGGTTTCATCTCCATTCTCCTCATAGATAAAACTAGTAGGAGTAGAGCCATCAACCAGTATCCTAGCAAGATAAGAACTATTATGCTTATAGTCGTCGCTATTCTATGCTTCTCCCTTCCTAGCACAGCCCTTGCAATATGCCCGCCATCAAGTTGCCAAGCTGGCAATAGATTTAGGAAAGTGATGATAAAGCCGAGCCATGCAGCAAAGCCTAAGGGAGAGAGAATTATTTCTTCTTGAATTCTTCCTGTCAATGTGAAGATGGCCGTCATCAGCAGACTAGTGTCTAACGGTAAAATTTGTGCCTCTAAATTCATTGATGGCATAGAAGTTAGAGCTCCAGGAATGGCTACTATCAAAGTTACAATAAGTCCTGCTATAGGACCTGATAAACCTAGATCAAAAAGAGCGTCTCGATTTAAAGGAGGTTCGCCAGAGGTTATGACAGCCCCGAAGGTTGGTAAAAAGCCTGGTAAGCCTGGAATAAAATATGGGAGTGAAGATTTGACGCCATGTATAGATGATGCTATTGTATGTCCAAGCTCATGAGTTCCAACGATCCCCATGACGGCGAATGCATAAAGTAATGTGAAGAGTAAAGGGTCAAATTTAAGTTCAGATATTCCCATGAAAGCTGATACACGCAACCAGCCATCGACTATAACAGTCCCTATGACTATCAAGAAAAGAAGCAAAGGAGTTCCTTTGCTGAAATGAGCAACATATGTAACTTTGCCTACTAAAAGGATTATGTCACTATTTAACTTCCTTAGGAAAGCAATAAAACCTCTTAGCTTGAGTTGCTTGGCTACATCTGCAAAACTTTTCTTCAAGTCTGTCGGGGGGTCAACCCTAAATTCTATGGCATTCCCATCCCTAATGTAATAGTCTTTAACAACAAAACGAGAATTGACAATACTTGCAATTATATCATAATCAGATAAAGCGTTCCAAGGTTGACCCTTTTCCATTAGAGTTCAATTCTTTATGAATCTCTGACCTTTAAAAGTTTTAAAACTTATTTATATCATAAAAATCTTACTTGATGGAGTTGCAGAAGGTATCTCTTAGAAAGATGGGCGATTACATCATAAGAAAGTGTGATAGAGAGGATTTGTCCCATGTCATACCGATAAATCTAATCAGCTTGCCCGAGCATTACTCAGACTCTTTTTTTGAGGAGATTTTAAATGAATTACCTGAAGCTTTTCTTGTAGCTGAAAAGGATGGCGTGATAGTTGGCTATATAATGTGCAGGATTGAGTATGGCTTATCTACTCTTCATAAGTTTGGGCTGGCTAGAAAAGGGCATATAGTCTCTATAGCAGTGTTAGAGCAACACCGAAGAAAGGGATTGGGGCAAGGTCTTGTTGAAGAAGCGTTACAAGCATTGAAGAATAAGAACTGCTCAGAAATCTTCCTTGAAGTGAGAATATCTAACTCAGAAGCTATAAGACTTTATGAAAAATTGGGCTTTAATAAAAAGTCTGAGATAAAGTGGTATTATAGAGATGGAGAGAGTGCGCTCGTTATGGCAAAGGCTCTGTAAGGTTTACACTCGTTTTATTTTTCTGTAGGTGCAAATGGTTTTCCTTTCTCGATAAATACTTTCAAATCTTCAGTCCTTCGAAGCTTCATTCTATGAACTCTTGACGTTTTGTCGTAATCTATTGGGCATTCATTCTTACCCATTACCCTATCACCAATTTAGCTTTAACTTCATAGAAATGCTAGTTTCAAAGCTTCTTCAACAGAGCCAGCAGAAATTATCTTTTGCCCATCTATAACTACACCGGCTAGCATTGTAACAATACCTCCTGAAGGCTTTAAAGCTATCACCTTCTTCTTAGCCTTCAAAGCCATTCCTATCTCTGAAAGTGTACCAGCGCCACCACAGACAACTATCACTGAATCACCAGATTTTACATTTATCACATTTCTTGCATCGCCCATCTCTGTTACTATCTTTATGTCAACGTATCTATTTGCTTCATCAACAGTGCCAGGGAGTATACCTATTGTTAGGCCTCCTTCTTGCTTTGCACCTTTACATGCTGCTTCCATAACTCCTCCCTTTCCTCCACAGATTAAAATGGCTCCACGCTTTGCTATACCTCTCCCTAATTCTTCAGCCATATCCCATACCTCTTTAGATACATTACTTCCACTACCTATGACTGTTATCTGCTTCATATTAATAATTGGATAAAATACTCATATATTTCGATTATTTTTTGATAAGGTTTAGATCTAATAGGTGAAAGTTAGCTATTAGATTTAGATTACTGTAAGCATTAAGGATGCTTTCAATCATTTCATTAAAATCATTAATCATGTAGTGCAGATGGCTTTTACACCCTTCTTTGCAATCGCTAACTCCAAACCCTTTTATAGGCTTTGCATTCATATTATCTATCTCTTTTACAATCTTACACTCATATCTCATATCAGTCTTTGCATAAATTATTGCTTTTATGGATGAATACTTGCTATTCAAAAGGTAATCTATATGCCAGAAGCATCTCTTATCTTTTTTTAGATGCCTTTGAATTCTTCCTATCAATCCTGCTGGACCTAGAGCTGAGCCAGTATAAGCATACCATCCCTTTTCAAATTTTAATGAGCCTAAGCATCCTACTTTTAAATTGAATTTCTTGGCTAATTTTATTATAAGTGTGTATACTCCTTTACCATTCTTGATTTCTAGCTTGATTTAAACCACCATTACTAAAATTGTTAGAACTCTAGGGGATAGGTATTGGTAAGTCCTTCTCTGGGATTATAACATTTGTAATATCTTTGAACAATTCATAAAAAGCTTCTGGGTGCTCTGTATGAATTGGTATGAGCATTTTTGGTTTAACCTCTTTTATGAATCCCATCAGATCTAGAGGGTTTGCATGACCTGAGCTATGAAGGCGATACACTATTAAACCATATAAAGCTAATGAGTTGATGAAACGCTCTTCATCATATTCTTCCTCTTCGCTCATATGCTCAGATATGCTTTGTATGTAAAGAGAACTCTTTGGAGGAGTTGTATCAAAGACGTTGAACCTGCCAGAATCAAGTAACACTATTCTTTCCTTTGGGCTGATTATCGCTTTATCGTCAAGGATTTCCATATCTTTGTGCCTTTCTATAAGTTCTTTTTCCCATCTCATAAGCTTGCCTTTCGTGAAAAGCTTTACTTCATCCCTCAACTTCGGTATACCATACTGTAATCTTGCTTCCAATCCAGATTGCTTTATCTTATCAAGGATGTAAGCGACTCTAGTAGTAATGGCTATAACGCTATCAAGGCTCTTCGCAACCCTTACGAAGGCATTGATCCTATCTATATCACTTGATTTAACCTCTATTATTGCTAATTTATTACCCAGTCGAAAACTTTTTTCAATTAATTCATGAGCATCTCTCTCAACTTTTTCTTCAGAATCTATACGCCCTAAGTTCATATTCGTACCTTCTACTATGAGTACATCTAAGCTCTCCTCTTTTAGTCTGTCTTTAAACTTCTTTGAGAGATTTTGGGCTGGTCCATGAAATCTAAAGTCACCTGTGTATGCAATTCTTGCTGAAGAGCCTTCTATCATAAAACCATAAGCTCCAGGGACACTATGATCCACTGAATAAGGAATGACTCTTAATTTGTCTGCTTCTATCTCCATGCAATCATGAAACTTTGAGAATTTTAATCTAGGTTCTATCTCATCCTTCTTTGGCAATTTCCAGTAAAGCTTGTTCTCTAAAGTTCTATCCTTTCTTGTTTCTATATTTGAAGAATAGATCAACTCTGACATAAATCCCATATGAATATTCAAATCACTCCTGAGAAGAGTAATGAAGCCAGAATGATCGAGATGAGGATGAGAAATGAATACATGCTGTAAGGGGCAACTAATGTTCGGCTCCATTATCTCTGACCCCTCATAATCAACATATAAAGGCAATTTTTGCCTCTTTGATGTCTTTATCTCTGGCAATAGACCAGTCTTTATCAATTCTTTCTGGACTGATTTTGTTGGCATTGTGAAGGGGAATTGGAAAAATTTTCTATACCTATCAAAGTCCTTACCTAAGTCGAAGAGGATCACAGATTCTTTATCCTCTAAAAGTATGGAGTTTCCTCCTATCTTTCCTACTCCTCCAAATAGAGTAATGTAGCAATCTGAAGACATTGGTAATTTATAGATAAGATAGAGATATATTTAATTCATTGTCTTTGATTAATTTTGTTATTAACTCCAATCAAGATGTAATTTTGCTTTTAATGGCTTTAGCTATCTGCTCAGAGATATAGGGAATGATTTTATCCTTTACGTTCAATATTTGTATGCCTAAGATTTCATTCTTCTCACCCAATTCTAAGATTATATCTTCATTTATCTCCTTGCTATCATAGGCTGGTCCTCTCTTTATCACTATGTAAAGGATATCAACATTCGGGTCATAGTGAACTCTCATGATTCTCTACCTTCTGATTTAAGAAGCAGCCATCTACCTCTTTTAACCTTTCCCTTCATAAGAACTATTTTCATTGAATCCTAGATTTATCTGAGGACGTTATGAATCTTTAGGTGATAAGGAGACTGATCAAAAATAAATAAGTAAAACCTCACAATAGTCTAAAAGCGATCAATTTGGATGAGGACTTATTGGTATTAGCTGTAGACATTGCCCAAAGGCTTGATGCAGATTATGCAGAGGCTAGGTTACATAGAACAAAAGAGATAGGCTGTCTATTAAGGAATGGAGTTCCAGAACCAGCTGTAATAGGAGATGCTTATGGTATAGGTATAAGGGTCATTCATTCTGGTTCCCTAGCCTTCTCTGCTACCAATGGTATATCGAAAGAGAACATCAAAAATATCGTTGAGAACGCTGTAAAAAGGGCTAAAGCATCATCACCACTCTTAAAGAATAAAGTTCTTCTAAGCGAGGAAAAATCTATCAATGTTGATTGGAAGGCAGAGGAGAAAAAAAGGATAGAGAACATTGGCTTTGATGACCTTTTCGGTTTGCTGAAAGATATTGATTATCTTATAAAGGATGGAAAGGCTGATGTTTCTTTTCCTAATAGATTATTTGTATCTTCAACTCTTCTTGAAGAAAAGGTTTACATGAATAGCAATGGGGCAATGATAAAGAGTAGAGTGCCAAGGGTAAGTTTTCATAGCTACATTACAACCTCTCACAAAGGCAAGACAACTACCATAACTATACCTTCAGGCTATTCTCAACTCGGAGAGAGTGGTGGATGGGAGGTAATTGAGAGATTAAAGATTTTTGAATATGTTCAAAAGGAGGCTGAGAATCTTTCTTTAGCTGTTAAGAATGAGCAAAAGCCACCAAAAGAAATAGTGGACGTTATTCTTGGTCCTCAAGTAAGTGGCATAATAGCCCATGAATCAGCAGGTCATCCTGGAGAAGCTGATAGAATTCTTGGAAGAGAGGCAGCTCAGGCAGGAGAATCTTACCTTAAGCCTGATGATCTTGGCATTAAAATTGGAAGCAAAGAAGCCTATGTGAGTGATGATCCAACTATCCCACATTCTAACGGCTTTTACCTTTATGATGATGAAGGGGTTTCTACTAGGAAGAGGAAGTTGATAGAGGCAGGGATAATTCGTGAGTTCTTGCATAATAGAGCAACTGCTTATGAATTTAACATTTCAAGCAATGGTTCATCAAGGGCTACGAGGCACGATAGAGAGCCTATTGTAAGAATGGCAAATACCTTCGTAGAGCCTGGTGATTATTCTCTAGAGGAGCTTTTTGAGGATGTTAAGCTCGGCGTTTACATAAAATCCTTCATGGAGTGGAATATAGATGATAAGCGCTTGAATCAAAGATACGTTGGTCTTGAAGCTTACTTGATAGAGAAAGGAGAGATAAAAAACATGGTAAAGAATCCTGTTCTAGAGATAACGACTCCTAAGCTATGGAGTAGCGTTGATGCAAGAAGCAAAGATGTTGAATTTGTAGCTGCAACTTGTGGCAAAGGAGACCCTATGCAAGGAATTCCAGTCTGGACTGGGGGACCAAATATGAGGCTCAGAGCTATTAGATTGGGGGAGAGGTAAGATGGAGATAATTGAATTGGCTGATTCAGCCCTAAAAGAAGCATTAAAGCTTGGAGCAACAGATGTATCATCTATATGTGCTAAATCAAATGAAAATCTGATCAGGTTTAGCAACAACTCTATTACTGTTAATAAGAACATAAAGAACTTGGAGCTCTTCCTTTATTTGGCTAAGGATAAGAAGAGGATAATGGGCTCTACATCCAATCCAAGCATAAAAGAGATCAAAGAATTCACTTTAAACTTGATAAAAGCTTGTGAAGAATTATCACCAAGCCCAGATTATACACCATTACCAAAAATAGAGACTAGATACCTTTTACATGGAATTTATGATGAAAAATTGGTTGGAGATGAGATAAAATTGATAGAATTCGTAAAGGAAGTCATAGATGCAGGTCTAAAAGCAGGAGCGAATAGAGTCTCGGGTTCTTTAATGGCTTCGGAAGAAAATTTAGTCATTCTCACATCAGGCAATGCTACTGGTAAGGATAAGAGGACTAAGATATTGCTCAATGTAAGGGCTTTTTCTGATAAAGAGGCAAGTGGTCATGGATTATCATGCGCTGCAAGGCTCAGAGACTTTAACCCTTATGAAGCAGGCAAAGAGGCAGGAGAATATGCAAAGGCATCTATCAATCCTAATCCTTGGGAAGAAGGCGTTTATGATCTTATTACATTACCAACTGTGACAGCAGATATAATTCAACATGTTGGATCCTTTGCCTCAGCATTCACAGTAGATGCAGGTTTATCTTTCTTAACTGATAGAATTGGTCAAAAGATAAGCATGGATGATTTCACTTTAAGGGATTATGGTGTAATAGAAGGAGGCTTTGGAAGTAGGGGATTTGATGATGAAGGCTTTCCAACTCGTGAGAATGTAATAGTTGAGAAAGGAGTTTTAAAAAGATACCTTCATAATAGCACTACAGCAAAGAAGTTTAATACATCTTCAACAGGCAACGCAGGGATAATAGACCCCCATCCTTGGAACCTTGTAGTAGACTCTGGATCTATGAGCATTGATGATATTATAAAAGAGGTTAAAAGGGGCATAATGGTGACAAACAATTGGTACACAAGGTTTCAGAATATGAGGACTGGCGAGTATTCAACTATACCTAGGGATGCAGCCTTTCTTATTGAGAACGGAAAGATAAAGTATCCAATTGTAGGACTCAGAATTAGCGATAGCCTTCCAAGACAATTGGCAAATATCGTATCTATATCTAAGGAGAGAAGATGGATTGAATGGTGGGAAGTATCCATTCCAACTCTTGCTCCTTCTATGCTCATAAAAAATGTTACAATAACCAAGGCTTTAGGATGATATAATAAATCTAAAGAGTAAAATATAAAAGTAAAGAAAATTCAAGGATATATTAGATATGGGGTGATCTAATGTCTACACAAGCAATTCCGGCAGTTACATCGAGCGGACAGCCAATCCTTATCCTCAAAGAAGGTGCTGCACAGACTCGTGGTAAAGATGCTCAGAGAAACAACATAATGGCGGCTAAGCTGATAGCAGAGATAGTAAGGACTTCCTTAGGACCAAGGGGCATGGACAAAATGCTCGTTGATAGTCTAGGAGACGTTACTATAACTAGCGATGGAGCGACTGTACTGAAGGAGATCGATATTCAGCATCCATCTGCGAAGATGATGGTGGAGATTGCAAAGACTACTGATAACGAAGTCGGAGACGGTACTACATCAGCAGTAGTCCTTGCTGGAGCTCTTTTGGAGAGAGCAGAGGAGCTCATCGATAAGGATGTTCATCCAACGGTAATCGTTGATGGCTATAGAAAGGCTGCTGAGCAAGCTTTAAAGGTTCTTGAAAAAATAGCAGTGAAAATCCCTCCTGACCAAAAAGACTGGTTACTCAAGATAGCCAAGACGAGCATGGAGACAAAAATGGTCTCTCGAGAAAGTGGAATATTGGCAGAAATTGCAGCCAGTGCTCTTCTTCAAGTCGCTGAGAAGTCAGATGAAGTGTACAAGGTTGACATAGATGATGTTAAGGTGGAGAAAAAGGCAGGTGCATCTCTGGCTGAAACTAAGCTGATAAAAGGCTTAGTGATAGACAAGGAAGTCGTCCATGCAGGAATGCCTAAGAGAATCAAGAACGCTAAGATAGCTCTTATCAATGCCCCTCTTGAGATAGAGAAGACAGAGTTCGATGCCAAGATCAACATAAACAACCCTGAGCAGATAAAGCTATTCTTAGATGAAGAGAACCGCATGCTAAAGACTATGGTGGATAGAATCGCTGAAGTGGGAGCTAATTTACTCATCTGCCAAAAAGGGATTGATGATATAGCCCAGCACTATCTTGCAAAGGCAGGAATAATTGCTGTGAGAAGAGCTAAGCAGAGTGATATGGACAAACTGGCAAAGGCTACTGGAGGCAGGGTAGTAACGAACCTTGAAGATCTATCAGCTAGTGACCTAGGATTTGCTGAACTAGTCGAAGAGAGGAAGATAGAGGAGGACAAGTGGGTATTCATAGAAGGTTGCAAGAATCCTAAGGCTGTAACGATATTGGTAAGAGGCGGGACTCAGAGGATCGTTGATGAAGCAGAAAGATCTATACACGATGCCCTTTGCGTAACGAGGGATGTTATGCAGAAGCCGGCTATAGTTGCAGGTGGTGGAGCACCTGAAGCTCATATGGCTCATGAACTGAGAGAATGGTCTCACACACTCTCTGGAAGAGAGCAATTGGCTGCTCAAAAATTTGCAGAAGCCTTGGAGGTAATCCCACTAACATTAGCTGAGAACGCAGGACTCGATACTATAGACACTCAAGTGGAGCTAAGGGCAAAGCATGGTCAGGGCATGGTTTGGGCTGGTGTTGGAGTCTTCGATGGAGGGGTTGTAGATACTTACGAGAAGGGTGTCTTTGAACCATTGGCTGTAAAGGAGCAGATCATAAAGTCAGCCACAGAGGCTGCTTGCATGATAATCAGAATCGATGATGTAATAGCTGCTGGCAAGGTAAGGGAGACAGGGGCAAGGCCGGGCAGGCCAGGAGAAGAGATGCCTGGCGCTGGCGAAGACTGATCTTAGTCCCTCCCACAAATTTTTATTTTATTCCTAGCTCTTAAACTACAAAAAAATTATCTATGAGTATATGTAATGCTTTAGAAGACTTTCTAGAATGGACTCGGTGTAAAACTTGCAAAGATATGATATTATAATCGTAGGTGCTGGGAGTGCTGGATGCCTTACAGGCATAACCAGTGCTGAAAATGGCTCAAAAGTCTTGATGCTAGATTGTAAAGATTTTAAGGAGATAGGTAAGAAAATTTGTGGGGATGCTATAGGAGCTCACCACTTTAAGAATGTCAATTTAAAGAACCCTCCGAGCAACGTTATAAGGAGTAAGATTGATGCAATAGTTGTCTGCTCTCCATCAGGTAGGCATAGCTATAAGGTTGAAGGGGAGGGCTATGCTCTAAATAGGTATGAGTTTGGTCGTTGGCTTTTAGATCAAGCCTTAGATAAAGGTGTAGAGCTGAAACCAAATACAAAGGTAATCTCTCCCATAATAGAAAAAGAAAGGGTCATAGGTGTTAAAGCTTTAGATAATAAGACTGGAGAAATTCAATCTTTTTCATGTAAAGTTGTTATAGACGCTAGCGGCTGGACAGGAGCTATAAGAAGAGCCTTGCCTGAATTCTATGGTCTTGTAAAGGAACCAGAATGGGGGGATGTTGCTATATGTTACAGAGAAGTAAGGAAGTTAAAGAGTAGCATAAACAATCCAAGTTCAGCTAAAATTTACTTAGATACAAGGATAGCTCCAGGAGGTTATTGGTGGTTCTTTCCTCAAGGCGAAGATTTAGTGAATATAGGTATAGGAGTTCAAGGAGGTCATGGAAACGATCCGAAGAGCCTTTTTAAAGAGAATCTTTCAAGCCTTCCCATCCTTCAAGATTCAAAGATTATAGATGCAGGTGGCGGAGTTGTACCGACTAGAAGGTCTCTTCACTCTATAGTGGCTTTTGGGGCTATATTTGCTGGAGATTCTGGCTTTACAGCAAACCCTATACATGGTGGTGGCATAGGTTCATCTATGATAGCAGGGAGAATAGCTGGAAGAGTTGCTGTAGAGAGCTTGAGCGAAGATGATTCAAAAAAGGCTTTATGGAGAGCTAACAAAGAATATGTAAAAGCTTATGGCATGAAGGCTGCTGGCTTAGAGATCTTCAAAGTCTTCTTGCAAGAGTTAAGTAATGATGATTTGGAGTTCGGCATGAAGAAGGAATTGATAACAGAATCAGACCTAACAAGGCTCAGCTATGGTCGTGGAGATTTATCGATAAGGGAGAAAGCCGTGAGAGTAGTTAGGGGGATGAGGAGACCTAGCGTTCTTATGCACTTAGCAACGACATCTGGCTATATGAGAAAGGTCAAGAAACTCTATGAGAATTACCCTGATGAAGAAGACTATGAAGATTGGTCTAAAGATGTTCATAATCTATTCTCTGATTTTAAGAGAAAGATTAAATCTAGTTAATACTAACCATAAACCTTCTTACGTATATTCTACTATTAGGAAAATCCTTGATGCTAAGTCGCAGGATTGGCGCTTTCCTCTAATTTTTTCCTTGATCTTGACCTTTTAGGATTGTTCGACCTCGATCTGCGTGTTCTTTTCACTTTTAATCTAGGCTGATCAGGCTGAGTAGTCTGAATATTTTGGGATAGTATGTCTTCAGGTTTTTGGGAAGGTGTACACTCAGGTTGGATAGGCTGAATAAGCTGAATATCTTGAGATGGCGTATTTTCGGGCTGGGTAGGAATACTTAAGGATTGTATATCTTCATGTTGAACAGGCTGAATATTTTGAGGTATCATATTCTCAGGCTGAATGGCTAAGGGTTGTATAGTATCACTTTGAGTCAATTCAGACTTAGCAGGAATATCTTGGGATGGCGTACTTTCAGGCTGAATAACCAAGGGTTGTACAGGATCGCTCTGAGGTTGCTCTTCATAGGCAACTTTCATAGCCTCTATGAGCTTTTCTGCCTTTGAATCATGCTTCTCGATCTCTTTTGTTGCTTTTTGAGGGCTAGTTTCACTTGTGTATAGTGTATTGGGTGAACTTTTAGCTCCACCGAACCAACTTCTTATCCTACTTAAGATGCTCATTTCCAATATTATTCTTGTATGAGTAGATATGTAATGAATGGTCAACTTCTCTAAACAATTGTGTTAACTCGTTATAATTGCGAATTTATACTATCATTGTTTTTGAATTAATGATCGTGAATCCTCTATTATACGTGGCTTTCCCTATTTTGAGCATAGCTCTTTTGTTCTAAGACTGATTTTTGTTCATAAGACTAGCGATTTGGAATTTTATAGTTCAATGATAAGACTAGGAAATGGGTTCACTTCTGCCTTCCTCAACATCGAGAATGAGTAGTGAAGAAGCTTATTGAGCTGATATGGCTCTTAGTAAGCAAGGAAGAAAGCGTGAAAAAGTTCCAGTCTAAAAATGAGTTAGGCTTTTCTTAACTCGCCTCATGATAAAATAGGTATTTTTAAATGCAATCATGAATATATTTGTCTAGATTTGTGGAAAAAGATTCAAACACGGTTTAAAAAGCAGAAAGGAAGGTTGAATGTGGTAAGGAAGATGATAGAGCTAGGTATAAGGATAGATGAAAATGGCAAGCTCTATGTGGGCGATGCAGAGGTTGACGACACAGCCATTGCTAGAGCAGTTGGTGTTGATAGGAGAGTTGTAAGGAGCACAACTAAGCAGATTCTAGATAATTCAGAGCTACGTGAGATATTCACAAGAATAAAGCCTGTTGGAGCAAGTTTGGTTGAGGTAGCAAAAATCCTTGATTACAGCGTTCTAGTAATAAGATCAGACCCTCATAAACCAGGAGTCATAGCTAGCGTAACCAGTATTTTGGCAAGATATAACTTAGTCGTAAGACAAGCTTTGGCTGACGATCCTGATCTAGTCCCTGAGCCTTGTTTAACTCTTGTAGTAGATGGCAAGATACCAGCAAAAGCTATTGATGAGATAAGGTCTTTACCATTGGTTAAAAGCTTAACGATGTTAAAGTAGTGCTTTATGAATCTAAAAAGATGAGGAAGGATTGCCTTTTATTAGCTTATTTTCTCGTTCCTTTAGCAACTTCTCTTACTGCTTTTGCTTATTTCTTCCTATCACTTCTAATCCATTTGTGTAAGGCTTAAGGACTTCAGGTATTCTAATAGAACCATCCTTCTCTTGATAGTTCTCCATTACTGCTATCAATGCTCTCTCTGTTGCTATAGCAGTACTGTTCAATGTGTGAACAAACTTTGGCTTCTCATTGGGCTTATCTCTATACCTTATGTTCAGCCTTCTCGCTTGGTAGTCTAAGCAATTAGAGCAACTTACCATCTCCCTATACTTTTCTTGACCTGGCAACCAAGCTTCTAAATCATATTTCTTTGCAGCAACAGTTCCAAGATCGCCTATACATACGTTCACTATTCTATAAGGTATTCTTAGAAGCTGAAATATTTCCTCAGCGTTTTTTATCAGTAACTCATGCTCTTTCCATGAATCCTCTGGTTTTGAGAATATGAATTGCTCTACCTTCTCAAATTGATGAACTCTAAAGATTCCTTTTGTATCCCTACCATGAGCCCCTGCCTCCTTTCTATAGCAAGGACTTATTCCAGCATACTTTAGAGGTAATTGCTTTCCATCAAGAATTTCATCTTTATGAAGACCAGCTATAGCATGCTCAGAAGTAGCTAAGAGGTAAAGGTCCTCTTCTTCAACCTTATAAATAGCATCCTCAAAATCAGATAGAGCAACACAGCCAGCCACGACTTCTCTTCGGAGCATATATGGGGTTTGTATTATTGTAAAACCCTTCTTTCTCATGAACTCTAAGCCAAATCTGATGAGAGCGAGATTAAGCAAGACCAAATCCCCTTTCAAATAGTAGAATCTTGCACCAGCCACCTTTGCTGCCCTTTCTACATCTATCAATTCTAGCTTAAGCCCAAGGTCAATATGATCTTTAGGCTGAAAATCAAAGCTTGACAATTCTCCCCATCTTCTTATCTCAACGTTATCATTCTCATCCTTACCTAGTGGAACTGTCTTATCAGTTATGTTTGGTATGATCGTCATGATATCTTGAATCTTTAGCTCTAACTCCTTGATTTTTGCATCAGCTATAGAAATTTCATCTGAAATCTTCTTCATCTCCTCTATCTCCTTCTGTACATTCTTATTCTCTCTCTTGAGCTCTGCAATCTTTAAAGATACCAGATTTCTCTTATGCTTTAGCTTTTGAGTTATAGTTATGAGTTCTCTCCTCTCTTTATCATAATTGATCAAATCGTCTAAAGGTATACTTATGTTCCTCATCTTTAGCATCTCTCTAATCAAATCCTGATTCTCACGAATGAATTTTATATCCAACATGATCTTGCACCGATCAAATCTTTTTTACATAGTGTGTTTTGAAAGTTTCATATAAGTCGATCGCATCAATTATTTTGCTTCTATCTTATTGTTCGATCTCTTTTAAAGTGTTTATAGAAGCTTGGCAACATGTTAAAAGATCGTCTATAGTTGAGATCAGCGTTTCTAACTTATTGATTGAGGAGAAATCTACGATCAAAAGCTTCTTATCAACGCTCATATCTATTTCTAATTCTTTAGGCAAGTCTATGTTATCAGGCTTAAGAGAGCTATAAATAGTCCTTGCTTCTTCATCTCTCTTAAAATCAATTAATATTTTGACCTTTACCTTCATTTACTTCCCCTAACCTGTCTTCTATAGCTCTTAAGAAATCATTCAGTCTTTGAGAAGGAACTCTAGCTCCAGCAGCCACATCATGTCCTCCTCCAACTCCATCGAATTTGCTAGCTTCAGCCATAATAAATCCTAGGTTTAAAGAGGGACTACAGCCCTTAGTCTTCCTCGCTGAAAAGCTTATGTCACCATCCTCTGTAATAGTCCTGACAAAAAGAGCCTTTCCCTCAAACTTTGTGATTCCACTTAGTATTGAAGAGATAGCACCTAGCATTTTTTCATCTATCAAACCATCACCAATTATCATGAAGGACCATCTTCCTTCAACAACTCTACTTTCATCACTTAAAATAGTTTGAACATAGTTGTTAAGAGTATATCTGTACTCTGCCAAAATCCTTTCACCTTCTTGTAAAGCGAAATTCCTATCTCCAAGGCAGATAGAAACTCCTACTCCTCCTTTTCCCATTCTTCCACAAGCATTTAACAAAGTGGCGAACTCTCTACCATCCCTCAAAGGAGTATATTCATCCTCTCTCTCCAAAGTATAGATATCTCCTATCAGTTCCTTAACTTTGTCTGTGGCAGTAGGGGTTAAAGCTAAATAAGGTATAATGGCTTCAACAACCTTCTTCTTCTCTTCTTCTGATAGTTCAGCTATAGCCTTCCATCTTGCTCCTTCCTTAAGCCTTATGCCAGCTGATGTAAGGGTAGCAAGGCAAGAATCACTATTTCCTGTCAATCCCGGTATAAAAGGTGTAGTTGTGGAAGCTATGGCTTCATGTATGGGCTTTGTCTCTCTTCTATAGAACATCAAATCTCTTGTAACTTTCAAGCATCCACTCTCAACAGCATCCTTCACAATGATCTCATTTAACCCTATCATAGATCTGCCTTCTCCTTGATCTTGCCTATCTCCAAGAGCACCAATTATTGCCAAGCATGATAAGTCCATGTTATTTTTATCCATCTTTGAAGCTATTATGTAACTCATGCCAGCAGCGCTGATCTCTTTTGTACCATCCAAGTTAAATTGCCATGAATTGATGATATTGTCAATATTCTTTTCATCTTCGCTTATTTGATGATGATCTATGGCAATCCATCCATCTCCAAGGGCTTCTTTCATCTGCCTTCCTATCCCTGCTCCTAATTCACAAAATATGTAAAAATCATAGTCTCCTTCCTTTAGCTCATAAAGGGTTTTAAGTTTTAAGCTGTTAGTAATTCTAACAACAAATCGCCCATTCTTTCTTAATATCGCTTTAGCTACTATGCTAGCAGAAGCAATGCCATCAGCATCAAGATGACCAACTATAATTATATTCTTCTTTTCTCTTACCTTCTGATCGATAACTTCACCAATGCTCTTTGCCTTATTGAATAACTCTTCAATGTTGCCCATTCTCTCAACTTTACATCAATTGAGCTATTACTGTAGAGTATTTCCAATCTTCTGGCAACAATCCATTAGATTTGTAATGCTTTGATAGTCTGTGAATCTTTGCCTCAATCAATTCTAAAGATCTAACGTTCTTCCTATCACTCCTATGGGCTTTAAGATGCTCTTGTAATATCTTAGCCTTCTTTATCAGTCTATCAAGATCCTCAGGAAGAGAAGGTCTTAAGCCATTCTCCTCTAGAACTTCTAAAACTGACTTTCCCAATACTGGCTTAACCAAAGGTATGTTGTACTCATCTCTCAATTTTAATCCAATCTCACTAGGAGTCAAGCCATCTTTAGCCATCTTGACTATCTGAGTCACAATCTCATCTGTGCTATAAGTTGACCATGTAGGGGCACGCCTTGATGTAGGGCGCATGGGATGAGACTTTCCTCTTCTATGTGAATGTATACGAGCCAACGATATTATCTATGGATGGAGATTAAGCATTACACATAAAGATTTCGTTATGTTATCAATTCATCTTAGACTTATTTATAAATTTCATATACCATGTAGCAAACTTTTTCAAGGCGATAGCCCTATGTGAATATCTATTCTTATCCTCTAAAGACATCTCTGCGAATGTCTTCTCTAAGCCCTTTGGTATGAATATAGGATCAAATCCAAAACCTGATTTACCTCTAGGTTGTATTGAAATCATCCCTCTTACCACTCCTTGAAAAGTCTTTGTTATTGAAAAGTCACTAAAGGCAACAACAGATCTGAATTCAGCTTCTCTATCATCTTTACTGCTCATGAGCTTAATGATACCATCAATTCCTAAAGTCCTATGAACATAAGATGAGTAAGGTCCAGGGAAGCCATTCAATGCATTTATGAATAATCCAGCATCCTCGACTATCATGGGAGATTTATCGATTATCAAAGCCTTAGATAAAGCATGAAGGGCTATCTTCCTTAGATCATCGCTTTGAATCTCCTCAAACTTACTCTTTATAATTTTTAACTTAAAATTATAATCTTTAAGAACATCTTTAGCCTCATTGAATTTGTGCTTATTACTCGTTGCAAAATATAATGATCTACTCGACACGAGCATATCTGCCTCTTTTTTCTATCTCTTTTATCTTTCTGACCAAATCTTTTATCGTTTTCATCCCAGAAATCTCTGCATAGCCTTCTAAGATCTTATTGAAGGCTTCATCAGCAACTTTGCTATGGGCACTTTTTAAGACTCCTTTTATCAAATGCAAATCTACAGCCATATCCTCCATCCTTTGAGAAAAAAATGCTAGCCCAAAATCTATGAAGACCAGTCTATTCTTAACAACTAAAAAGTTGGAAGTAGTCAAGTCACCATGAATTATATTGTTTTTATGAAGCCTTGCTATACATCTTCCAACCTCTGAGTACAAAGCATCAATATTATTCGTCTTTTTATCAGAAATCATCTCTTTAAGCCTTATGCCTTTGATATATTGCATAACTATCTCCGCCTTATTTTGATCAATAAAGTATACTAAAGGTGTTGTTATTCCTGCCTTTCTTGCATCGATCAAAAAAGATGCCTCATGTAAAGTCCTTCTCTTTCTTATTTCAGCATCTAACTCAGGTTGCATATAGGGCTTTGGCTTTCTTATCTTTAGAATAGCATCTTTTCTAAACCACTTTCCAAGATAAATATCTGCTTCAGCACCTTTTCTTATCAGTCTCTCCATTTTGCATCAACTTTATCTAGTCGCCAAGATTGCTTTACAAAACTCTTCTCAACATCCACAGAAATGTTTGCTGAGTGAGCCAATAACCCTGTCCAAGCAATTTGAGCACCACAATCTCCGCTGTACTCCTTTGGTACTACGAAGAATTTTGCACCATGTCTATTGCTAACCTCAATAAGCATCTCTTGTAACCTTTTATTAGCAGCCACACCACCAGTCAATAAAACTTCTCTCTTCTCAGTGAAGGCAAGCGCTCTTTCAGTAACCTCAGCCAGCATAGCAAAGGCAATATCTTGAATTGAAAAGCATAAACTCTCCAAATCTTTACCATTATGAAACAATTTTTTTGCAGATGTCAATATACCAGAAAATGAGACATCATTACCTTTTACAGTGTATGGTAAAGATAAGTATTTAGATGATTTCTTTGCTAACTCCTCTATCCTTTGTCCTGACGGAGAGCTGAAACCAATCTCTCTCCCAAATTGATCTAAAAGTTGCCCAATAGTAAGATCGAGAGTCTCTCCAAATACTCTCCATCTACCAAGAGAGAAGGCTGTGATGAGTGTATGACCACCAGAGACCAATAGTACTATAGGGTCTTTTGCTCCAGTCAGCATTATCGCTAATTCAATATGTCCTATGGCATGATTCACAGGTACTAGAGGCTTATTATAATAGAGAGCTAATGAGCGAGAAACAGTAGCTCCAACCCTTAAGCAAGGTCCCAAACCAGGACCTGCAGAGAAAGCTATTGCATCAACTTCTCTCATGTTTACTCTTGCTTGAATTAAAGATTGCTTCACAACTTTTGGTGCTACTTCAATATGATGCCTTGATGCCTCTCTTGGATGAATCCCTGATCCAGGAGGAGGAGTATAAATGCTTCTAGCATCTGATAGAATCTTTCCATCAGATTTTACAATTGAGCAAGAGAAGGTATGGGCTGTAGATTCACACCCCCAGCAAATGATCTCTTTATCTAATCCACTCTTCAATTTACCTTACAGAATAGATACCAAAGGCTATTATTTAATCATCATAGCCTATTAAAACAGCTGTTCTTTTGATCAATAAAAATAGTGGTGGTTAGTAAGGCAGACTTTCCAACCACGGATATAACTCCTTTAGCCTCTTTATAGCCTTCTTCACCTCTTCTTCCGGGTACTCGTAGGGTGGCAGTTTGCCTTGGAGGTAATCGTCGAAGGCTTGCATATCGAAGTGGCCGTGACCACACAGCAGGAAGAGTATGACCTTCTCCTCCCCTGTCTCCTTGCATCTCAATGCCTCATCAATGACGCCCTTGATAGCATGGGCTGGTTCAGGGGCTGCTATTATGCCCTCAGTTTTTGCAAAGAGCCTTGCAGCGTCGAAGACCTCCACCTGGTTATAGGCTCTTGTCTCCAACTGCTTCTCCTGACTCAAGATGCATAGGGTAGGGGCTTTACCATGATAGCGTAGACCTCCAGCATGGATAGGTGGTGGTATGAAATCATGGCCTAAGGTGTGCATCTTGACCAAGGGTGTAAGCCTCGCCGTGTCGCCATGGTCGTACATATATTCTCCTTTAGTAATGGAGGGACAAGCCGTGGGTTCAATAGCTACAAACCTGACATCCTTCGGGGCTTTTCCTGAAACTTTGTCATAGTAGAAGGGCCAGAAGAGACCTGAGAAACTGCTGCCTCCACCTATGCACCCGAAGATTACATCCGGATAGTCGTCTACTAATTCAAGCTGCTTCTTGGTCTCCTGCCCCACTACGGTTTGATGTAAGAGGACGTGGTTAAAGACGCTGCCTATACCGTAGTTCGCTTCTTCATGAGTGAGGGCGTCCTCTACAGCTTCGCTAATAGCGATTCCTAGGCTTCCAGGGCACTCAGGGTCTTTCGCTAAAATCTTTCTACCAGCCTCTGTTTTGGTGCTCGGGCTGGCATGCACTTCAGCGCCCCAAAGCTCCATCAGAACCCTTCTGTAGGGCTTCTGGTTGTAGCTTGCCCTCACCATGTATACAGTGCATCTAAGATCAAAAAACATGCAACCAAAGGCTAAAGCAGAGCCCCACTGCCCAGCTCCCGTTTCCGTAGCCATACGTTCTTTTCCTTCCTTCATGTTGTAGTAGGCTTGTGGAACAGCAGTGTTGGGCTTGTGGCTTCCTGGGGGGCTGACACCCTCATACTTATAATAAATCTTGGCTGGGGTCTTCAAAGTTTTCTCCAGCCCAACTGCTCTAAAAAGTGGAGTTGGTCTCCAGAGACGGTAGACTTCCCTCACTTCTTCAGGGATGTTTATCCATCTTTCCGTACTCATCTCTTGAGCGATGATCTCCTTAGGGAATATCAGGGGGACGATCCCCGGTCCAGGCGCCCTCTTCGACGGATCTATTGGAGGAGGCAGCGGTTTAGGCAGGTCGGGCAGTATGCAGTACCACTGCTTAGGTATATCTTCCTCATCCAACATCACTTTCCTTAAGACCATATAAATTCACTTTGACCACTTTATGACATAGATGTCTATTTATATACTTTCCTAACATTCAATCAAAATTAACACTTATGATCTCTCGATTAAAGCATAGTTTTTATTTCATCTTATAATCATCAAAAGGTGAGGGATTTGGTTAGCTTCGAGATTATATTTGCCTTGGTGACGATAATTCTGATTTCAGCCTCACCTATAGGAGAAATTCTAGTAGCGATTCCGGCAGGGATTGCTCTAGGCATCGATCCTATATTGACTTTTGCAGTAGCCTATCCTGCAAACCTTCTCCCAACGATCTTTCTTCTTATGGCTATGGAGCATTTCAAGAAAAGTTTTCCAAGAATATTCAACTACTTTACAAAAAAGGGTAGCAAACTTCAAAAGTACATTCAGGGAAGATATGGTTCTACATGCTTACTGTTAATTACTCCTCTAATAGGAGTTTACGCTACTTCGATAAGTAGCATGCTTTTAGGCTTTGGTAAAAAGCGTTCTTTTATCCTTCAGGCAGTAAGCTTGTTAATTTATGGTGTAATAGAGGCTTTAGGCTTTTATTTTGGACTACGTCTTCTTTATGGATCTGTTTAGGATTATTAACCAAATTGCACACCCACAAGTATTTTTAGGAGAATGCATTATCTTTTTATTGTCTTTTGGTTATAGATGTAAGAGGTGTAAATGAAGTTATCCTCGATCGAAATTACTTGGATGACTCATGCAACAGAGGATGGAGAAAAAGTTGTTAAGAAGATGGTTGAATTCTTCCCTTTGAGTTATGATCATATAAAATCTTTCAATTTAGAAGGGCATTTTGGCAACCCTATTCTTCTTTATAAGGCTAGATTGACTGGTGCTGAGGCAGGCAAATTCATTCATACCTTGTTTTCTTCTCTAAGTGATATAGACAAAAAGATATTAGAGCATGAGCTATCAAAGCATCTAGATGAACATGGCGCCTTTTACATTCGCATAGATAAGCAACTGTTATGTGAGGGCAAGATAGGCATTTCAGAGAAAGATGCTATAAGAATAAAGCTTAAGCCCAAGAGCGGTTTAAAACTCCATGAGAAACTCTCATACTATAGGGGGTTATTAATATAGGCGCCATAGACCTTCATGTTAATATAACTGATGAATTTGAGAGAATCATAAGAATAGCTAAGTTCTTAGGCTTCTCTATTCTTGGCTTAGATTTAGAAAATATTTATGATTTAAAGGAAAAAGTTACAGATATATGTAAGAAGGAAAAGGTAAGGTGCATCTTTAGGGCTAATATCAATGAATTCAAAAGATCGAAGGTTATTAAGGAAGATAATGTAATATACATAGCAAGAAATGTAAATGAGGCTAGATCCTATAATGTTCCTTTATATCTTCTAGAGGCTGGTAATGATATAGGTGAAGTTCTTAAAGTGAAGGAATTTTGTGCAAAGCAATCGAATATAAATTTTGTGATTGAGTTTGATTTTGCTCTTTTGCGTCTACATAATGAATTTTCCTTTGCAAATTACATGAAAAGTTTAACAAAACTGATGAATGTTTGTAGAAAAAGGCATATCGTGACTATATTCTCAAGCAGAGCAAAAAATCCTAATGAGTTAGTCTCACCAAGAATACTCTACAATTTTTACAAGATTTTAGGCGGAAATCTAAATCGAAGAAAGATTCTATATGAAATTCCTAATAGAGAAATAATTGAGAAGCTTGATCTAGGCCCAAAGGTATTTGGTAGATCAGAATGAGATATGAGAAAAAGAGATACATATTGGTCTATAATGAGATAAAAGATGATTATAAAGAACTGGAAAGAGAGATAAAGGCTAGAATAAAAGATCTTTTTGGTGCTATTAGTCTTCAATCCATGGATTTGAGGCTCATAAAGATGGAAAACAATTTCTTCATCATTCGTTGTAATCATAAGCATGTCGATGAATTACTCTTCACATTAAGCTCAATGAATTTTAAAGGATTTGCTCTCCTCCCATTGAAAGTTTCAGGAACGATAAAGAAACTCAAGAGAGTCATGGCTAATTTCGTTCAAATACAGAAACCTCTAAATCCTTGATTATAATATAGATAATGGGATGAAGTGCTCGCTGCCCCAGACTGAGCCTACGTTTAGCTCACGTAGGCGTTGAAGACCTCGCGACGAACTGACCATAAATAATTTAATATTGCTTATCGAAATCTCTTTGATGAAAGTAGGAAGAGGGGAACTCTGGAAAGGTAAGAGAGCAGAAGGTCTCTCACTAATACTGTGTGAAGAACATCTCAAAGAGATGATAGATAATTTATATGCAGATAGAACTCTCATAAGCGCTATGCTAGAGCCTCTTGAGGATGTTGATGAAAGTACAGTAAAGCGTGAGCATCTATCATCTGAGCATGATAAATGCCAAATTCCAGAATGTAAAAGATTGGCAAGATTTAAGTTCACATCGTTCAGATCTATAAAGCTCAGAGAATGGCATAAGCTTAAGCCTCCTCCATGATTAAAGCTCTTTTACTTTGAGGATTAACTGATTTATCATAAGTTTTAATTTTTTCTCTTTTTCTTTATCAGAAGTAAGAATCAACTCAGCAAGTTCAACAAAAATCTTTGCTAAATCTTTCTCTGCAACTTGAGCCATAATACCAGCGAATATGAATTGCCTCTTAAGGGCTTGATCTGCAACTTTAAAAAATAAAGAAAGCATAGCCATGCCTTTATCCGTGGTTATGTATCTTTTTACATTTGTATCAGGGCTTATTACCTCAGAGATCATTCCTTTCGATAAAAGCTCATTCAATATGAAGTATATGGAGCCTGGGCTAGGCTTCCATTCATTATTTGTGTAAAAATTTATCTGATCTGAAATATCGATGCCACTCACAGGCATTTTGGATGCAGACTTTAGGATGAAGACTTTAAGCAATCCTCTTGGAGCGCTTAAAAATTTTGAAGAGCTCAACATATCAATCAAGCATTTATTAGAAGTTAATAATTCTTACCAACATGAAATAGTGACGTTAATTAATATCCATCAGCCTTTAAGAGATGGTCAGATGTTATATTATAACTTCATAAGACCTCATATGACGTTAGAAGGCAAGACTCCTGCACAAAAGGCAGGAATAAATGTAAATCTAGGTCAGAATAAATGGATGGAATTACTTAAGCAAGCAATTGATACCCAAAAGCGAGTTTAATTCTCATGCGTTTAGGATGAAAAATCATTTTAATAATTCAAAGAAATCATCTTTGAAGTCTTTTGAGGATTTAATGATATGATTCAAGGTTCCCTTTTTTAACTCTTTATGGAGAGGAACTACAAATGGAGGTGTATGGTTAGTAGGTCTATCTACAACAATGTGCGAACCTTTTCCCTTACGGATTCTGAACCCTTTCTTACCCAACGCTTTTAATGCGTCTTGCCCAGAAATAGGTCGCATTCGTTGAGCACTACCTATTTCTTTCTTCTTTTAGTGCCTTATCTTCCTTTAATACCTCTCCAAGAAGTTGAATGGCTTCCTCTAAATCTTTTAAGGCTTCCTCTATCGTTTCACCTTGCCCAACAGCCCCTTCAAATTCTCTAGAAAACGCTACGAATCCGCCTTCTTCCTGTGGTTCTAAAGAAAAGCGAGGAGTAAAGATTTTTTTAATGTCTTCACGGAAACCCACAATTGAATCCTTAAGTTTAGCCTCAACTTCCTCTATTACCTCATAGACGCTAATAACACCTTCTCTATCCTTGACGAAAAGGTGCACTTTGCCTTTATACTGTGGTAAAGGGTTAGGATAGGTAAGTATCCTAGATGGGAGCGTGTCAAAATTTGGAAGCTGATAATAAATTTCTCCAATGCTTTCAGCAGATAGTTCAGGTGGTTGAAGCCGAAGTTGGCTACTACCAATTACCATTTGTGACAAGACTACGTAATACGGGTTTCCATAACGGTCGAAAACATCCTTTATTTTAAAGATGTTTGTTATCACAGTCTTTGTTTTGATTCTTTTGTCGCCCTCCAATTCATACAAGTTCCAACTCGGGTCGGTTGTTTCAATAATCTCAACCTCTTCTTTAGGCATTTTTAATGCCTCAGGTGGAGGCGGAATATGCTCCGAAGGTTTTCCCTGTTGATCTTCAGGGCTTCTAACACTCAAAACGTTTTGTCCTTCAACGACGAGCATGGGTTTATCTGTTAATGGGTCTTTCGCATCGGTCTCAAATACCCTCATTAATATAGGTTTAAACTTGATGATCGAGTTATCTTTTAGTTTAATGATCAACCACTCCTCCTTGATAACCTTAAAATCAAGTTCTTTCACTAAACGAGGTTCTGGTGGAACGCTTATAGTCATTCTATATCACATATTTACGGGCAAATAAATAGTAGATTTATTATCTATTAAAAGTTTATGAAAAATTGTTCTATTAATTTACCACCCAAAATTGAACACCCAAAAGTGACACCCGCTCAAGGCGACAATGCACATATATGTACTCTGTCTCCTTATCGGGTGTTCTAAATGGGTGTTTCTTTTTGGGTGGTTTAATTCTATAAAGTGTCCCATCATCAGCTAAAACTACAGCAACATCCTTTCCATCGACTATTATTGAAAAGAAATTTTTGTAGAATACATCGACTATCCTTTCGAATTTCGGGTTAGGCATGCAAATATGTTGGTCAAATTCTTCCTCAATGAGACACTTTTTGCAGACAGGACATTTTACGATATTATTCATAAAACGCCGACCTTCTTATCCTTAGGTGGTTGCATTCCAAGAACCTGCATAAGTTCATTGATTTTATTGTCTTTTGCTTCAATTTCTTTCTCCAACTGTCTGATTTTCTCTTTAGCAATTTCGAGGTGTTGCTCATTCACGTTATTGGTGTAAAGACCCAATGTGCGAAAGAAAATAATGTCGCTTATAGTCAGTATTGTTAGTTGCTTCTTGGTATTAGCATCGGTTTCAGTCTGATATTCAATAATACGTTTCTGAAAATTCATGATGCTCTCAGCTATTTTCTGCCAATTCTCATCGCTAAATAATTTGCGAAGGTCTGTAATTCGTGCTTCTATAGTTCCCTTTATCAATCCTTCTACGAACTCATTGACGAGTTCTTCATCCGTAAGTTTCATTTCTTTATCACTTTCTCCTCAAGATATTTTCTTATGAGTTCTTCAATTACGTCATTCTTCTTTCTTCCACCGTAATCTTCTATGACCTTGATGCTGAACTTCTTCCATAATTCATCATCCACATTAATGGTTGTTTTTACCATTTATCAATCACGTAAGAAGTATAAACATATCGCCTTATAAACGTATCGCTATATTGCTATATAGAAGGATTTAAATATATCCACTTCTATATTTATGGAAGGGGATAAGGCGATGGAAAGCACGAATAACCTTTCGGATGCTCGGATGATGAGAGGATTGGCAATCTCAGAACAAGGTAAGATTGCTGAGAACGGAGATGGTAGCTTCTCCGTTCCCTCTCAGACGAAAGAAGATTTGACCTACAAAGTATCTTTACTTCATAACGAATGGATATGCAATTGCCCAGATTTTACTTATAGGCACATTAATTGCAAGCATATTTACGCTACGAAATTCTGGATAACTCTCAAAACCTATATTCAGAATGAGCCTAAGCCTAAGATATTCACAAGCGATGCTATTCCGTGCAGTCGTTGTGGTTCAATCAGAGTTATGAAATATGGTCATTCATCCAATAAACAAGTATTCAAGTGTAGGGATTGTGGAAAGAAGTTTAGGGAAGAATCACTCATAAAGAAAGCGAGATACGATCCTGAAATAATTACCGTGACTCTCGATCTATACTTTAAGGGAATATCGTTAAGGAAGATTAGCGACCACTTGAAGCAGTTCTACGGAATAGAAGTTCCGTTTCAAACAGTATGGAAATGGCTTGATAGGTATATCAAGATAATGGATAGTTATGTCAAGACCTTAGTTCCTCAGCTTTCTGGAAAGTGGCATGTAGATGAGATGATGGTAAAAGTGAAGAACGGATTCAATGTTAAAGGGGATAAAGGCAAGTGGCTTTGGCTCTGGAATGTTCTTGATAGAGATACAAAATTCCAATTGGCAAGTGAGATAAGCAGAACAAAGAACGAATTAGATGGGATGAAAGTCTTTAGCTATGCTAAAGAGATCGCTAAATCAATCCCTAAAACCGTTATAACAGATAAGATGGGTTCTTATCCTAAAATCATGGATAGAGCATTTTTGTCAGTAAATAGAGAACAAAGACCACAGCATATCAGAGTATTAGGTGGAGCAGGGCAAAGAAATGGCAATCAATACGTGGAGCGATTGCACAATACCATTCGTGAAAGGAACAAGGTTCAAAGGGGATGGAAGAAAGAAGATACGCCTCTTAAGAGTGGGCAAATGCTATATTACAATTTCATAAGACCTCATATGACGCTTGATGGAAAAACACCCGCTCAAGTTGCTGGAATAAATGTGACCAATAGTCAAAACAAGTGGATGGAATTACTCAGGAAGGCACTTGCCACTCAAAAATAAGAAAGGAAGAAATAATCGAAGAACTAATAAGAAAGCATGTTAAAGAAAAGGACAAGGGTGGAATTTAGATGCCTATTAGAATTAGGGTTAAAATCATAGGTTTCCAACCTGATAGCGATCCTATGAGTGGAGAGGAATACACACAAGTGACAATGGCTATTCGTTCACCGATCCCTAAACCTCCAATGCAACCTACGTATCCGCCTCTACCTAGACCTATGTCTTGGAAGCATGTCATCCACTTATTTATCCCCACTAAAGAATGGACTGGGCAATATCATATGTGGCAAGATTACGATTTAATAATTCAAGACTCTGGAGAAATCGAACTTAAATTGGCTAAGGAAGGGGTATAAGAAATATATAAGAGTAAGTAGTTACATATTAGTAGCCCTAAATGAGGAGTAGGGAATGAACCCATTTGATACCGAGATTGAAAACATTTTACCACAACCTTTAGGTTTTACTATTGTGATTAGTAGTGATCTTTTCTCATCAGCCTCTATCCCTCGTATACTAATGGAAAAGTGGAATATCTCAGTAGTGGGCGATAATGTCTCGCAATCACACCAAATCCATGAAATCACGGATATGTGGGTGTCGCTAAACTCATTATATGAGTCTCTCCAGAAATTGAGAGAAAAAGGATTAATTGAAGAAGAGACTGTAAATGAAATCTTAGGACAGAAGGTTATCTTCGAGGAAAGAAAGGATGAATTAATAGAATACCTTGGAAAGGTAGTAGTCGTTTGCAACGGGGACTTCTTTATAGGAGATACTCTGGATGAAGCACGTAACAGGGCTAAAGAAAGATGTGGTAATAAACCATACTATTCCGAAACGATAGGTTTAATTGATATTCCTTCCATGTTTTCTCCCATATGATTCTACAATTTAGAAATGGTTGTCTATACACTCAAGTAGTAGTCATTGGAAAATCGCAAAGACAATTTGAGGCGCTGGTAGATACGGGTTCAGTTAAGACTGGTATCCCTTTGGAAGAATGTCGGAATTTAGGACTGCGTGCATCAGGAGCAGAGCGGACTGCTGGGCTATATGGAGAGGATTATCTTCCACTCTTCGATTGTAGACTTAAAATCAACGAGAAAATATTTGAAACTCAAATCATAGGTTTACCAATTCCAATACCAATAGTTGGAATGGACGTATTGAGAAATTATAGGCTAATTATAGACTGGAAAACTCAAATCGGAGAGGCTGAAGAGACCTGACACTTGTCTCACCACTCAAAAAGAGACACCCAAAAGTGACACCCGCTCAAAGCGACATTGCACATATATGTACGCAAAAGTCTTAAATAGTACATTGTTAAAGCGTTGGTAGTGGAGGAAAAGAAGTTGGGTGATTTAGTTTGGCTATGAGCGATATAACAGTTCATCTAATTCTAGACTGAATCTTAAACCCTTCCCTTACATCCCTCCAATTCAAGTCTTCAAAAAAATTCATAAAAAATTTGATACAGCATACATACTAGAATCAGTAACAGGTCCAAAGAAATTAGCTCAATATTCTTTCATAGGATTCGAGCCTAAAATGATCTTAAAGGCAAATAATAAAGAGTTAGAGATAAAGGATTGTAAAGAAGGATTTTTGGAAAGGGAGGATGTAAAAGACCCCTTATGTGTTTTAAAAGAGATTCAAGGGAGTTTAAATTTTGATGAAAGATGGTCAAGGCTAGTTGGAGGGGCTGTTGGCTATGTGTCTTATGATTCTATTGAATACTGGGAAAGAATAAAATCAAGTAAGAATGATTCAGACTTCCCTTACATAGAATTTGGCATATTTGATGATGGTATAGTCTTTGATCATACAAAAAATCAAGCATTTTACTATTTTCAAGGAGAGGATCGTAGCAAAGAGTTAAAATCTGCTCTTGAAGAGATTGAAGATATTAATGATCTATATTACTCTCAGCCTAAAGTGAATGTAGAATTTGATTCTTTCTTTGAAAAAGTATCAAGGATAAAAGAGTACATATTTTCTGGAGATATATTTCAAGCAGTTTTATCGAAGAGATATGAATTTAAGATAAAAGGAGACCTTATTCATTTCTATGAGTCTTTAAGAAGAATAAACCCTTCTCCTTACATGTATTTCATGAAGATGG
>JACGUK010000069.1 GCA_024256265.1 archaeon
GACTTATCTTCAGACGGTAGACCTATATTCAATGGTTTATCATCTCCAGAGCTTGTTGAAATATTGATGAGTATATATGAGGATATTCTGATAATACCTTCTCATGCTTGGACTACTTGGTGGAGCATATTTGGGGCTTTCTCTGGGTTCGATTCTGTAGAAGAATGCTATAAAGATCAGACAAAGCATGTATATGCAATCGAAACTGGACTTTCTTCTGACCCTCCTATGAATTGGAGGTTAAGTAAGCTTGATAAATTTTGCCTCATGAGCAATTCAGATGCCCATAGCCCTTGGATTTGGAGGTTGGGTAGAGAGTTCAATATGTTTGATATTAAGAAATTATCATATCATGAGATAATAGATGCTGTGAAGAAGAGGGATAAGAAGAGGTTCTTATTCACAGTTGAAGTCTCACCAGAATATGGCAAATATCATTACACAGGTCATAGAAATTGTAATGTCTCTTTACATCCAAAAGATGCGATTAAGCTTAACAACAAATGCCCAAAATGTGGTAAGAAATTGACTATAGGGGTGTTACAAAGGGTTGAAGAATTGGCAGACAGGCCTGAAGGTTTCATATTAAAGGATGCTATTCCATATAAATCACTGTTGCCATTATATGAGATAATATCTTACGTTATGGGCATAGATCAACTTTATTCAAAAAGAGTCATGGAGGAGCAAGATAAACTGATAGCAAAGTTTGGCAATGAATCGAATGTATTGTTTAATGCTAAAAAGGATGAGCTAACTAAGGTAACTCATGCAAAAATCGCGGATGCAATAATCAAAACTAGAGAAGGAAGGGTAGATTTTATAGCAGGATACGATGGAGTGTATGGAAAGCCCATCTTCGATACATTTGAAGATACAAGCATGGAAAAAAGAGAATTTCATGAGCATAAAGAAGCGAGGAGCTTAGACGATTTCATGTAATACACTCTTGTGACTAGCCTACTCATTGATAATCCTTTTGTGGTCTACTTTTATAAGAAATCCTTTTTAACTATATTTGCTAAACTTATATTGAAATGGGTTATATAAAAGTAAAAGCTAAAATTGCGAATCCGCAAGAGAGAAATAAATATAGAGAAATTGAGTTACTGGCAGATACAGGAGCTATATACACTCTTTTGCCATCAAGCCTACTTAAAGGCTTAGCCATCCCTGCGACAAGTAGAAGGAAGTTCAAGCTTGCTAGTGGGGAGGTGAAGGATTATCCTACAGGGGAGGCTTACATAGAGGTTGAGGGTACAGGCGTTACTTCTATAGTAGTCTTCGGACCTGAAGGGTCTACTTCATTATTAGGAGTAACCACACTTAAGTTGCTAGGATTTCAAGTCGATCCTTTGACAGGAAAGCTAAAGCCTATGGAGCTTTTGTTGCTCTACAAGGCTCGAGACGTTTAAAAAACTCATCAGAGAGAAATCTATTTGTTAACTAACAAATAACGGCTTAAAAAAGTTAATAATAAAGTGTGAGGAATAATGTGGGGAGTAGCGGTGGAATTCTGGTTTTATAAACCTCGTTTTAACTTAAAAATTAACTGGTGATAAAAATGCTTAAGGAAGTATTAGAAGTGGTTATAGATAGGATTAAAAAATTTCGTTCTCTTTATGAACAAAATGAGATGGCGGTAAGAGACCAGATAGTAAATCCAATTTTAAGAAGTTTAGGGTGGAATCCTGAAAACCCAGAAGAAGTGCAACCCAATGTCTCTACGGAAGAAGGAGTTCCAGATTATTCACTCATAAGGAATGGTAATAAAATTCTGTTCATCGAAGTAAAGAAACTATCTATGGATATTGAGCGAGGAGAAGTTATTCGTCAATTGGCAAAATATTGCTTTGGAGAAGGGATGAAATATGGTGTTCTGACTAATGGGGCTATTTGGATACTTTTCAGAGCCTTTCAAGAACGCACCACAATGGCAGAGCGAATAGTTTGGAAAGCAGACATTGAGAGTGATGAAATAACAGCAACCATGAGGAAACTTAACACCGTCTCTAAGGAGAATATTGAAAATATTGAGAATCTTATAAAGAAACTTCAGATATTAGATGAAATTTGGCAATCTTTAGTTGATGAACCTGAAGAAATGATTAAAGGGTTAATCCCGGTTTTTGATAGGTTAATCAAAGAAGGATACCCAGACCATAAATTTGAATCCTCAGAAATTGAGGACTTTCTAAAAGAAAGAATTAAGGAATTAATCACTCTTACGGAAGAAATAGAGGTTGTTCCTCCCTCTGAGCAACGTTGGGAGAGGGGAATGAAAATCGGTAGCGATAGTTTTGAAATCAGAAACTCATATGAGATTTTAACAAACACTGCAGAGTGGCTTATCAAGAAGGGAAAATTAAAGAAAAGCGATTGTCCAATTCGTATTGGACGAAAGAGATATTTGATAAATACAATTCCTAAACATCCTCATAGAGATTTCATAAATCCAAAGCAATTATCAAATGGGTTGTATATCGATATCAACGTAAGTAGAGCACGAGCTATCACGAATGCTCGGCAATTACTTGAAAGATTTGGATATCCCAGAAATATGTTAGAGGTGTGATAGAATGTTGGACAGGACTCTCGATAACAGCGGGTATGTGGCGTCGCTACGCTTCGCCCAAATTCACCTATCGGCGAACTTCTTTTATTCGTAAGTCGTTAAGTGAAATCGTGGGCAAAGGACTTATACAATGGCAGACTGTAACCAGAAAAAGGCTTATCCAAGTAAGAAAATATGGAAGCAACTGAAAAATCTATTGCTTGACGGAGCAATCATTTTTTCATTTTTGATGGGGGGGTTCTGTTGCATTTAGAGTGACGAGTGACAGAAAGGTTTAGGTTTTTCTGGTATTACTTCTTCGGGAGATATCATTTATCCATTAACGTTTCTTTCTTGGCTTTTTCCCAAAAATACTTTAGTTCTAATACGTCTATGTTAGAGGGGCATTCTCTCCAATCATGTTCCCAGCAGACTATCAAGTTGCACCTCTTTCGTCATGACCATGCTTTTTAAAATTCGAGCTAAAAGCCTCAAGCTTCAAAATGTTCAAACCCTACCTCTATGCTTATTTTCCGACAAGCCGGGATAATATCTAATCAAGTCAATTTGCTCTTTTTCTCAACCTTTAAGCTATACAAGAATAGAGCAATGCCTGCTATGAATATCAAAATAGGGATGGAGAAGATGATGCTAGAAGATAATTTCAAGCGCCAAAGGATGTAAAGCAATAAGGGAGAAGACGCTATTAGAATAATAGGGATTACTTCAAAGATTATTACAGAGAATTTTAAGAGATGCTTTATTGAAGGATATAGAGCAAAAGAAAAGCCTAGCAGGAAGAGGGGGTATAATATAGCGTATTTTCCTTCTAAATAAAGGTCAAGAACGTTGAATATGTCGAATGAGTAGCCACTTGCACTCCAAACGAAAATCAAGGATAAAATTATGAATAAGAATGCTAGAATCCTCATTCTTGGGATGTTTTCTCCTATCTTCTTAATCTTCATATCTTTAGGATTCATCCATACTTCCATTACCAATGCTATGATTATTGCCAATACCCCTGCCAAGAAGACGATGCTATCATTAGTAACTCTAAGGTAAACATCAGCTGGAAGTAAATTTGGGGTAAACCAAAGGTAAAGGGCATATAAGCCATTGATCAATAATGGGGATAAGTACAAAAGAAAAGATAGGTCTTCAATCATTTCGAATTTGTCCAATTTGTCCACCTTTAAGCGATATTATGATATGAATTTAACCTTTACACTTGATCCATCAATATCTTTCTTGCGAATGTGAGATATGCTGTATGTCCTATCATCCTCATAGAAGGTCTTGTCATGCCAATTCTTGCTTCAAGGCCTCTCGATATTAATTCTAAGCTTTCTATGCTTACAAAACCAGCATTAACAAGCTCAGCAACTAGCTTCTCAACCTGGTTCATTGTCGGAGATACAGAAGCAACCATCCCTCCACCTTTTAGAGCCTCCCATGCAACTCTTACTAAAGTCCAAGGGTCGCCTACATCTATTATCACAGCATCAACATTTCTCTCATCAAAGCCTTTTTTTGCATCAGCCTGCTTTATGGTGACAAAATCCCTTAGACCAGTCCTATCTATATTCCTCTTAGCTATCTCTATGAAATCAGGCCTTATCTCATATGAGAACACATGACCATCAGGCCTAACCAAATTGGCAAGAAAAGTAGTAAGCGCACCGCTACCAGTACCGGCTTCTACCACTATGGAGCCAGAGGATATGCCAGTTATAGCCGCTATCATCCCAAGATCCTTAGGATAGACTATCTGAGTCTTCCTTTCAGCCTTAAGAATTAGATCAACTATAGTTGGCTTGAGTATCCATAATCTCTCTCCTAAGCTTGTTTTTATGGATGAGCCATACTCCTTTCCTATAACAGAGCCTAGGTCTATGTATCCTAGATGTGTGTGGAGCTTTTCATCAGTATTAACTCTAACCAACCACTTCTTCTTATTCGTAAGATAGATCAGTACATTATCTCCAACTCTAACATGATTATCCAATCATGACACTGGAAGATTTAAAATAAGACTTAAATATAGACATGATGTAAAGCCCGTCAAGGAAGGACGTAACAATTGTCTGAAGAGGAGACACCATCCCAAAAGCAAGGCTATCCACGCCGAAAGTTTCCTACAACCTACTTCAGGGCAAAACCTGTTAAGGTTGGTGATGAACTGGACGTCACCATATCGGAGATAAGTAGACGTGGAGACGGCTTGACAAGGGTTCA
>JACGUK010000013.1 GCA_024256265.1 archaeon
TTGTAAAGGGAATCTGTGATCTCTTCAAAATTCTTTGCCTCTGAGACTAGTTTTATAGCCAATTCAATTCTCTTATCGACTGGAGCCGCTGAATAAAAAATCCCAAATTTAGCACCAAGCCTTGAACCTCTTATGCCAGCTTTAATTATATCGTTAACTCCACATTTTCCTACAATAGCCTTTGAGATAGCATACGCTACAGATGAGGCTGCAGAGATAGCCACACTGGTATTATGAGTTAAAACACATGCCCTCACAACATCTTCTACAACTTTTTCTAAATCGAAGCCCGCATTCAAAATTCCTACAGGAGATATTCTCATAGATGCACCATCTGTAGTTCCTATTTCAGTAACATCCTGAAGCCTAGCTCCTTTAGCTATCTTCTCCAAAGCTCTTCTTGTGCTAGGTCCAAGAATTTTATCTATAGAAGCACCCAATCCCTTGCTCCATTCCAATAAGCGTTTAGCAAAGCCTTCCTTTGATACAAAACCATCTCTGATTATAGCATCTGCTAAGATTAGTGTTATCTGGGTGTCGTCTGTAACCTGACCTGTCTTCAATCCATCGTGAATTATATGTCCAATAGGTGCATCTATAAAATTCACAACTTTGCCGAACTTCTCACGTATCTGGTCTGGAGAGAATCCAAAGGTAGGCATGCCCATGGCATCTCCAATGGCTACGCCTGCTAAGCACCCAATAGACCTTGACAGTATTGAATCAAAATCTACTGCCATCTATAACCTACCCCGTAACCCACCATGCTAAGATATAAACCAAAAGCGAGAATAAAGAGAAATAGAAAAGTGTAAAAGTAATCAGACTTCTTCGCTTTTATCTCGTAGAAAGTAGTCCATCTATCTGTTGCTCCAAACCCTCTAGCAACCATGGCCATGCCAAGGGTCTCTGAACGCCTTATAGCTCCTATAAGCATAGGGATCATTATTGGCACATAGGCTTTTATTATCTGTAAGAAGCCCTTTGAAGCTTCTAACTCTGCCCCTCTCGCCTTTTGAGCGTCTATCGTTGCTAATGCATCTCTCTCAAGAACAGGTATGAACCTTATAGCCGTGGTAATGACAAAAGCCAATTGGTAAGGAAGTCTGAGTTTGCGTGAAAGAGCTATGAAATGGTATATAGGTGTAGTAAGGGTGAGTAGAGAAGATGCCATTACCATGATCAAGATTCTAAAGAGAAAGGTAAAGCCAAGCATTATTCCCTCTAAAGTAACTGCTATAAAAGGTCCAAACCCATCTATCTTTGGTATAAGATAAAATATTATAATCTTGCCTTGATAGAAAAAGGCTTGATAACCTACTATGAAGATCAACGGTATAAGAAGAATCTTCATTAGGCTTAGAAATTTCACAAGAGGAATCTTGACAGCATAACCTAGAATCATTAATGAAGCAAAAATCACAGTCAAATAAATAGGATCCCAAAAGACGAAGGCTAGAACTATTATGCATATGAACCATGCAATCTTTGGGCGAACATCCATCTTATGAAATATCGATTCTCCTGGGATATATTCAAAGAAGACCATTCTTATCTCCTAGCCTAGATAGCATCTCTTCAACAGTCAATACTGTCTCTTCTCCTTTAAAGCCTAGCTCACGCCCAATCCTTGTGATCTGAGGAGGCAATAGGAAGCATCTTCTCAAAGTATCAAATTCAGAGAAGATTTGTCTTGTGCTTCCATCTATGAGAACCTTGCCTTTATCTAAAACTATAACCCTTCTTGCATATTTTCCAACGATTCTCATGTCATGAGTTATTATTATGATGGCATGCCCAGTTTCATTCAATTTTGAGAGCATATGCATCATGTTCTCTGACCCAAGATAGTCTTGACCTGTTGTAGGCTCATCGACAACAAAGATTTCAGGCTTCATGGCAAATATAGATGCAAAGGCAACTCTCTGCCTCTCGCCTTTTTTAAGCAAAAAGGGATGATGCTCCTCAAAACCATCAAGACCTACAAACTTTAGTGCTTCATAGACTCTCTCGCTCATCTCTTCTTTTGATAGCTTTAAGTTCTTAAGACCATATGCAACTTCATCTTTTACTGAAGTGGCGAATATTTGATGGTCTGGGTTTTGGAAGACATAACCAACGATCTTTGCTAGCTTGCCAGTAGTTTGTTCTCTCGTATCAAGACCTTTGATCAAAACCCTTCCTATAGTTGGCTTCAATAAGCCTATCAGATGCTTAGCCAATGTGGTCTTTCCTGAGCCGTTTTGCCCTATTATTGCCAGAAACTCGCCTCTTTTAACAGTGAAATTTACACCGTTAAGTGCCTTCACATCATTAGGATATATATGGTGCAGATCCTCTACAGTTATGACTTCTTCTTTACCTTTATCTTGAGATAGATCAAAGTTTGCATGATGCTTTTTAATAGGCATTTCAGGAAAAGCAAATCTGAAATCTTCCTCTTTTATAGGAAAGAATTTAGGGGAGAATCCTTTCTTAATAAGAGAAAGACCTAGCTCACAAACTTGAGGAGGGCGAACGCCCATTTCAAGCAAATCTGATACTCTGTTAAATACTTCTCTAGGAGAGCCTTCTAAAGCTATCTTGCCATCCTTCATAACAATTACTCTATCTGCATACTTTGCTATTTCTTCAGACCTATGCTCTACCATTATTATCGTAGTATTGTAATCTTTTCTAAGCCTGGCAACTGATGAAAAGACTTCTTCTTTGCCTACTGAGTCGAGTTGAGAAGTTGGCTCATCAAGGACGAGAATCTTAGGCTTCATAGCAAAGATTCCTGCCAAAGCTAGCCTCTGCTTCTCCCCTCCTGATAGAGTGTCTGTTTCACGCTTTTCATAGCCTTCTAGGCGCAAGGCTGAAAGAGAGTAAGAGACTCTTTCCATCATCTCCTCTCTATTAAGACCAAGGTTTGATGGACCAAAAGCCACATCTTCTTCTACTATTGTTCCAAATATCTGGCTCTCAAAGTCCTGAAAGACCATGCCTACATGAAGGGCTAGCTTTTGAGTTGGGGTATTAAAAGCTGAAAGACCGTCAACTATAACTCTCCCTAAGCATTCTCCTCCCTCAAAGTATTGAGGAACTAGCCCGTTAAAGGATAAACAAAGAGTAGTCTTACCAGAGCCTGTTGCTCCCATTATAGCTAAAAATTCACCCTCTTCTATCTGAAGATCAATACCACATAAGGCTGGTCTCTCAGATTTAGGGTATTTGTACCAAAGATTATCTACCTCTATGATCTTCCTTGACATAAGATTCTCAGCTAAAATAAAAAAGTGAAGAGTGGTATTTTAGATATATCCTGCCTTCTTTACTATCTGATTTGCAACACCAGCTATAGCAACGTTCACGAAGGAAGCTACAACAAGAGAAAGAACCATTGCGTAAAAGAGGCCCCAACCTCCCAGTGGAAGGAGTATCGGGATGAATATCACTGGAGCGACAACTCCATTAAAGAATGTGCCAGCTATTATCCCTGCTATCCAATGAATCTTCATAGTAGTCCATCTAAAGATCGCTGCCCAAGCTATCATTGTAACAGCAACAAGTATATGGACAGGGACAGTCATAGGAAAGCCAACAGTAGCAGCTGTGAGAATATGACCAAGGGCTATAACTATGCCTCCTTCTAAATAGCCCCAAGCAACTGCCGAGAAGTATCCAGGGAGTGAATCTAAAGCAACAGTTCCAGTAGGGCTAGGAATCTTTATGAAAGAACCTACAGCGCTTAAAGCTATGAATATAGCCATCCTTGCTATCCTTTTTGGCGTCCAATAAGGTTGTTTTACCTTCGCTTCAGTTTTTGTCATGTTGAATTAGCAAATTTAAGCAATATTTAAGCTCTTTTAGTTGTACTACTATTGTAACACAGTTGAATCTCTAACTCATCATGGAGACCAAGAGGATAATAAGGAGATTTAACTCTGTTATGCCAATTAGGTCGATATAGAATTGAGTAGCCCTATAAAAAAGATGTCATTATCCTGTACAAGAATGCTGAGACCTGGAAGGATTACCGTGGTTAATGTCTCTGATTTGTCCGAAGATGATCAGAGATATGTAGTGATCTACTTACTTTCTTTGACTCTTTGAAGTGGACTAAAAGAGCTACTCCGAATCCTGTGATTGTTACTATCACGGCTACGATCCATACATGAGAAGACTCCTTTTGTCGGGTATTTACGCTTTCTTGGGTCCACAAATAATATTCGTCGGAATAGAGGTTTGAGACTCTTGTAACCTGAGAGATCGAATTCCAATCAGAAGCAAAAGTAATGTCGTAAATGCCAGTTGTTCCGAAGTGTTTAGTTATAGCGGTGTTTCCATACATGAATTTCAGAGTTGTCCCACCCCAAACTGGAATCTTGATCTTATGATTTGTGTAGTCAAATTCAAAATGGCGATAATTTAAAGAGGCGTAACAGCTATGTCTATCTGAAATTAAAGGAATTGCTAAACCTCTGCCGTCTTGAGGAGATATTCCAATCAAAAACAAACATAATGCCGCTTGTGCCGTTGAGCTGCTAGAATAACTAGAGGAGCTTGTTAACCTAAACAAGTTTGCGGTAGTTTGCCTTAGATCTGACGCATTCAAACCTATCCATGCTTGTGTCACTCCGTTTCCCTCTAACATATTCTCCATGTTTGTTTGGTTCCCAGAATTGAACAAACCGTAAAATGTATTGAGCATTATCCAAGCGTCTAATGTTCCGTCTAACCTTCGTTCAGTATTTCCAAGATGATGATGTTCTGCAACAGTGTGAACTTCATGCCATTGTGGAGAACTCCATAAACTGCTAATATATCTAAACTGTAAATCTGTCATAACCCTGCTCCAGTTGCCTAAACTAGTTCCCTTCAAGTTTAGTTTTGCAACATTTGGAAAAACGCTTATTCCGCTAAGTTCCCAATTTGACCATGAAGGTGCATAACTAAAGTGATCGTTTAACCACAGTTTATTATTTAGCCATTCCCATTCTTGAACGGCATAATTGAGAGCATTTTCCACACCTAATTTATAGAAAATGAAGAAACAATCCATTAGACTTCCGGCTTGATGCCATCGTGTTCCAAACAGAGAGTGCGCAGTTGGAATGTCAGGGTTGCATCGGTAAAATGCTCTTCCATACCAATCCCTTACAGATTTTAAAGCCAAAAATCCAGAGGTTTTATTCCATCTGTCAGTTTCCCAATTTAATTCTTCGGCATATCGGTAACCGTAGAGAACATATCTTTCCCAAGGCCAAAAGTATCCCGAATCTGCAGTATCTGTTTTTGGAAGTGAATAATTGTTGAACATTGGAATATTACTTAAAGCAAGTTTCACTTTAGCGTCAATAACCTCAGAAGAATAACCTGCTTGTTCAGCATAACGCTTCACAGCAAAAACACCTTTCCAATCGGAGGCATCAGCCTTACTGATTATCCAGGTGTCAAAATCGCTCAGTGACGATTTATGCATTACGACACCAATATCTACAAGGTCGCTCCAACTGGTAACTTCACTTAAACAAGCGTTAATCTGATCCGCTAAAGTCGCTTCAGAAATTGTGTTCGCTGGTTCAAAGTTAAATGCTGTTTGTAACATGCCTACTAAAAGCAATGTCAAAATTATTCCCGATTTTGCTTTCCTTTCCAATCTCTTTGAGCCACCTATACCTAAAGAATGATGATAAACAAGCTTATAAAGTTGTTTGAAGAGATGCAATATGAACAGAAGGAGAGAATGGTTGATGTCATCGCTAAGATCCTTCAAGAATGATGTAAGAGAACCTTGGCAAAATAGACCTATAAACGTAAGACTTCCAAAGAAGCTAATTCATGATATAGATGGATTCGCAAAAGAGTATGAGCTGAATAGGTCAGAAGTAATTCGTCAAGCGTTAACGTTTTACTTGACTATGCTTAAGAATATAGGAAGTATAGTTCGCCCAACCATCTTTAAAGTAGTCCCCTCACAGGTCGTATTGATGAAGAGGGGAGATGTAACATTTATGAAGCTACCAACTGGCTTAATTCTAAGTTTAAGCTACACATCCTCTGGAGGTATAGGTCCAAAGCCCATGGATAAAGTCAAAGTGGATGGTTTCACTCTTGGTAGATTTATGACTAGAGTAGCCCTAATGGATACAATTGCTGTAAACTCATGGCCAAAGCTAATAATAGTAACATTGAGCGTAGAGATGAGCCCTACAGGTATAGACATATTAAAAGGCGTGAAGAGCGAAGTGAAGAGAATAGGTTTAGACCCAGATCAATCTATAAGCATGAATACAGAAGAGAACATAAGCACAGATCAGACAGGTTTAGGAGTTACGGCTGTAGGATTAGTGCATGAGGATGAATTAAGAATAGGAAGGACTCAGCCAAATGATGCTCTTGTGATAATAGGAGAGCCAAAGGTTGGAGATGAGGTTATTCAAGCCGAGAAAGATGGAAAGATAGCAGACCTTCAAGATATGGTTAGATTGATTCAATTAGATTTCATTCACGATTTAATTCCAGTGAATACTCAAGGGATAGCTTATGAGGCAAGGATGATAGCTCATATGGTTGGGCGCCAAGTCGAGTTTTATAACAACATAAAGATGGACTTAGAAAAGCCTGCTGGTCCAGCCACTGCTATTTTAATAACTATGGATGAAGCAAAGATAGATAAATTGACATGGATTATTAGAAAGCCTATAACCATTATTGGCAAAGTTTTGTAAAATCAGTACTCTACGCCAAGTCTTGCCTTTATACCCTTTGAGTAGGGATGCTTTATCTTTTTTATCTCTGAGACATAATCAGCATACTCATATGCTTCCTCTGGAGCGTATCTTCCTGTCAATACCAATTCTACATTCTTAGGTTTGTTCTTTATCAAATTTATAACTTCAGATAAGTCTATCAACTTATGATGCACTGCAGCCCATATCTCATCCAATATAACCATATCATAATTACCATTATCGATGATATCTTTTGCATGATCAAAACCTTTCTTAGCCAGCTCAAAATCTTTTTTATTAGGAGTGCTATGAGAAACTAACTCTCCAGTACCAAATTGAACTAACTTGAAATTCCGAAACTTCTTGATAGATTTTATCTCACCGTACTTTTTTCCTTCCAATTTTCCTTTCATGAACTGAATCATGTAAACCTTTAATCCATGTCCCACTGCTCTAAGACCCAATCCTATGGCTGATGTAGTCTTGCCCCTACCCTTTCCAGTTATTATATGAACCATGCCCAAAAATGTTCTTTTTTTGGTAACGGTCAAATTATCATCCAGAGGCTTATCACCTCGTAAATATCGCTTTATTCTCCCATCAAATTCTTCATCATGGATCTGTCAAGAGAACAAGGCTAGATCAAGCGTATGGATAAAGGTTATTTTTGCAACACATTTTTTTCGTGATCTAATAGGATGAATTCTCTGATTAAATTCGGCATGCGTATCAGATAAGCCTCGATTCTTTGTTTGCCTTGTTTGGCTATGTAAAGGAACCCATCTTGACCGATATCTGCATCGGTTTCCACAGAAATCAATTTTTCAAGTTCAGTGGATATTGATATTTTATTTCCTACAAAAATTAGTCTTTTATTGGTTAATACTAGCTTTCCAGTATCCATCAATTCTAAAACATCCTCGCTTTGAACCGATCCACTGCCAACTCTAGGATGTAACCACACGCCTTTAGTTACTCGCAGACTAACTCCCATACTTGATGAGTGGTAGGTGTATTTTCTCCCTTCATAAAAACTAACTTTTATATTTTCTCCCCCGAGTACCAGATAAGCAATCTCATCTTTGCCCAAAAGAATTGGAACTTCAAAGGGCCAAGGTTCAGATAAACCCTTCCTTTTCAAAGTTTCTATAGAAGCCTGCTCCATTTCTTTGTGCAAGGAAAAAACGTCTTCCCAAAAGGCTTTACATGAAGGACAGTATAAGCTGCTTACCTTTGTAAAAAATTTACGTTGGATATAAATTGATAGTTTTCCATCACATCGAGGGCATATACCATAACCAGCGTTAATTATTGCCCTAGCTTCTTCTTCCTTCAAAATACCATCCCATTTAGAAACTATTTATTTGAAAAATATATATCTTTTGTATTTGAACAGATGGAAACATTTAGTGAAAAAGTCTCGCGGCTCTTAACCCGAGTATCTGTGGAGGATTGGTGGATTCAGAACTAGTTCGCTTTTGATAACCATCACATCCATCAATTGGATTTAAAAGTTAATATCTTTGCTTAAAAATCTTAATTCAAAAATCATCCCTCAACTTCCTCCCCTCCACGAAAAATGTTTGCTAGTGTTGCAGAGAGTTCTACAATTCCCTCACGAGTAACAGACGAGACAGGTATGAGCTCATGGGCAAAACCAAGCTTTATCAACTCATGTAAAATTCCACTACTCAATAGGTACTGTTCTTCCTCTCCTTCTCTTATAGATTCCTCAAGAGAAATAGAGCTTGATGACCATCTCATTATCTTTCTTATTCCCTTTCCTATCATGTCTCTTTTTGTAAGAACAGATATTTGTGATGATCCTAATCTAAGTTGAACAGAGGTTGCTAAGAGTGCTATAGAGACGAAGTTTATAGGAGTTGAAACAAGTAAAGCATCGAATAAAAAGAGAACTGCTCTACTATCACATCTTATATTCTTGACTATAAAAGGACCGCTATTTCTATAGGCGAAGAGTTCCACTTGACCAGGTGTATCCACTATCACATAGTCAGGCCTAGATTCATCTATTTCATCTTGAAGATCACTAATCTTTGTAGCTATGAGATCAGAAGCAAGGATCAATGCTCCATTAGGTCCTAATTGATAAGACTCCATTATGGTTTGAAGGTCAATATAATTTCTAACATCAACATCAGGTGTATAAGGAAGTTCTAAAGCCCCAGGGTCAAGGTTAACAGCTATGGCATGAGAACCTTTTTCATTGTACCATGAGACTAATGTAGATGTTAAAAGGGATTTACCCGATCCAGCGGTTCCAACTATAAAAATTACAAACATAATATCATTAAATTAGTTAAGGATTGTTTAATACTTTGCCTATTAGGAGCTTGGTAAGAGAGCAACTTTTATGCACAGTGTAATTTAAAAAGAGAATTACATCAAAACTCTTTTCTCTAATTTTGATAGATCGATGGTAAAATTTAGCAGAATGCTCAGTCTTTCTAAAACTGCCTTTGCTGCTTTTGGATCTGGATATTCTGGATCCTCTAGGTTTGGTTGAGTTTTACCAAATAGGCATATACCTTTTATATCTCTTAGCATTCCTAGACCAAAAACAAGTCCTGAAAAACCATAGAATGGTCCTTCGTATCCTGTACCAATATCGTATTCCTTTAGCTCTTTTATGAGCTCTAAATCCGTAGCAGCACAACAAACCTCTTTTCCTTCTCTCCCATAGCCTGCAATTGTGATCATTTTCTTTACTCCAAATTCTTGGTAAAAATCTAAAACTTGGTGGGCTACTTCATACTGTCCCTTAAAATTGGCATGATAGCCTTTGGTTATTAGTAATTTTGGGAAAGGTAGTAAGTAGAACTCAACTTTTGGTAGTTCTACTTGACCCTCTTTTAATAGAGTACCGGCTTGACCAGGGTAGTCTGGGTGTGATACATAAGAAGGCACTGTTTGGTAAAGAATAGGGAAATATGGCGAATATAACTCAGCTACTAATTTTGGTTTAAGTTCTTCAATCAAATAATCTACAGCTATTTTTCCGATCGATCTTAAGCCAGGAGAGCCTACGATGGCTATAGGTTCTTTTACTATTGGTTCTTCGATGTATTTTATCCAAGTCATAGTTTCACCTTAGATGTAGATATCTTTTGGTGGAGGAGTGACGGATCTACGCATCTCTTCAGCCCAACGACGTTCTAATTCTTCCATTTTTTGAACGAACTCTTCTGCCATTTTAGCTTCTTTTTCTAAAGGCTTCATATCGATCTTAATGTCCAACATCTTACTCAAAACTTCTAGTAGTGCCTGAGCAGATTTTACATCAGTCAGAACACGACCTGATGGAGTCATATATCCAGGAGTTTCGCTTAGCAAGCAGATGCTTTGAATTTTCCTAAGTTTAGCAAGCCCGAATAGCAGTCCATTAGTACCGCTAATGCTCCCAGCATCCATCGGTAAGACTTCATATTTTTTAAGCTCCTCCACTAGTTCTTGTTCAGTGGCAACTCCGTAGACTTTTGGTTTTTCAACATGTCTGCCAGTTACATAAGCTGCCGTTGCGAAGAGTTTTTTGACTTTAAACTTCTCAGCCCTGTTTAAAACCTCATTAGAAATTTCGTATTGCCCCTCTGGAGAAATCGCCTGTGTGTTTCCGGTAAAAATTATCAGGTCGTTTTTTAATTTATCATCCTTCCAATAATAGAGTTCATTTTTTAATAGTTCGACCGTACCATCCTTCTTGATTAGAACGTAAGGCGGAAATGATGAGGAATAAAATTCTTCGAATAGTTCTGCTTTCAATTCTTTTATCAAGTAGTCTGCTGATAGCTTTGCAACATATCCTACACCTGGAAGTCCAGTAACCATGTAAGGGTCCTTAAGTTCAGGCTCTTTGTAGATTTTAAATTGCATAGTCATGGATATAACCTAAACTTAAAGATAACTTTTTGCATTAATAAATTTGAGAGCTATATTATTTTGTAAGATTTTACTCAAGTTGAAGAGCTAGAATAGAGCCTAAACCCCTTCCTTCTCGATTTTTGTGATCTCTATGTAGACCTTATCGCCTACTTTCAACCCCGACTCCTCATATTCTCTCATGTCAAGCCTTATCACAGTTACTGCTCCGCCCATCATCTGCCTTGACATACCTGTAAGGGCTCTTTGTAAGTCCTTCATTAAATCTTCCATAGATGTGAAGCCCATAACAACATGAGGACTAGGGCGGGGTTGTGATGCACCCTTCAAGTCTCTAGGGTCGACAAGAGAGATAAGAACATAAGGTCCTCCATCAGGTGCAGCAGAGATTTCTGTAACTACGTACTCTTTCTTCACCATGCTTCCTCTAGATAGTATTGATTTATGATGCCTATCAACTTTACGGTTATAGCAACAATGTGTTTAACATGTGTTTTCTCATTATATGTTCAAACTCCCTAAAAATTCAAAACCGATTTAGCCTACCTTGTTTAATTACACTAGGTAGAATATACGGAAGGTTAGAATCTTTGGAATCGAATATCTTTGAGATAATCTCAGTGGGCAACGAGCTTCTTATTGGAAAGACTTTGAATACAAATGCCCATTGGCTTGCAAAGATGATAACTGAGCTAGGAGGACTCGTTAAGCGTTGCACAATCATTAGGGACGATGTTGATGATATATCATCTGCTATAAAAGAATCCATAAAGAGAGGAGTAAATTGGTTAATAATATCTGGAGGCTTAGGACCCACTTACGATGATAAGACTCTTCAAGGTGTAGCTAAAGCATTAGATAAAGAATTGATTATAAACGATGATGCCTTAAAGATGGTAGAAAAAAAGTATGAATACATGGCCGATCATGGTATATTAAAGAAGGTCGAGCTAACACCAGCAAGAGTGAAGATGGCTACATTGCCAAAGGGCTCAAAGGCTTTGCCGAACCCTATAGGCACAGCTCCTGGAGTTGTAATAGATGAGGGAGAGAGAAAGATCGTCTGCCTCCCTGGAGTTCCCGTAGAGATGGAAGCAATATTCAAAGAGAGCGTGATGCCTATGATAATGAGGTCTATTAAAAAATTTTACCATGAGGAGAGCATTCATATAATAGGTATCGTCGAGTCAGATTTAGCACCTTTAATAGAAAAAATATTGGCAAATAATCCCTTGATATATATCAAATCACATCCAAAAGGTCATGAAGAAGGCATCTCTAAGATTGAAATTCAAGTAACAGCGATGGCTGAAGAATCTTCTACTGCAAAGAAGAGGGTTGAGGATGCTCTTGAGCAATTAACATCCATGATAATAGAGCATGGCGGGATGATAGATAAAGGGAGTATGAGTTGATCATGGTGAAGAGAGAATATCCAGATCATCCTATGGTAGGAGTTGGGGCTTTCATAGAGAAAAACGGTTCTGTTCTTTTAGTAAAGAGGGAGCATGAGCCGAGCAAGGGTAAATGGTCTTTGCCAGGAGGACTTGTAAACCTTGGAGAAAGGATAAGGGATGCAATAAAGCGTGAGGTTGAAGAAGAGGTAGGATTAAAGGTAGATGTAGTTAAGATCGTGGACGTTTTTGACAGCATCGAGTACGATGATAAAGGTAGAGTTCGCTTCCATTACGTGATAGTAGGATTCATGGTGAAACCAATAGGAGGGGAGGCTAGAGGCAGTGAGGAGGCTTCACAAGTCAAGTGGTTTAAGGTTGAAGAGTTAAAGGATTTAGATATGACAAGCACTACAAGAAAGCTGCTAAAAGAGGTAAACTTCTTAAAAGATTAATCTGATTTGATACGAATAACTTTAATGGATTTTCTTTGATAGCCAGTAGTCTAACGATAGACCTAAATACGTGCTTTAACATCTACATGCAGTCTTGTCTACCGACGTTAAGCGTTTGTTGCGTCAGTTGAACCAAAAAGAACTACTTGCGCTCGCTCAAAGAAAGAAGGCAAAAGTATCTGACAAGACCCCAAAACCAAAACTTCTTGATATTCTGTCTGCGATCGTCAGCAAGAGGGATATTCAAGCTTTCTTCGCCAAGCCCGGACGAACTGGTGCCTACGCTGCTTTGGATGGCGCGATCTTCGAGAAGAAGTGCTTGGCATACCTTAACCGGCTAGGATACAAGTGCCAAATAGGCGATGTGCAAATTAAGGGCATGGAGTTTGACGTAACCGGTACCAAGACAACTGGAAGGATACTCAAAAAGACCTGCTGGGTTGTAGCAGAGTGCAAGAATAAGCCCACCGTCGTGATGCAGGATTTTGACAAGTTTCTAGGCAAGTTCACGCACTTCGCAAGGAAACACCCAAACGAAGAGGTTAGGGGCTTTCTAATTACCTCGGGCGTCTTTGATCCGTTAGTAAAGAAGACGGCAAGCGCGCATCATGAGTTAAAACTGCTCCGGATAAAGCGAGGCAATCCCTAGAGGTGGGTAGGTAGTAAGGATACCACTAACATCTGCTGTAGTTCCCGAATCCAGCAACATAGCGGGGTGATATCGGATTAAAATTTATAGTCCAACTGTGAAAACCGCTAGTCCAGCCCTGCAAAAACCATGAAAAAGTGATATCCAATATCGCATAACATTTGGGTGTTAAAGTCCCATCTCCCTCTTTACATTCGCGTGTAAAACGCCTTCCCTTCTTTGACTTCTCGCTCAGCCTCTTTCTTAGTGAGCTCCTCTCTGACATCCTTAAGTTCCTCTTTTACGATGTTCCTTACAACTTCAGGATCTTCTATTTACTAGTCCCACACTTTTTGTACTAACTCGGTAACAACAAATAAATAATCGAGCAGAAACAATTGTATTGGGCTTTACGTGTCCGAGGATACAGGTCAGAGTAATAAAGAGGACATAACTCGTGAGAAAGTGCTGAAATGGGCTTATGATCGATACTATAATGCTAAGGGTATTTCTGGGCAAGCCTTTAGAATAACGGATGCAAAAAAAGAGCTTGGGCAGGAAGGCCTTAGTAGCAGTGAGATATCAAGAGCAGTACAGTTTCTTAGCGAAACAAATTTTCTAACGGTGGAAAGCAGGACTTATCAAACCGAACGGGGTTCTGTTGTTCGGGGAACTACATATTATAGAATTAGCTACCTAGGTATAGAACATATTGAAGGTCAATCTCGTTTCAAGAGGCCTGAGCCGCTGAGTGGAATAAATGTAACGAACCTGGGAGATGTCACCGTAATGGGAGATGGCAACATCGTTCAAACTGGGTTCGCGTCTCTCTATGGTCCCCTTGACTCCATTGAAGATGCAGTAAGATGGAGTAAAAATCTGTCAGACGCAGAAAAGAGAGAAGCTGTGGCCGAGATACGAACAATCAGGAGTCAACTAGGAAAAGCTACCCCTGATAAAGAGATAACCTCAAAGGCTTGGAGCCGATTGAAGTCTTTTGGGCAGAAAGTAGCCATTGCAGCACCGTACATCGGCCTTGCCGAAAAGTTGCTTCGTATAATATTCAGGTAAGCATAGGCGATATCAGAGGATCTAAACTCAAATCTAGGGGAATGAATCTAATTCTAAAAAATTTCTAAATAGATTTAACGAGTCTTCTTTGATAGCCACCACTCTAAATATTCACCATGCTCTCTTCTCTTCTTCTTACGCTCTTCTCCTTCCTTTCTCAGCTTATCCTTCAAATCTAAAAGCTGCTCTTTAGTTATATATAAACCACAATTTTTGCAAGAATAATGCTTAGAAGAAATATCATAGATCATAATTCCCCCACACTCTACACAATATTGCTGCATTCTTATCGTAATTTACTTGTGATGGCTTACTTAAAAAGTTAACAACAACTGCTAAGTGATAAAATTCTCTAAGCCAACTTCTTTTGCTATTCTTATAGTCTGTTTCATCTCATCTTCATTTAAGCGCCTCCTTAGCTCTGGTACTTCGTCAGCCCTCCAATGAGGTGTGTACTGCCACATAACGTTGACCCTAACATCTCTACCTAGATTCTTTGCTATCCATTCGACTATGGGTCTAAAGCAGCAATCTATGTGCTTAGGTAAAACCAATATGCGAATTATTAATTCTCCATGCTCTTTAGCAATGAGATGGTTTCTTGTGCAGGCTTCCCAGTACTTTGGTGCATCTGAAATTCTTATAGCACAATCATTATTACCATACTTGAAGTCAAGTAGGTAAACATCGGTCCACTCAGCCAATAGTTGTGAAGATGGATGGCTATAGTAGCTATTGGAGTTCCAGACGGTAGCTATATTCTCCTTAATCGCTTTTGATATTTCTAGCCAATGATAAAGATAAGGTGTAGGCTCCCCTCCTACCATGTTCAAATTTCTACATCCTCTGGCTCTTGCTATGTCTGCTTGCCTTGCTACCTTTTCAAGTTCATACAAAGTTCCAAGTTCATACCATTGGCTTATACTCCAGTTCTGGCAGTGAAGACATCTCATGGTGCAACCTATTGTGAAGACGGTAAAGGATGGTACGAGTTCAGGTTCTTCTCCATAATGATCGAACATACTTGAGACAGGGAAATTTAAATCACAGCTACAGTACTTCGTTTCGCCCTTCAGTCTATTTACAGCACAAGCCCTCATGCAAAATGTGCATCTCTCAAGAATCCTTTTAGCCAATTCGATCTTAAGGTCTAGTAGGCTAATCTTAGCAGGCTCACTGGGCTTATTACCTGAATCTACCTCCTTTACATAATCTTTGAATTCCTTTATCAGATCATTATGCATCTTCCACATCTCAGCATTATTCATACCTTGAAATTCCGCAGGAAAAGTCTTCAATAGCTTGAACTTCGCAAGCTTCTTATCGAAAATTATATCGAAGTATCTCGATAAAGATTTTCTACACTTTTCATCGTAAAGTACAGATATAGAGTCTGGGCGAAGCGCTCTCCACATTTAAAATACACCATGATTTCAAATTATCTTAACTTATTTTATTCTAAAAATCACTTATAAGCTCTTCTCAAATTTATTATGCTTACTAGTAAGACCATCTACCAAAGGTTCTAGCATTGGCATTTCCTACTATATTGATTCTAAATCCACAGTTAGGGCATGTATTTCCCTTCGATAGATCAACTTTAAGAACGTCAAAGCCCATCCTTCTTATCAAAAGATGCTTACAATTTGGGCAATAAGTGTTCTCCCCCTCTCCTGGAACATTTCCTATGTAAACGAATTGTAATCCTTCTTCCTCAGCTATTTTCTTAGCTTTGAACAAAGTCTCAAAAGGTGTGGGATGTCTATCGACCATCTTATAGTGGGGGAAGAATCTTGAGAAGTGTAAAGGAGCATTTTTTCCAAGGCTATCCCTCACCCATATAGAAAGCTGTCTTATCTCATCTAAAGAATCGTTTATACCAGGGATTATCAAATTTGTAACTTCCACATGAACCCCTTCTCTCTTCATCAACTTCGTTGCAGATAATACAGATTCTAAATCTCCCTTGCAATAAGTTCGATAGAAATGATCAGTAAAGCCCTTTATATCAACATTGGCAGCATCTATAAAATTGACCAATGGCAAAAGAGCCTCCTCTGTTATGTAACCATTAGTAACCAATATATTATGAATTTTGTTCTCTTTTGCAAGCTTTGATGTATCATATATGAACTCGTACCAAAGTAAGGGCTCATTATAAGTATAAGATATAGATGAGGAGCCTGATTTAAGAGTCTTTTTGACAACCTCATCAGGAGTGAGCTCAAAAGTATAAACTTCTCCAGGGGATGCTTGGCTTATCTCCCAGTTCTGGCACCATGGGCATGAAAATGTGCAGGATAGAGTTGATATGGAGTATGTATCACTACCAGGCCAGAAGTGGAATAGAGGCTTCTTCTCTATTGGGTCTATAGCCTCAGCAGTAGTTAAACCATATATCAAGGTGAAAAGAGTACCTTCTCTATTCTCTCTAACCCTGCAAACCCCTCTTTTACCACTCTTTATTACACATGCCCTAGGGCATAACTTACATTTAACATTATTATTGCCAAGCTTTGTATAAACCATTGCTTCCTTTTCCATGCCTTCACCTCCACATCGATACCACTAGCTGGGTTTTATGCTCTTTTATGATATCAGGATGGCAAAATCCATATTGGAAGCAATCTTTATGCGAATCGTCACGGAGATTCATATGTAGATATGATTATGATGTCAAGTCTTTATAGAGCTTTCGAACGATAAGGAAAAAAGGCAGTCTGATTTAATCTTCATTGGCATGACTACACTTTCACAAAAAGAATGGTTAATCGCTCCAGGACCAGCATCTAAAGAATTGGCAATAAGCTTAGCTAGGAATCTTGGGGCTAATCTTGTAGATATTAATGCAAAGCTCTTCCCAGACGATGAGAGTTACTTTAGAATTATGAGTGATGTTAGGAACAAGAGAGTTGCAATAGTTCAATCAACTTATCCTCCTGTTGATAGGCATATCTTACAGCTATTATTTCTGGCTCATAAGCTCAGTGAGGATGGAGCGGAGGTTCATGCAGTTATTCCATACCTTGCTTACTCTAGGCAACATAGAGCATTCTTAAAAGGAGAGGTAGTTAGCTTAGGAGTATTTGCCCATCTGCTAAGGTCTGTAGGAGTTAAAAGAGTAGTTACAGTTGATATACATAATGTAGAAGGTTTAGGACTCTTCTCCATACCAGCATACAGCGTATCTGCGATTCCTCTAATGGCTGAATACTTCGATAAGAATTATAACTTGAGTGAAGCAATAGCGGTATCGCCAGATTTTGGAGGATCTGTTAGAGTAGAAGCCTTTGCAAAAATTCTAAAGATAGATCATATAGTCCTTCCTAAAATAAGAGACAAGATTACTGGTGAAGTTTTATTCAAGGATATGATTAAGCAATTTCAAAATAGGGATATAATTCTTGTTGATGATATAATAAGCAGTGGTAAGACTATGGAGCAGGCTACAATAAAGTTGAAGGAATATGGGGCCAAAAGAGTGTTTGCAACTTGCACTCATCCATTATTGGTTGGAGATGCTTTGGATAGAATTAAAAGGGCAGGTGTTGAAGAAGTCATAGGAACAAATACTATACCAAGTCCTATAAGCAAGATCGACATGGCTCCAATTTTAGCATCACACCTTTCTACACTGTAAATCATGTTATTATGTAGGTTTATTATTTTTGAATTGTTAGATGAATCTCAAACAAAAAATTGGCAGATAAGAAATTCTTCCTACTCTCAGGGGAGAGAAGCACTTTACCTCAAGCAGAATTAAGAGCCATAGTAGAAACTTACGATAATAAAGCAAGATTCGAGATAATTGATGAGAGAGTGATAATTGTAGACGGAAGATTTGATTTAAATACAATTTTAAAGAGAAGCGCATACGTCAATGCTGGTGGTTATCTTTTAACTCGTTGTAAAGTAATGGATGCAGAAAGAATCATTAATGCTATAGCCTTTGATGAGTTTATGGACAATTCTGTAAGTTTTGCTGCATCTGTCTTCAATCTATCTAATCAACATTTATCAGGAAAAATTGAAACCATTATCGGCTCTTCTGTTAAGAGAAGATTGCCTAATGCTAAAGTCTCATTAAAAAACCCTCAAAAGATGGTAATTGGTATAATCTTTGATGATTATCTTCTTTTAGGCTTCACAGATTACATAGATAGAAAAAGTTGGAGGTTAAGAAGACCTAGGGTAAGACCTTTCTTTCATCCCTCAGCCCTTTATCCTAAGTTTGCAAGAGGACTTGTCAATTTATCTCATGTTAAAGAAGGAGAAATAATTCTCGATCCCTTCTGTGGAACAGGGAGCATATTAATAGAAGCATCCATCATCGGGATTGATACTATTGGGATAGATATATCTATGAAGATGTGTAAAGGAGCCATGAATAATTTAAAGCATTACATGTTAGAAAGCCTTGGCATAATAAATTCAGATGCTTTGATGCTACCAATCAAAAATGTGAATGCAGTAGTGACAGATATACCTTATGGGAGGTGCGCATCATCGAGGGGAATAAGGACTCTAAATTTGTTACAAGAATTTATCTCACAAGCAGAAGATATTATGCCTAAAGGAAGGTATTGTGTCATCGTTCATCCTAATACTATCAAATTGAATGAATTAGATGGATTTGAGATAAAAGAGAGACATGAGGTTTACGTTCACAGAACTTTGACGAGGGCTATAACTATGTTGAGAAAAAAGTAGAGTCATAGGGGTTAAGAATGCAAGTGAAAGGGCGAATCAAAAACTTAAGTTATATTTAATAAATACCTATGCTATTAAATTCTATGGGAAATTATGATAGTGCCCTACGAAATGGTCTACAAAACTGCCATCCCTACTCTAAGAGCCATGATAGCAAGAAGGCTCATAGAAGATTACGGTCTAACACAAGAGGAAGTTGCTAAGAAGTTAGAAATAACTCAGGCTGCTGTGAGTTATTACATAAAAGGCAAGAGGGCTATAATGTTAAGATTGGATGATGTAGATGAGATTCAATACATAACGAATGAGATTGCTGATCTTCTTTTCAAGGGAGAGATGAGCCGAAAAGAGTTTAGATGTAGAATAACAGAAGCTTGTGATTATATAAGAGAGTTAAAGTTATTGTGTGAACTTCACAAGCGCCTTGAGCCTGATGTTGATGCTGAGGATTGCCATGCTTGTAATGGAACTTTAAAGAAAAGAGAGAAGATCATGGTCTAGTAAGATTAATGGTTCTTTAATCTAGATTCAACTATCTTCTCATAATTTCTTTCAATTTCAGCTCTTATTATATCGGTTGTTATCTTTCCTTTAGATTTCAGCATGGCTGCTAAGGTTGCCCCACCAGCTCCTACTCCTTCTCTAACGAATCCAGAACCATAAGCTCTAAGCCCCTCTTTCTTTGATTCACTAAGCCCTGGATCAGCACCAAAGATGGGAATATTTGCAGATTGATTGATGAGCCAACTAATGCTGGATGTTGAATCTTCGACTATATAATTGGTTGTACCTACAGCAACATTTCTAAGAATAGTAGGTCTAATTCTGCTTATCAATGCTACTATTGCTGCCATTTGTGTACCACCAGCTAAGATCACTGGGACTTTTTGTGCAGCACCTAAAGCCATCCCTACAACGCTTACCATCATAGGATCACCAAGAGTAGATATTGCCCCTATTGGATCATTTTTAAGGCTACCTATTTTAATACCCGCTGCCCTCATCCCATTCTCAACCACTTTATTCTTTATCTCATGAGGATTATCGGGCATGCTACTGCTAACTTTTCCCCTAGCATCTATGCCAAGACTCATCAGAACTCCTAGTGCTGTAGTAGTCCCTGCTGGTATACTCTCTCCTAGAACCAAATAATCAGCTATCTCAGAAAAATTTCTTCCTATGAGCTCTGCATAGTTTATAGCCTTCTCAACAACATCTCTATCCAAGGCTCTGCCATTCTGTATGTTATCCCCAGGGCTTGGAATGCTAAGGGATATGTATGGTGCATAGGGCTTTACTTCACAACCAGCCTCTACAATGAAGAATGGTATATCTGCAGGTCTTAGAGCACTTAGGGTTATTATAGCTGGCGTTGGCTTTCCATCAGGAGTTGCTGGTATTCCAGGAATGCATTTACACTCACCATAATAGACCAATTCAGCATCTGCTGGAGGTGTACACTTCACAATTTCAGGAATTGCACCAGCAACAGTTATCCCTGGCACCATAGCTGTTCTCGTATTGGCTATAGTGCAGATGAAGACAGGATTTTTTCCCTTGAGATTTTCAACGAACTTAGATGCTTTCACTTTATCTCCAATCACGTTAACGTTCTTAAGATCAATGCTCATTTCTATCAACTCTTATAACTAGATCAATTTACGGATGATCGTCCACCATATAAGTGTTATTTTAGTGTAATACAATTGTAATACTGCCTATAAGTGAGCATTTATCTGCTCTAACAAGCTGTTCAGTTTCTTCTCGCCAAATTCAGGGTTGGAATTTTGTTCCCTTACCCATTCTTTTAACTTGATGATCGCTTGGCCAGTTTCTATAGTCTCTTTTGCTATGCTGAGTCCATCCTTAATGTCCTTGGCTTTACCCATCATGTAAAGAATGGGGGCAACGTTTAGACAGACGGTCTCAAACTTTGGACCTTTATCTTTACCGCTTAATATCCTTAGGAAGCTCAGGGCTTCCTCTTTCCTGTCTGAAGAGGGACGAAGGACATGTTCATTAGTGCGTTGAATTCCTACATCCTCTGGGGTAATTGTATAGGCGGTGATCTCTCCACTTTCATATAATTCAGCTATCATCGTCTCGCCCACAGAAGAGATTTCATCCATGCCTTTTGTCCCATCCTCGTTTAGACCATAAATTACGATAGCTCTTTTGTAGCCTATCTCTCTCATAGTCTGGGCAGTAGGCTTGACCAACTCCTTGGAATACACGCCCCTTACGCCGTAGTGAGGAAGTGCAGGATTGGCGAGAGATGCAGCGATATTTAGAATGGTGCCAAAACGGATCTGAGATAAAATTCTATAAAGTGCTTGGGGATGGACTTTTGAGCTCATACCGTTGAAGATACCAATCCCTGCTTTTTCAATGCTCTTTTTTACGATTTCCACATCACACTCAACGTCAACCCCCACAGACTCCAAGATGTCGATAGCTCCACACTTAGAAGTGATGGCCCTAGCCCCATGCTTGGCCATATAGATACCATTAGCTGCAGCGACTACAGCGGCAGCGGTGCTTATGTTAAAGGTCTTGAGCGTGTCCATTCCAGTACCGCAGTTTTCAACCAAAGGCTGAGATACCATTGGCATGACCTTTACTGTATCGAGTTCGTAGATAGCTTCCCAACTCCCAGCGATCTCTTCAGGAGTTGGCCCTTTAATGGTTAATGCCGCTAAGAAAGCCCCCTGTTGCAAATCCGGTTGCTCATTTAAGAGTACTTGACTGAACATCTCCTTCGCCTCTTCACGTGTAAGATTCTTTCCCATCATGATATCAAAAATCTTGTTGCCGAATGTCCTTATCTTCTCCTCGAGCATTCTCTCACCTTTTAGAATTCTGTGACAACGGCTTTCAGACCTTCTCGTTGAGCAGTATATTTTATTCCCTCATGGATTTTATCTAAAGAAATTCGTTTAGTAATGAGCCAATCAACTTTCACTTCGCCTGAAGCTATGAGTTTAAGTGCAACTGAGTTCTGAGCTGCGGTACAACCATAGGCACCAACTATAGATATGTCTCGATAATGAATAGAATTAGCGTTTAGATGGATCAAGGCGTTCTCTGGCGGCAGTCCTGAAAAGAGACAAATCCTTCCTCTGGGTGCAAGAAGCTCCAGTAATGGGTAGGTTGTAGTTGATTCTGGGCAAGCTAAAAGAATTACATCAACCCCTCGCCCCTCAGTCTCCTCTTTCACTATCTCTTTGATGGTCCCATCAGTCCCATTACACACATTAATAATTCGATCAGCCTTTGCGGGACCTGCCATCTCGACTCGATTTTGTAAACACTCTGCAATGAGGACTTGAGTTGCTCCCATAACACGGACAAGCATGGCATGAAGGCAACCGATTGGGCCTGCACCAAATATGAGTACAGTATCTCCATCAGTTACGCCAGATAACTCTTGTCCATTCAAGCAACAAGCTAATGGCTCAGTTAGGGCAGCTTCCTCGAAGCCAAGTTCATCTGGGATTATATTTACGGCTCCAGAGCGTACACTTTGAGGCGGTATGGCAATGAATTCTGCAAGTCCACCATCGTAGTTAAACCCGATGATTCTAATGTGTTCACATTGATTATCCGCTCTTCGTCTGCAATATATACACTCTCCACAACTTAGTCCAGGAGCGACTTGTACCCGAGTCCCGATTTTAAATTTAGTATCATGAGCTTGATTTTCGACAACTACTCCAGTAACTTCATGCCCAAGAATTCGTGGATAGACTAAGTCTTTTTGACCATGGTAAAACATCTTCACATCCGTTGTGCAAATCGAACATACTTGAGTCTTCACAAGAAGGCCGCCTGGGGGGCATTTAGGCGTAGGGACTTCCTCTACCACAAGACGTTTTGGAGCTTTTAAGATTGCTGCTTCCATAAAATAATCTCCCGATTTAATTGAACCATGGAATGTTAGACGTGACCTATCTCTCAGTTCGGATCACATTTAATTCGGTAGGATTATCCAACCATATAAGCGTTAATTGATGTACTACAATTGTATTACAAAATTGCTTGACTAAATGGCGATGCCTTTATTTCGATAATTCATTTACTACTTTCAGCAATGTTACTCTCTTCGTTTACATGTAATTTGTGCCTTTCTTTATCTTCTATCTGTATGGTGCTATGAACAATTTTGAACCTCTCTTTAAGGATTTTTCTCGCCTCTTCTAAGATACAACACCAATCTTCAGATCTATCTATAGTGAGATGGGCGCTTATTGAGTATATCCCAGAGGTTATCGTCCATAAATGTAAATGATGAACTTCTTCAACGCCTTCTATGCCCAACAAAACCTCTTCAACTTCTTTAGGAGATATATGCTCTGGAGCACTCTCCATAAGTATGTTCACACTCCCCTTCATTAGCCTGTAGATTGTAGGCATCATGATCAGACCTATGGCTACGCTTGCTATAGGATCAGCAACCTTTAACCCTGTTAGAAAGATTATTGCCCCAGAAGTAATGGCACCTATAGAACCTAAGGCATCCATAATTACATGGAGAAATGCTGATCTAAGGTTAAGGCTCTCCTTTGAAGAACGCCATAATATCCTAGCTCCTGTCAAGTTCACAACTAATCCTATCAGAGCTATTATGAGCATCTCTAATCCTAGAACTTCTGGTGGGTAAAGAAAACGCTTGTGTGCCTCGAAGAATATGTATGCTACTAATGCTATGAGTATTAGGCCATTGAATAGAGCCACCAAAATCTCGATGCGATAATACCCAAAGGACTTTTTAGGGGTTGGTGGCTTCGTAGCATAGAAGCTAGCAAAAAGGCTCATAGATAATCCTCCAACGTCAGATAGCATGTGAACAGCATCAGACATCAAGGCTAAGCTGTTAGTTAGAATGCTGCCTATGATCTCAATTATCATGTATGAGGAAGTAAGGGCAAGGACTATCCCTAACCTGAGTCTGTTTTGAGCGTTAATAGACATCGATTATATCCACACTCCAGTTTAGGCTGACAATATAAGAAGACATAGCCCAAAAATTTTGTGATTATATAGCTTAATATTCTTATCTTAATCGTTTTTATTAAATTTTTCCTTAAGATAGCAAGCTCTTACTGTAAACATCTTTAGGCTAAATCTTAAATCTTAATTCTCTCTATAAATCTTTATGCATAGTTTATCTGAAGAAAAGATGAGAGAGATCGCCCACTCTTTAGTAGTAAATTCGATGAGGATAGGGAAGAGAATTGATGGCGAATTCGAGTCTGTGAGGATAATATACAACTCTACAGATGCTGATTGCCAATCATTCGCCTTAGCCGTAGAGGAAGAGTGCTGGAAAGTAGGCGCCCATACACTACTCTTACCTTATAGCTCTAAAAGAGAGAAGCTCAGGCATCTTCTCACCCCTGAAGAATCCGTTACTCAGTTGAGCAAGCTTGCTAAGAGCATAGTTGAATCTATAGACGTTACTATGTTCATAGGAGAGCAGGACGAGCCGGACTGGGCTAGACATGTTATAGAAAAGCTCAGACTTTCAGCTCCTGTAAGGCTTAAGTTAAGAGAAATATTGGATGAGAGAAAGGT
>JACGUK010000070.1 GCA_024256265.1 archaeon
CCATGGTTGTGCTCAATGTAAATCAATTATTCTTACCAATATGTGCCCTGTTTACAAGGCTTTATATGATGAAAAAGCAGCACCAAGGTCTAAGGCAAACCTTCTCCAATCCTTTATTTCAGGACAAATAAATATCGATCATATTAATTCAAAAGAATTCCTTGAGGTGCTTGACTATTGCCTTGTTTGTAAGATGTGCTTTATAGAATGTCCAACAAATGTTAACATACCTAAGATGGTTCTACAGGCTAGGGCTGATTTTGTAAAGAAAATTGGTCAGCCATTTTCAGATTATATTATGATGAACGTTCCTTTGATCTTAAGGCTTGGGAACATTACTCGCTTTATTGCTAATAAATCTATGAATATGAGGTTCTTTAGGTCTATCATGCAAAAAACATTAGGATTGGATAAGAGGATAAAGATTCCAAGGTTTCACCGTGAAGAGATGAAGAACTGGTCTAGAGAGCCTGAGAGATACAATGGTAAGGTAGTTTACTTTGCAGGATGCTTCGCCCGTTGGGTTGAGCCTGAGATAGGAAGGGCAACTGTTAACGTATTGGCTAAAAATGGTGTTAAAGTGATAGTGCCAGATCAAGATTGCTGTGGAATACCTATGCTGAGCCATGGGCGCTTAGATTTAGCAAGAAAGAAAATGGATTTCAATTTGAAGAAGTTAAGCAAGTTTATAATGGATGGATATGATATAGTTTCAAGTTGCCCATCTTGTAGTCTTAGCCTCAAAGAAGATTATGTAGATTTTCTTAACAATAAGGATGCAAGATTAATCTCTGAGCACACATATGACATAGGAGAGTACCTTATGATGCTATATAATGAAGGCAGAATGAACATGGGATTCAAAGAATTTTATCTTCCAAATTTGATAACATATCATTCTCCTTGCCACTTAAAAGCTCAAGAAATAGGAAAGCCTACTTGGAAATTGTTGAAGAAGACTCTGAATTTGAATTTTAAAGAAATTGAAGATGATACATGCTGTGGTATGGCTGGCACCTATGGATTAACGAATAAGAACTTTGATCTCTCAATAAAGATAGGTTCAAATCTTTTCGATCAATTGAGCAAGATAAATGCAGAATTTGTATTGACTGAATGCCCGACTTGTAAGATGCAGATCGAGCAAGTTATGAATGCTAAAGTTATTCATCCTATACAGATTTTAGATAGGGCTTATGAATAATTCACTACTCTTCCATAAAGATTTATACTAACGCTTTCACTTATCTATTGCAGGTGCCCTGAATGACCGAAGATTGGAAAAGCAGAATAGCCGTTGATCCTAACATCTTAGCAGGGAAACCAATTATAAAAGGCACAAGAATAGCTATTGAGTTTATCCTAGACCTACTCGCCAACGGCTGGACCATTGAAAGCATATTGAAGAATTATCCACAACTTAAGAAAGAGGACATAATTGCTGTTTTAAAGTACGCAACTGAAATCTTGAAGGAAGAGAAGGTTTATCCACTGCCTTGATTAAGCTTCTAGCTGACGAAAACGTACCAACTAAAGCTATAAATGCCCTAAAAAGAAAAGGCGTTGATATAATTTCAGTTGCAGAATTCTCACTCGGTCTAAGCGATAGGGAAGTACTGGATTTAGCCAACAGGGAAGGAAGAATCGTTGTAACTTTTGACAAAGACTTCAGCGAACTTGTATTTAGAGATAAAATTAAAGCCAAAGGCTTAGTTTTATTACGATTCGTCCCAAAATCTCCTCAGCACATAGCCAAAAGAATCGAGTACTTATTAACCATTAAAATTCCAATAGAAAATCACGCCCTCATAGTGAAAGAAGATAGCGTTCGAGTTATCTTATTAAGGCGGTCTCCCATATAATTCCCTTACCTTCCTAAGGTTTCCTAACCAATCTCTCTTGTTATCTACTAGAGTCTCTAATATTAAAGGCAATTCTCTAATCACTTTATGCTTGAGTATTGCTCTAAATCCCTCTTCTCCAATAAAGCCCAATCCTATATGCTCATGCCTATCTAAATGAGAACCTAATTTGCCCTCAGAATCGTTTAAATGAATAACTTTTAGCTTAGAAAGACCTATAATCTTATCGAAGAGCCTTAAGGTTCCATTAACAGCTTTCTCATTTCTTAAGTCATAGCCTGCCGCAAAGGCATGACATGTGTCAAAACAAACTCCAACTCTATCCTTTTGCTCTATACCATCAATTATGAATTTTATATGCTCAAATTCATAACCAACGCTGTTTTTTGCTCCAGAAGTAATCTCAAGCAAAAGAATTACATCGTTGCTAACGCTAGAAAGAGCTTTATTACAAGCATCTATAACTCTCTTTAAACCTATATCCAAACCTTTGCCAAGATGGCTTCCTAGATGAGTAACAAGATAGTTTATTTTCAATTGACCACATCTTAATAATTCTGCTTTTAGGACTTCTAAAGACTTTTCATGAGTTTCATCCAAGGGGGATGATATGTTTGGCAGATAAGGCATATGAGCTGCTGATAGTTTGAATCCATGAACCTTCAACTTTTTAACAAAAGCATCAACATCTTCTTGCTTCAATGGAGAGAATTTCCATCCTCTAGGGTTCCTAGTGAATATCTGAAAGGTTGTGCATCCTATCTCTTTTGCTCTATCTACAGCCTTGTCTATTGAACCTGCTATAGATACATGAACACCAAGTAGCATGCTATCACCTATTATAGAACAAAGAGTTTGATCTAAAAAGATAACGATAATATCAATCGCTCATCCATTCCCAACTCTCATTGATATAAACTTCCTTCTTCCACATGGCTGGTTCTTTTTTATATCTCTCAATAACCTCTTGTAAAGCAGGAAAGGTTTGCTTTCTACTCTTACCAACTACTATAACCAATACTAATGGTTCTCCAATACTGAATGAACCCTTAAAATGGTAAATCCTTGCTAAAGATAACCCATATTTGTCTCTAATCTCATCACTTATCTTTTTTATGGCTAAATCTGCATGCTCATCATAAGCCTCTATCTCAAGCCTGATCACTTTTTTATCATCTTTTCCAACTTCCCTTACAACTCCAATGAATATCATTATAGCACCAGCATTTTTAGGCAAATTTGATAGTAAATCGCGTATAACTGATGCTATCTCCATTTCTCCTTTATCATAAACTCCTGATTCTATCATATACAATTTTAGACCTTGGTCATATCTAACTTTTTAGCTTATTTGCTATAAGCTTAGAAGATAAACATGAAAATAAGAAAGAGCTTAAGAAAAGTTAAGAGGTTATGTAGTTAAAATCTATCTCTTCTCATTTTCCTCTTCAATCTTGTGCCACATACGTCACACACTATAGCACTACTATCGTAAAAGACCTTGCCACAACCACTACAATATAAAAACCATCTTATAGTCCTTGAAATCCCCCTTGTCATTATAGGGGAAAAATTTAACCCAGAAAACTTGACAACGTTCTGAATGGAGTAATCATCAGACACTATTGTAACATAGTAACCATTTCTCTTCAACTGCATGCCAAGAGCTATGACTGAAATATCAGTATTTGAGAGCTTTTGAAGATCGCCACTTTTACTTGCTATTATCCTTACTTCTTCTATCAAATCATGTAAGGGCTCGATTATTATCAGTCTATTGCTCTCTATAAGGGCTGAGATAGCCATGCTCAATGTCTGATTATGAGAGACTTCACGAATGACCGATGGCGTTGTATGATGTTTAGATATGCCTGTGAATGGTATTCCAGCATAAAATGCCGTTGAATCTAGAACTAGAGCTTTCTTTCTTAATGGTACTTTACTTAAAGCCAAGATTGATAATTAATCTAATCCCTTCTTATTGAACCTTACGAAAATGGCTACGGTATCCCATCTAGCAATACTTCTGCTAAGATCCCCTTTCTAACATTTATACCAAGAATGTTAGAATATAAAACTGATATTTCTTAATTCTTTCAAAAAGTATTTTTGGGCAAACTCTATCTTTAATATAAGATTAAATGATGTGAGAATTCGATGAAAAAATACTTGGAGATGAAGACTAGATTATCATCAATAGAGATCCTTAGGCTCATGAAAGAGAATCAATCTTATGAGGAGTTATCATCGCTATTGGGACTTTCAGCACCCATACTCAGCAGGTACATAAATGGTCATGTCTTTCCAAGCTTAGAAAGATCGAAGAAGATCATAGAAACCTTCAAGGAGCAATTAACCGATTTGATAAAGGGAAGGATAAAATTCGAAGATGAGAGAATCTTCGACCATTCAGCCGTGCTCTATAACCCAAGCCTTCTTGACAAGATAGGCAAGTTAGCCTTTCACGAATTTAGTTCTATGAAAGTAGACAAAGTTCTTACCGTTGAGGCCGATGGTATACCATTAGCTGTTCAAGTTAGCAGAGAATTTGATGTGAATTTTGTTGTTGCAAAGAATAGAAAAGAGATGGGCATAAGAGATTTCATAGAAGTGAAAAGAGTCTTCAGCTCAGGGGCTTATTCTTACCTATTCATACCTAAAGGCTCCATAGAGCAGAATGAGCGTGTATTGATAGTGGATGATGCTGTAAGAACAGGGTTTACTTTGGAAACTCTTTTGGAGCTTTGTAAAAAGTGTGGAGCAGAGCCCATAGGAATATTTGCTATAATCTGTTTTGAGGATACTTTGAACAGATTAAGGCAGAAGCTAAATTACCCTATAAAGGTCTTGGTAAAAAGGTCTTGGTAAGAATATGAGTTTAACATGATTATGTTAAAATTTTTGATGCAAAGGAATATTTATATAAACAAACATAACAATCCTTCCATAGAGTGCGCTATGATTTTATCTTGTACGGTCAAGGCTTATTTTTGTAATATTTATGGTGGAGGATATGAAGACTTACCTTGTCAAAGTGGTTATAGAGAATAAGGCTAGTGCTAGAGACCCTGAGGGAGAAACTATCCTTAAGGACCTTTTAATAAAAGGCGGTTATAAACAAGTAAAAGCGGTAAGAACAGCGAAGCTTTTGAAGATGTGGGTCGAGGCTGAGGATGATAAAGATGCAAAAGAGATTGTGTCAAAGCTCTGTGATGAATTGAGAATCTATAACCCTGTAGCCCATACATGCTCCATAAATGCAGAAGGGGAATAGAGATGAGAGTAGCAATAATACAGTTTCCTGGTAGCAACTGTGATTTTGATACGCTTCATGTTTTAAACAATGTTATGAAGGTTAAAGCCAATCTTGTCTGGCATAAGAATGATGATCTGAGAGATTACGATGCAGTTATACTGCCTGGAGGATTTTCTTATGGTGATAGGTTAAGGGCTGGGATAATAGCGGCTTATAGCCCTGTCATGAGAGAAGTAAGGAGAATGGCAAAGGATGGCTACCCTGTGCTTGGAATATGCAACGGTTTTCAGATACTGGTGGAGGCTGGTTTACTTCCAGGAGCATTGCTAAGAAATTCATCTCTAAAGTTCATCTGTAAATGGGTGAACCTTTCTGTCATAAGCAATAAAGCCATCTTTACTCATAATCTAGAGAAGGATCATCTGCTAAGAATGCCCATAGCCCATAATGAAGGAAGATACTTCATAGAGGAAGATAGCCTTAAAGAACTTTACAAAAGAAATCAGATAGTACTCAAGTATGTTGATGAGAATGGTAAGGCTACCAAATCATCAAACCCGAATGGCTCAATAGATAGCATAGCAGGTATATGTAATGATGAGGGTAACGTGTTTGGTCTGATGCCCCATCCTGAGAGAGCTTCTGAGAGAGTTTTAAGCCCTTTTGATAGCGATGATGGAAAGA
>JACGUK010000071.1 GCA_024256265.1 archaeon
AAGTGCAAATTTAAGTGAAGATGGTAAAATTCTATCTGCTGGTTCAAGGTTGGTTGAGATTCTTGCCATATCTGATGATATACAAAAAGCCAGCAGAATGGTTGATGATTGCATACCTTATGTTAAGCTCTTGGATGGTTGGGGATTATTTTATAGAAGTGATATAGGCTCTCAAGAATTATTGAATAAGAGAATCGATGTTGCAGATCGTGTGAGAAGGCTTTATCAGTATAGGAGAGATAAGGGCATATTAGGGAAGAGGATAGATTGGCTACCAAAGGTTGGTAAGATGGATCCTGTAGCCTTGCTTAAAAGTGAATTGTCAAAGAGTAAAAAAGGCGATTAATATAGAAGTGATTGGATGGTTAAGAAAAAATACGTCTTGCTTTGTGTGACGATCGCCTTAATAGCACTCTCGGTCTTTTCGGTTCAACTACTGAATAATCCATATTGCTTTGCTACATACTCAGGTCAATCAACTCTAGTCAGTGGATACCTTTCTCAAAACACTATATGGACATTGGCAGGCAGCCCATACATTGTAATTGGAGATGTAGTAATTGATGCTGGTGTTTCTTTGACAATAGAACCTGGGGTGGTTGTCAAGTTCACAGATGGGACGAATCTCGTAGTAGATGGAAGCTTGATTGCACATGGAAACTCAGCAAATAAAATAACCTTTACAAGCGATACCACAATGCCAAAGGTGGGCGACTGGGGTGCGATAAAGATTAGGAACCATGGGGAAATAAGCTACTCGATAGTAGAATATGCTTACGTAGGAGTCATCTTTGATATGGCAACAGGAAGTTTGGCAAAATCTTTAATCAGGTTCAACAGTCTCGGAGTCTTCATATCCCATTCAAATGTTCAAATAGATGATGTCAACGTGACGGAAAACTCCGAGGGAATCTATCATTATTGTACTCCAGAATTTGAAACCATGATAAAGGATTCTTACATAGGGCGAAGCTTTTGGGTAGAAGAAATATGGTTACCTGGTGGAATGGCAGGTGTAGGAATTTACAACTCCGGTTACGGTCGTAGACTGACAATCGAGAATTGTACGATTTCTGATAATGATAGAGATGGGATTTGCGGCGGCGGGTACATTAGTGTTTATGACTCGAGAATTTCAAGTAATAAATGGTTCGGTATAGGCGAGGGTTCTTATGCCTATATACACAGTTCCATCATCTCGAACAATAGCTTGACTGGTGTGAGGTGCTGGAAAATAGAGATCTACAACTCTTTTATTACAAACAATGGTTTTGGAGGTGACCCTGCTTTTTATGCTGGAGTTGAAGGTTTTGACGTGACAATCTCAAACTGCAGCATCACACATAACGTTGGTGATGGACTGAGAGGTACATATTCAAACTTATCAGTAACCCATAATGAGATCTCAAAGAACGGTGGTAATGGTATATTAGTTATTGGAGCTAGTGAAAAAGGAGGAAATAATCTAATTCAATACAATGACATCCAACAGAATGGCAACTCCGGCATATGTCTTAATAAGCCTCTGGCACAATATCCAGGAAGCGCGCTAATTCAATACAATAACATTTACCAAAATGCTTACTATGACATCAAAAATGATAACCCTCTTGACATCAATGCAGCAAATAATTGGTGGGGAACTACCAACGAGACTTTAATCAAGGAGCATATCTACGATTATTATGACAACTACTATCGCGGAAAAGTACTCTATAAACCATGCCTTTCAACTCCGGTAGAAATAGGCATTCCCCCAAGCGGGCCCGAATTAGCTCCATATATAGTGCTGGCTTTAGCGATTTCAATAGTAGCAGTTGTAGCAATCGTCTTCGTCAAACAGAGGAAGAAGAAAGAACTAAAAGGAAAGGAAAATGACATCAATAAGCTGGGGGTGAAAGATTGACGAATAATATAGCAGTAGGCGTGATAGCTGGTAGCAAATCTGATCAGCATATTTTAGAAGAAGTATGCAAAATCCTCAAAGATTTTCAAGTCAACTATGATGCCAAGATTTTATCAGCTCATAGAAATCGTAAAGAATTGGAAGATTACATCATGAATTCAAAAGCCGATTTATTCATAGCCATAGCAGGACTATCAGCTCATCTACCAGGCTTTATAGCATCTATGACAACAAAGCCAGTCATCGGAGTTCCAGTTTCAGCAAAGCTTGGAGGGCTTGATGCATTATTATCGATAGTCCAGATGCCATCGAAAGTGCCAGTTGCCTGTGTTGGTATTGATAATGGTAAGAACGCTGCTTTACTGGCTATAGAGATACTTAGCATAAAGCATCATGAACTAAAAGAGAAATTATCTAAGTATAGGTCTGGTGAGAAATTATGAGTGAAAGAAAGCTCTTGAGAAGAGGCAAGGTCAAGGATATCTACGATATTGGAGATGATGAATTACTCTTTGTATTCAGCGATAGGATATCAGCCTTTGATGTTATCCTTCCTTCTTTTATACCAAATAAAGGAGAGATACTTTGCAAGTTCTCAGAATTCTGGTTCAATAAATTAAAAATTCCTAACCATATGATCAAGGTCATAGATAAGAATAAAATGGTAGTGAAGAAGCTTGAAATGATCCCTATAGAATGTGTCGTTAGAGGATACTTGTATGGTAGTTTATACGATAGGATAATGAAAGGAGAAACTCAATTAAATGTTAAACCAGAGCTGGCTTCTAAACTTCCAAACCCTCTATTTGACCCAACTACAAAATCCATGGATAAGGATTTACCAATCTCTAAAAATGAGATTTTATTAAAGGGCTTGCTAAGAAAAGAAGAATTATCATGGATAGAGGAGAAGAGTATAGAGCTTTATAATAAAATGGCTAAAAGATGTAAAGATGCTGGGTTCATAATGGCAGATGTTAAATTTGAGTTTGGTAAAGATGATGATAATATTCTTTTAGCAGATTCTTTAGGTCCTGATGAATTCAGGCTCTGGCCAAGGGAAAAGTATTCTGTAGGGAAAATTCAAGAAAGTTATGATAAGCAATTGGTAAGAGATTGGTTGATAAGCGTTGGCTTTAAGAAGGATTTGGATGAGGCTGTTAAAAAAGGCTATCCATTGCCTAAACCTCCAAAATTGCCAGAAGAGCTCATATCTGAAACTACAAAGAGATACATCTCAGCCTTTGAAAGGATAACTGGTTTGAAATTTGTTGATAAATGATGAAAAGGCTCACATACGCTAAGGCTGGCGTTGATTTGGATGAGATAAGTAAAATACGCAAGGATATTGTGAAGCAACTTCGTGATACTTTCAAGCTAAGGAAAGATAAGTTTGGAAGACCTTTGATAGGGATAGGGCATTATGCTGGAATGATAGATATAGGAGATAGAGCATTGACAATTCATGCTGATGGTGTAGGCACAAAAGTTCTCATAGCTCAGATGATGGAGAAGTATGATACTGTAGGGATAGATTGTATAGCTATGAATGTTAACGATATAATATGTTTGGGATCAGAACCAATAGCCTTGATCGATTATTTAGCTCTTGAGAAGCCTAATAGAGAGATTGTGAAGGGGATAATGAGAGGTCTTGCTAAAGGAGCAAAGGAAGCTCAAATTTCAATCATTGGTGGAGAAACTGCTATAATGCCAGATGTAATAAAAGGAATCGATGGCAGAGGTTTTGATCTTGTTGGCTTAGCCATTGGTATAGTTGATAAAGATAAGGTGATAAATGGTAAGGATTTGAAGTATGGCGATATAGTAATAGGGATTGATAGCACAGGCATTCATTCCAATGGCTTATCTCTTGCAAGGAAAGCATTACTACAAAGGTACAAGATCGATCAATTCGTACCAGAGCTTGGGAAGAGTGTTGGAGAAGAGTTGCTAACTCCTACCAGAATCTATGTAAAGCCTGTTCTTGAAGTATTGAAAAGATGTGAGGTTCATGGATTAGCACATATAACTGGTGGAGCCTTTTCAAAACTCAAAAGATTATTACTAAAGCCAAAAATAGGTTTCATGCTTGATCATATGCCCAAGCCATTGCCGATATTCAAATTGATTCAAAAAGAGGGCAATATTACCGATAGAGAAATGTATAGAACTTTTAACATGGGCATAGGCTTTTGTGTCTGTGCACCGAAGAGTGAAGAGGATAGAATCGTTAAAATATTTGCAGATTATGGCATGGATGCAAGGACTATAGGTAAGATCGTTGAAAAGTCTAGAGTGATGATAGGAGGCATTAGTTTATGATCAAAAGAGAAGAGATGCAAGAATTGGCTAAAAGGTACAAAGAGCCTGTAGCGCTTATCTTGGGCTCTCACTCTGCTCTGGATGCTGCATCAGGTGCTAGGAACTATGGATTGAAAAGGATAATCTACACAACTAAAGGTAGAGCCATCATATACTTGCAGAATCCTATATTAGGTAAAGTTGGTGAAGAGATAGAAAATTTACCCAAATATGCTAGAGATGAAATGATTTGTGTATATGACCCAAAGGAATTGAAGAAAAAAGGGAGTTGGAAGACCGCTTTAATAATATTGGATGAGTACCCTGATATTTTCAAGTATATGGATGAATTGTTGGATTTAGAGTGCCTTCAGGTACCAAATAGAGCCTTCTCTGTATATCTGGGAGGAGATGAAAATTGTAGCAAAATAGAGAAAGAATTTTCAATTCCTATAGTAGGGTCGAGAAAGCTATTAAAGATAGAAAATAGAGGAGAAAAAGCAGGCATACCATACCCTAAATCCTATGATTTTCATGTCCACCCAAAGGGAATAAGATTCAAGGAATATATTGATGAGCCCATGATCTTAAAATGTGAGCATGCAAAGAGAGAGCTTGAAAGAGCTTTCGTCTTCGCTTCTGACTCGAACGATCTTGAAGAGAAGGTTAAAGCAGAGATGGAGCTTGGAAATCTAAGCGAAAAAGGATTGAAAAAAGCAAGATTAGAACAGATAGTATTAGGTCCTCACGCCAATTTCAACTTCTTCTTATCCTCAATAAATGCAGAGGAAGAGTGGGGCGACATAGATGATTTTTATGCTGAGCTTTACAATATGAATTTGGATAAAGCAAGATTATGCTTAGCAAACGAATTCCTTTCAATAGATGAGAGGAGAGAGACCATATTGGATGGCTTGAAGAGATTGCCTATAGATGTTCAACAAAAGATACAGAAAGTACCATCCTTTGAGGTTACATGCCATATTGCCATGAGCTTAAGAGAATCACTATTAAAAGATGTCCATAAGGTTGCAAATGCTTTTCTTTTAGCAACAAAAGATTACGAGCCTCCAGGGATTATTGGAGCATGGTGCCTTCAGACATTGATAACTTGGGGAAAGGTTCCAGTAAAGGCTGTGGAGTATGGTTTATACGATGTTCCTGCTGGAGAGGATGTTTATGCTCATATCCCAGTAACTCAAGATGTTGCAACAAGGCATGGTGGAGGAACGAATGTGCACATGGGAATAGGTTCTCAGTACGCAAATGCAAAATATAATAAGAGAATGAGTACTGGGGATAGAATAGCTTTAGAAATAAAGAGGGCTTTGAATTTAAAGAAGATTGATAAGATAGTCACGTAAAATCCTTCTACCACTCAAAAAAGTTTTAACTTAAAGCCAACAATAAAGAGGTAAGGAGGTGATTGGAGATACTATTCTATCTCAAACATAAACACAGTCCTGAGAGTTGTCCAGTAGTAAAAGGTCCTAAGGAAGTCGTAAAGACCTTCGGAAAAATTGTCACACCTGATCATGCA
>JACGUK010000072.1 GCA_024256265.1 archaeon
GGTAAATTTGATGAAGAGGAGCTTAAGACCTTCTTCGATAGGCTGAAGCAGTTCGCTATGGATTTTCTTGATTTTGATCAAAAAGTCACTGAGAAAGACGAAAAAGAAAGGGGAAGGCCTCGAATAGAGCACTTTAAATAAAGATAAGCATTAGCTAATGTAAAGTCATTCAGTTAAAACATACCCATTTATCTGTCATAATCTTGATCAAGAACTCCTCTAGGATTTGAATACTTGCCTAAAGAACAGAAGTTTCTTAACTTTTTCTTAACCTCGTTTTATCTATATCTACACTGTCCTGCTATTTCTGAACGCGAATTCATAAGCCTTTAGGTGCTCATTAGCACTTTTCTCCCACGTATACTCTAAGGCGACTTCTCTCGCCTTCTTCGAGAGGCTCGGTATGTCTGAGGCATATAACTCATTGATAGCTTCGGTCCATAAATCAAGATCAAGGGGCAGAACATAACCCGCGCTCTTTTCACGTATTATATCCTTCGTGCCAACCCTATCACTGATAATAGGCACAACTCCTAATCTCATGGCTTCTAATACAGTTATAGGAAAGGAATCGTACCTAGATGGCAATATGAAGAGCTTAGTCTTCCCCATTTCTTGGCAATGAAGTTCAAAATCTACAGTGCCTAGGTATCTGACGTTTTTAGTCATAGATACTTTAGCTACAAATCCATCTTTTGGACCTAGCATTATAAATGGGATATGAGGTAACCTTTCTGCAATCTTTAGGACAATATCCCCTCCCTTTACATAATTTGGTTTGCTAGAGCTAACACCAACCCTCTCAGAGCATTCAAATTCAAGGGTATGGTCCGAGCCATGGGGTATGACAAAGATATTGTGCCTTCTCCTATAGAATCTATAAAGCAATTCCCTTTCCATCCTAGAAAATGCTATTATGTAATCAATATCGTTTATTATCTTTCGTTCAAGTAATGTACAATATTTGTGTATAAGCCAAGACTTGAACTCCTTAAAAGTAGGCTTAAAGAATTTAATCAGAGGTCCATGAACAGATGCAATTGATGGTATCCTCAATATCTTTGCAACTTCAAGAGCTGCAAAAGCCTCATAAACAATGGAACTTGCATGAACCAATTCTACCTTTCCTCTGTATTTCTCAGCTAGCCTTGAGCCAAAAAACTTGGCGCTTTTTACCTCATCCCACAAATACTTCCCACTAAGACGGATATTTTCGATATAGAGATTTACACCCAGCTTTTTTAGAGCCTTTACAATTTGTTCATAATATACTGGGAAACCTCCTACACTATACTTCGTGGGAGTTAGGAAAAGTACCCTCATTCTTTCTCAAGACCTTAAATTAAGCCTTAGATTACTTTACGAATTCATAATCATGAATAAACTTTCGAACATGAATGAAATTTAGTTTATTCGATTTTTCACATCCTTTTAGCTCATTAATGTTAACGTGAAAATTTTTAATACCAATATCTTCACATACATCAATTGTGATGTCATTATAGCTCCACCATCCAGGCGCAAAATCTTTCACGATTATATTCATCGATTTAAGAAAGTTATAACCTTTAACGAGTTTAAGGTACTGGTCTTCATAACTAAATGAATCTATAACTTCATTGGGTGCTACATGAGTGTGAAGACCTATCTTGGCATATTCGGCTAAGACCTTATATCTGTCACGAAGAATTCTCGAAAATCCATCTAAGGTGTAACCAAAGCCATAAGTAACCCTAAAGAGTTCGTATTCATTCATAGTTGTTACCATGCACATTACATTATGAGTCTTCACATATTTGATCAGTTTTTCATAGACCTTATCGATGAATATTGCTTCAATATGTATCTCACTTGGCTCTTCTTTGGCGATGAATCTATAGTACATATATTTATAATCAAAACCTAAACCATATAAAATGATCAAACCTAAGATAAAAGCGAAGATAAAGCCAAGGAAGAAGCTCGTGAATTCGATCATATTCTACCAAATATTCTAGCTACTTTTAAAAGGTTATCTAGCATTAACTAATAAACGGACTAGTGATTTAATGAAGATCAAGCTTATCTCTCCTACATTTGGAGGCACATCGGGTGTCGGTAGGCATGTCAAAACCCTTTCAGAGAAGTTGATGGAGAGGGGATACGAAGTCCTCATCGTATCCACAAACAACACGCCATACCTTCCCATCAAGAATCTTAAGAACCTGAGTTGGGCATTGTCTGCATGCTTGAAGAGAGAGAAAGCGGACATAATTCACGCCCATAACTTGCCCAGCATGATCCCATCAAGGACTATGAGGGGTAAAAAGGTGCTATCCATTCATGGTTACTATTCGTCACAAGTCGAGCTTTTACATGGCAAAGCTTTGGGGAGAATGATAAGGTTCTATGAGAAGAAAGCCTTAAGCTGGGTAGATCGCATTACATGTGTAAGCAAGGACACCACAAATGTCTATCGTAATATGGGCTTTGATGTCGAGTATGTACCGAATGCTGTTGACACATCAAGAATTGAGGAGATATGTAAAGGTGTAGAGCGAAAACCAAGAAGGGTAGTCTATGTAGGTAGGAGGACGAAGGAGAAGGGATACGGTGTCCTGATGAAGGCTTTTTTGCTCTCCCCAGATTATGAACTGATAACAGTTTATGGCAGGCCTTGGGAAGAGGCTATAAGGCTTATAGCGTCATCAGAATTGTTGATAGTGCCTAGTCTGATGGAAGGATTACCCACAGTAATTCTAGAAGCCTTTGCTTCTGGGACAGCTGTCATAGCATCAAGAATAGGAGGAATTACAGAGTTGATCGAAGACGGAGTGAATGGACTCTTGTTTGAGGCTGGCGATTATACCGGACTTTCAAGATTGATAGAGCAAGTATTACAAGACAAAGAACTCCGCAAATCAATAATATATAAAGCAAGAGAAAAGGTGAAAAGACAATACGATTGGAAGCACGCCATCAATGAATACTTGAGAATATATGAAGAATGCTTAAATAAAAATTGAGATTTATTAATCAATATTAAGCTATGGATTATCCATTTGTCTCCATTGCAATATTAAACTATAACGGAAGGACTATCCTTGGTAAAGACTTTGATAGATATCTTAAATCAGTGCTACAAACAGATTACCCTGACTTTGAGTTGTTATTCGTTGACAATGGTTCAGAAGATGATAGCGTTCACCATGTTACCAGCATATACAATGATTCTAGGCTAAGAGTCATTAAAATTGGGAGAAACCTAGGCTTTGCCCAAGGTAATAACGTGGGGATAGCCAATGCTAACCAGAAGGCTGAATATATAGTCTTGCTCAATAATGATATAGAGGTTCAGACCTCCTGGCTTAAGGAGATCATAGAAAAACTGGATCAAGATCAATCCATAGCTATGGCTCAACCAAAAATTCTAAGAGATAGTGATAGATCAATCATAGACTCAACGGGAGGATTCATCGATAAAATGGGCAGAGCGTATGATAGAGGCTCAGGCAAAAAGGAATTTGGTCAATACGATGTGAAAGATGAAGTCTTCTATGCGAAGGGTGCAGCCATAATCATGAGAAGAAGTATTCTTAATGAAATTGGGCTCCTAGACCCAGACTATTTCATCTACTATGAAGAGACAGACCTATGCTGGAGGGCTCATCTTAAAGGGTATAGAGTAGTCCTAATTCCATCATCGATGGTATATCATAGAAGTAGTGCAACGATGGGGGAGCAAATTAATGAGAGGATTCTTTTCATGAGGAGGAGAAACCAGATTGCTACCTTGATAAAGAATTATGAGTTGGGCAATTTAGTAAAGTATCTTTCTCTTTTTCTTGGAAAATCTATCTTATATTCAATTCGGCTTGTCTTTAGCAGGAGAATTAGGCTTGCCTATTCTATCTGGAGAGCCATTTGGTGGAACATCAAGAATATTAAAAAGACGTTGAGAAAACGGGCGAAAGTCCAGTTACTTATAAGAAGAGTATCTGATAAGTCTATATTAAGTAAAATGCTAACCATAAGAGAATATGATTCAATAGGATGATTTAATTTCCTAGTAAACTAAATCCTTATAGAACTGAGATAAAATCCCCGTAACTACGCTGGAACTGAACTTCTTAATAACCATCTCTCGGCCTCTTTTACCCATATCCTTTGCTTTATCAGGATCCAGTAGAAGCTTTGATATGCTAAGGGCTAGCGAGTCAGAGCTGTAGGGTGGCACTAAGTAGCCATTTACATCATCGATTATAATTTCAGGTATCGCTCCAATCCTAGTACCTACAACTGCTTTACCACATGCCATAGCTTCGATCAGAACATACCCAAACTGCTCTGACCAGACCTTTGTAGGGATTGATGGCAGAACTACAACATCCGCCATCTGATACACCTCTTGAATACGATCATAAGGATAGGTTCCAAGAAATCTTACATGCTTCGTTACACCAAGCTCTTGGGATAATCTTATGAGTTCAGCTTTGAATGGTCCATCACCTACGACAACAAGCATCGCTTTGGGCACTGTTTTTATTATTTGAGGTAAAGATTTTATCAGATACTCTAAGCCTTTCTGGCGCACTAAGCGACCAACGAAGAGTATAACTTGATTATCAGATAGCCCTCTCATTTCCTTAACATTCGATTTTTCGGGGCGGAAGACATCTACATCTACACACGGAGGTATATAGGAAATCTTGGCTTCATCCACACC
>JACGUK010000014.1 GCA_024256265.1 archaeon
CTTGAGCCCTATATCACGAGTCATCTTAAGCGAGTTGAGAGAAACAGGAGCAAAAGTGAGAGAGGAGTTTAGAGGGCTTGAGCATGGATTGGCATGGTTGAGGGATGAGATTGCAGATTTATTGGTGGCATGCACACCGAAGAGTGAAAGAGTCTTATATGAATCAAAAATTCCTCTCAAAATCAAAAAAATCGGAAGCTTCACAATGGATATAGTCTGGGCTTTTTATGGAGAAGGGATTAGTCCAGGTTCAACCTTCGTATTGCCTCGTATTGGTTCAGGCTTAAGGGGTTACGCTGAAAACAAAATCAAGAATATGGTAAAGGATTTCAATTTGATTGAGACATGGTCATACGATGCTGCAATAGATTTGATTTCAAACCGAAGAACTACAATTGCACTCTTACCTTTATGCATTGCAGTAAAGCACGACTTTAATTTCATAGATGCGTTTTCTGCAAAGGTAAGCTATTTTATCCTTAAGGATTTTCTTTTAACTAAGGTAGGTAAAAAACTATCAAAAATAATGAAAAGCAAAGAAACAATTCAAACCTTGAGCTCTATGCTAGGAATATCTACAGAATAAACCCATTACATAAGTTGAAATTGATCAATTTTTCATTTTTAGTATATCTGGCTTATTCGTAACAATTCCATCGACATCCATTTCAATCAACTGATTCGCTCTATCAAGATCATCTATAGTCCAAGGGTATATCTCTAAATCATGTTTATGGGCTTCTTTAACCATTTCTTTTAAAATATATTTATGTTCAGGAAATAATGAATTTGCATGAGCATTTAATGCAAGCTCTGCCGATTTGACTGGGTGGCACTTGAAGATAACTCCTGTCTTTATCATTGGGTTAAGCTCTTTTATCCTTCTTAAAATAGGATGGTAAAATGAAGTTATAATAGCTTCTTTTTCGATGCCTTCTTTCTCAATCATCTTAACTACAGAATCTTCGATATTCAGAACTTTTATCTCAATTATCAATATCGCCTTATTCCTTACAGTGTTTATCACTTCTTGAAGGGTTGGTATTCTCTCACCCTTACCAGCGTCCAGCTTCTTTAGCTCTTCTAGCATCAAATCCTTGACGTATCCTTTGCCATTAGTTGTTCTATCGACACTATCATCATGAATTACTATTATATGGTTATCTTTACTTAATCGAACATCAACTTCGATCATATTAGCATTAAGCTCCAAAGCTCTTTTTATGGCTCTTAATGTATTCTCTGGCTCATAAGCTGATGCTCCTCTATGGGCAATGACAATACTCATGACCAATTACTCATTATAAGAGGTAACATTTTAAGATTAAGGTTTGCCCTTAGTTCACTTTGTTTATTATTATTTCTATACCTGATGGCATGAGCGATACAATAACTCTTGTTTATCCACGCTTAGAGCACCGAATAGAGTTATTATGTGATAAGGTTGGAGAGATTGGCGCCAATGGCATTGAAGTTAAAAATAAGTCACGAATAAGAAGATTAAACTCAAGACTAAATACAACATATCGAACCCATTGATCCTTTCTGCAAATGGCTGAAAGACAACCACAACAGAAGAACGTTAACAGGAAGCCACAAAAACCTTATTTAAATGAAAGTTTTCCAGTATAATGGATGCTTATGTTAGAAGATCTCCTAAGTGTAGTGTTGATGATTCTCATTATATCTATAGCAAGTGGGACAACTGTGTTGGCTTATCTTTTCTCAAATTTCTTCAAAGGAAGTCCTTTTGAAAGACCCTGGAAAACATTGTTATCTATCCCTTTTTTCCTTCTTGGAATAGGTATCATTGAAGCGTTAGACATCACTATACTTCGCTTACGCTCACTTCTAGCCCTTGCAGCTTTAGTCATGATGCTCTACACTTACTATCAATTTTATCAGACTGTAACTTTCGTTCAGCCCTATAAAGGTGTGGTTAGAGCCACGGTCGGAGCAGAGGTTAATAAATCTCAACTAAAAGAAGAGAAGGAGAAAATTTTGATCAGAAAAGACATATATGACAAGTTAGTCAGAATGGCTGAACGGAGAGGAATAACCATCAATCAAATGGTATACACAATAATAGTTCCTGAATGGCTAGAATCGAGAAGATTTGAGCCCGAGAGCTCCTAAGTCCATTTATATTTACAGTAAATATACGTGATCATAATATAAACACTACGTATATATTTGGGACCTTCCCTCTTTATGTGGGGTGAGAAAATGGTAAAAGAAGGTTGGATAGCCCTCGGCTATGCGGTTATGTTCTATGTATCGCTAGCCTTAGCCATTGCTGGTGCCATCATGTTCTTCACCGGGTTCCCAATCGTTTCACTCCTCTGGATATACGGGGGATGCCTTGCTGCATTCTCTGCCCTTATAGCTACTGATCTTGCATACACGTTCCATAAGAAGAGGAGCGCTTTAGTGGAAGTAGAGGTACCAACACTAGTCCCAGAAGAGAAGGCCGTAGCTCCAGTGGCGAGGGCTAAGCCTGTAGAGGAGGAAGAATAGAGGAGGTAAAAGGTAGCTTTGAGCGAGCTCCTTTGGCTCACGCTTGCAATAACAGTCTTACCAGTGATTACCTTAACAGTATTCATATTCGGATTCGCAGTCAGGTTTGCGAAGTGGTTTATGGAATGGAAAGTAGCACCAGTGATGGGCAAGCCAACGACGGTAAGGGGTAGTCGGTTACGAAGTGTAGTGGAAAATTGGACTCTCAACCTCTTACCTCCTAGAGATTTAGCTGCGAGGACAGACTTACCGTTCTATATGGTAGGAGTGACTATGCATCTATCCTTCATCCTTCTTCTCTTTACGATGGCCCATCAGCTTGTCTTTTTGAACTACATCGGTTCAGTTATCCCTATTTCAGGATATACTTCTGTCTTTATTCCAAAGCCAATCTCACATATAATCTCAATAATCTTTATCTGTTCTCTTTCTATTATGATAACTCGCCGAGTATTTCAATACCTAACCAAGAGACATTTAAGGGCTATTTCCAGTATAGGAGACTTCATCGCAGCTCCGTTGCTATGGATTATAGGTCTCACTGGTTTTCTTGCTGCTATCTCACCAAATTTATGGCCTAATCCTGCTGATATGATTAATATGATAATCATTACGGTGCATCTGGTAACTGTTCAGCTCTTCATCATGTATATTCCTTTTAGTAAATTCATCCATGGAGCAACTGCCCTAATCGTGAGGACATTATTTGGTATAAGGCGTGGTAGATATGGGGTGTGAGCTGTGAAGAGCGAGAGAGTAACCGTTTCAATCGATGAGCTTACCGCTACTCAAGTAATTGAGCTAGAGACTTGTGTGAGATGTGGAGCATGCGCTAATTCATGCCCAGTTTACTTAGAGGATAAAAATGTGTTAGCCATACCTGCATTGAAACTCAATGAGTTAAGGTATTTGGTGAATAAGGAGCGTAGCATCTTATCTATAATCTTTCGACCTAGACCAGTGAAGGCGGAGAGGCTGGAAGAAATTTCGAAGCAGTCATATCGTTGCACTCTTTGTGGCAGGTGCATGACAGGCTGTGTCTTCGGCATTCAAAATCGAGAACTTAGGGAAGTATTGCGCTCTATTTTGTACAGGTCAGGTTATCTACCTACACCTCTAAAGAAGATCGCTACCTCCTTAAGTGAGAAGATGAACCCTTTCGAAGCAAATGCAGAGAAAAGGCTCAGATGGATCGAGCAAACAGGGCTTAAAGAGGTGCCGATAAAAGAAAGAGCAGACACTGTATTCTTCGTTGGCTGTAGCTCAGCTTTCTTAGAGTTAAATCAAAGGATTGCGTTTGCAACAGCATCGATATTGAATCATGTAAAGGAGAATTGGACGCTATTAGGCGATGAATGGTGTTGTGGCAATCCATGGATAGCAATTGGTGATCAAAGAAAAGCACAAGAGTTTGCTCGTCACAACACTTATCTCATAGAATCTATGGGGGCAAAGAGAGTCATAACCAGTTGCGCAGCCTGTTATAAAATGCTAAAGTGGAAATATCCTCAGATCATTAGGCACCAACCTAGATTCGAAGTGCTTCATTTTACAGAATTTTTAAGTCGATGCATTAGAGATGGACAGATACAATTTAGTGAAAAAGTTAGAGGAAGAGTGACGTACCATGATCCTTGTGAACTCTCTAGGCTAGGCGGTGTGGTGGAAGAGCCTCGATATGTGCTTAAACGCTTAACAGACAAATTCTTAGAAATGCCTGAGAATCGTATGGATACCTACTGTTGTGGTGGAGGAGGCTTCCTTAAAGAGATAGACGACGAGTTAAGGCTCAAGATCGGGACCACTAGAATAAAGCATGCAGAAAAGACTCAAGCAGAGATACTTACATCTGCCTGCCCAACTTGTAAAATAACCTTAATAGATGCTGCAAAAGAGGCAAGAAGCGATGTAAAGATACTCGACTTAGCCGAGTTGGTAGCTGAGCAGATGAGGATAATATGATGGAAATTTCAGCATACTGGCAACTTACAAAGCCTAGAATTACTTTTGCTATCCTTTCCCTCTACCTCTTATCTGTATTTACGAGCACATCAGGAAACTTAGCTAACTTTGGGAGAAGTCTATTAGGTGCTGTAGCGGTCTTTATATCAGCGGCTAGCTCGAACGCCCTCAATTGTTATATAGATCAGGACATAGACCGAATAATGGCTAGAACTAAGCGGAGACCTATCCCTTCTGGAAAGATAAAGGCAAAAGATGCCTTCACATTCGGCATGCTTTCAATGCTTGTCTCAGTCATAATAACTTATTTTTTAGGCTATCCTGCTGTCTTTCTCCTTTTTTTAGGCTTATTTAGTTACATCATACTCTATACGCTACTTCTGAAAAGGAGAAGCTTTCTAAATGTTTTCGCTACAGCCCCAGCCGTTGCTACTCCTGTATGGTTCGGTTGGGTGATTGGCAGAGGTACACTAGATTTTCAAGGTTTTTTAATGGGCTTCCTTGTTGTGCTTTGGGGACCGCTTCACCTCTGGAGCTTAGCTACAGCTTTTGTCAAGGACTATGAAAAAGTTAATGTTCCAATGATGCCTTCGATTGTTGGACGGCAGAAAGCTTGCTGGTATACTTTGGTTTTATCGATCATCCTCAGCTTCGCCTCAATTCTAATTTTCTTCTTAGGATATTATGGATTGGTTTATTTGATTGGCGTAACCATCCTTGATGTCATGCTTATCTTCCTAAACATTAGAGTTATTCTTCATCCTACCAGCAGAAGAAGCTGGATTCTCTATAAATTCTCAGCCCCTTACATAGTGGGGCTATTCTTCATGACTATCTTTTGATTGAATGCCTCGTACGAAATTAAGCTTTGCTCTAAAGGCTAGCTGTATCAGATGATTATCGGCTTACATTGTGAGTTTAATCTGGACGATTAAAAGATTGTTATTCAAATTCATTGCTACATGAGTTAAAATTAGGCTTGGCATCAATCAAAATGTTTACTGAAGAATCACTTTAATGATATTTCCTTAAAATTATAAGCATTTATATACTGATAAATATTATAAGATATTATATGGAAGGTCGAAAAGTTCAACGAGTTGGCACTTCATCACTAGCTGTCTCATTGCCCATCGATTGGGCGAAGAAAGCCGGTATTAAACCTGGAGATTTGATTCTATTTACGCAAGAAAAGGATGGGTCTTTAAAGCTAGTGCCAAGTGCTTTAGCTAAGCAAGAATCAGAGGTTAAAGAAGCAGTCGTGAACTCAAACTTATGTGATGAGTATGGAATGCTGGAGAGAATCATAGTGGGGAACTATATCCTTGGTCATGATGTAATAAGGATCGTCTCCTCTATAAGAATGCAGGGTGCACATGTTGAAGAGGTTCGTAGAATCTTACGTAAACTTATAGGATTAGGCATAATCGAAGAAACTCCAAATCAAATCGTTCTTCAATGCTCAGTAGATCCCGCTAAATTCCCGATATATAAAGTAATGGGAAGGCTATACATCATATCTTCACTGATGCATGAGGAAGCTGTTAAGGCGCTTATAGATAGTAATTTTGAGCTGGCGAAAGAAGCCATAAGCCGAGAGGATGACGCAGATATGATGTACTATCTTACTCTTAGACTACTTTACTCTGCACAACAAGACAAGGCTATAGCTGAGAAAATAGGCTTAGTAGAGCCACTGCACGCCTTAAGCAATAGAGCGATCGCGTTGCTCCTAGAGAGGATTGGTGACTGGGCGGAGAATATCGCGAAGAATGTGCTTAGTATTAAAGACTGCAGAAGTGAAATTAATGAGTCGATAGTCAATGGACTATCCCAATTAAGCAAGTTAGCCTCTAGCATATGTTACAAAGCCATGCAAAGCATCTCCAAAAACGATATAAAACTTGCCAATAGTGCTATAGGAGAGTATAAGAAAATTATTGAATCTGAGGAAGAAAGGTTGACAAAAGAAATTCTTGAACAGGTATCTAACATATATGTAGTAGCACATTTAAGGGCAGTCTTATATAGCATAAGAAGGATAGCAGAGTTAGGTGCAGAAATAGCTCAAATGGCTATTAATAGAGGTCTTGAAAAATCGAGCAAAATCTGTGAAGTATACTGATTCCATTGCAATTTGTATAGCATGTACCCAACTTAACAATTTTTCAACTAAGAATTTGTTGAAATGCACATAGATGTATATAGAATAATTTTTCTTGAAGGCATATATTTATAAACCTACGCCGATATTAACTTTATGTGTATTCTCGGTGAGATGATAAAAATGGGTGGAAGGGCACAGTTAATCGTTGCTGAGCCAGTAAAGGGAGACGCTGGCATTGTAAGGATTGATAAGGCCACTATGACTTATATTGGTGTAAAGCAAGGGGATGAGATCGATATTGTTGGGGAAATATTTAGTGCAGCTCAGGTTAGAGCTAAGGTCGAGAAGGTCGCCTCAAAAGACGAAGGGAGAGGTATCATAAGGATAGCAAGAGATAAGATGGAAGAGGGAAACTTTAAGGTTGGAATGAAAGTTATCGTGTACAAGTCATGGCTAGAAACCTTAAAACTCGCAATATCTATTAAAACCTCTCGTGAAAGTGAGTGGGTACCAGTTGAGGCCCCAGAACTGGTAATCGAAGATTCAACTGTGCTGGCTAGGGTCTCAAAGAAAAGCGAAAAAGGATTTAAAGCCAAAAACCAAGATGGACCAAACTTAGAGCGCCTTTAAAATGTGGTTTTACTGAATAGGGATATACGCTTAGATAGATATTAACAAGGAAGATATCGAAGATTATAACAAATACATAAGAGATAAAGATATTAAAGACTCTACAAGATGGCATTATCTCGCAAATATACAGACCTTTATGAGAAAAATATTAGGTTCAAAGAGATGGGAAAAGCCGTTATGTTTTAAAGGTTTCGGCCTTCCATCGAATAAGAAAGTTCTTCTAATCGGTTCTATGAATAAGGCTTTTATTGTTATTCTTTATTTAAGAGGTAGATTTGGAAATTAATGAGCTTAAGAGCTCAGAAATTAGTGATTTATCTAGGTTGTGCAAGACAATATTTGGGGATGATATGAGATTCTTGACCTTGAAGTTCTTATGCAATAGAGATTGTGCATCTATCAGAGAAATAGCTAAGAATGTTGGGATGAGTCATAAGAACTTGGTAAAGTACTTGGATTTTTTGGTTAATAAGGGTGCTCTTGAGGTTGTTTATTCTAGCTCAAATATCAGATTGTATAAATTATCACAAAAGGCATCTATATTGAAGAAGTTCCTCAAATAGCTTTTATTCAAATATCGAAATTCTTACTTCCTTTTTATTACCGAGCATCTTTATGAAGTATCTTCTATCACAATAAGGGCACTCAGGCTCAAAGTACTCAGCTATGAAATCTTTACCACATCCGCAATGCACTCTAAACCTTATACGCTTTAGCTCCACTGCCATCAATTCTGTCAAGCTCTCTTGCATCAAATATCACTAATAATATTTCATTGAGTGTTTAAATCCATTATGTAATTATTCGCAACGGATACGTAATAAAAAGCACGGACGATATCACTCGTGTATACGCGATTTTTAAAGGATACATTAATAGGCATAACCCTCATTCGATGAAACTTCTAATAATACTTATGATCAATGAATCCAGAGCATGAGCTTATTTCTTTAGATCAAAGTCATCTACTCGATCTAGTTATCTTCAATACGATTCCTTTAGGGCTATCATGAATTTGAGAAACATATTTTCTATTGCAATATGGGCACTCTGGCTCTAGATTCTCAGCTATAAAAACTCTACCACAATCACAGATTATTTGTAATAGGCTGAGCTGAAGCTCAACCTTAGTCAATCTGAATTTTAAGGCTTGAGATTTCTTTAAAGTATTCGCTCCATGGTTCGAAAAGGTACCACATGTTACCAAATTCTCATATTATTCCTTGTTGAGTACCCTATTGGTGTGTCGGATTTAGATCGAAATCAGATAGCTCGGGGGACTAAAAGGGGATCAGCCCCCGTTAAAGCGAGAGCGATGATAGCTCCCCAAAAAGAGGAATGTTGTTCGAGGGTAAAGAGCTACTGGTGGGGCTTTTGGGGCATTTTGCGGAGAAAGTGGTAAAATGATAAATGATGAAGAAAGAGAGATGTTCAACCTCATAATGGAAGATGGAGTGATCAAAGCAAAGGTTGTAGTGAGCATTAACCCACCATCAGATATTCCACAAGGAGTCTATAGAGTATCGTACACTCTAACAGTTATCGACAGCATAGGGATGCAAAGAATCACAAATGGAGATTTGGAATTTACTGTTGTCAGCATTAATTTCTCTCTTTTTTATTTATGAGAGTATTTGCCAGAAAAACATAGTAGGCGTAATTTTTTTAAAAAAATAGCTATTACTGGGGCGGGCGCGGGGGCATTAGGCGCTCTGGCAGACAGTTTCTTTCTGCCTAAAATACTCGCCACCCCTGATACCATAACCATCAGGCCTAATAGTCTCATTTCTGAAGTATCATATATTATATTTAAAGATGGCAATACGATCAAAGCAAGAAACGGCAAGACTGGACAAATACAGTATAGTGGTACAAATGCGGCGGCAGTAATACAAAATGTATTTAACACAATTAAAGATAATGGTGGTTTGGTATTTTTTAAAGCGGGTGTGTACGACATTACTGGGAATGATTTAACTGTTTATACTAAGGTTTGTAAGCCAATTTTTATCAAAGGAGAATCTGCAAGAACAACTGAGATAAGGTCTGACCGAGTTAATTATTTATACTTAGATGGGACTGGTTTTGAGACTTCCAAAAGATATAATATGTTTTTTATGAGCGATATACTCCTTTCTTTGGCTTTGAAAACAAAGAATACTCTTGGTAAAGCATGGTATGGAGATTTTAATAATGTAACTGTTTCTCTTAGTTGGGATACTCAGCAAAGCGATAAATATGGAGTAGATCTAGAAAATTTCTGTGGCTATTTCAAGGGCATAGTTAATGTTGGGAGAGCATCTGGTTGTCGCTTTTATTATGATACGGATGATGCAGATATATTTCTTGATCTTTGGGTTGATTTGAATCCAGATACGGATGGAGAAGGGTATGCTGTTCTTGTATCAGCTACGGGGAAGAATCCTACTAATTTTGTTATTAGGTCATTACACACTACTACTCCTGGGTTAAATACATTTAACAACGCTTTGGTAGTTCAAAACTTCACGAGATTTTATGCATATGATTTGTATCTTGAGGCGGCTAAAAATTATGGGGTGGTGCTGGACAATGTATATCTTTCTGAGATTGAATCACAATATCCCATTAAAGTTCAATTACTTAATGGTAGTTCAGTAAATCTAATTAAAAGTGTAGATGACGTTCAAGTAACGGGAAATCTTCTTTATAACTTAATTAGGATTGGTAGAGTTACCAATTATGATTCCTTCTCTCCTACTATTGGGACTGGGAATGTTTATGGAGATGCTTGTGTAAGGGGAGTTGATACTGGTGCGAGAATGGGTTGGAGAGACATAAAAAATATTATTATTGTGTTGTCGAGCATTGGGACAGAAACTATTACTGTGAAAATTGAAACGATAGATGTTACTGGAACAAAGAATACGGTTGAAGTTAGCTATGATTCTGATGGAACGAAAGAAGCGCCGTTTGACACAGTTAGAGCTTTAAAATTTGCCTATACCGATATTAGAAAAATAAATGTTTATGCTAAAACTAACCAACCCTCTACCTCAGCAACAGTTACTGTTTACATCTATGGTTGATAAAATGTTATATGATAAAATATCTGAGACTTTCAATAACTTTTTAAAATTAAGTTTTAATTCTTTTATGACCATAATGGGAGAAGATTTTGGGATTAGTGCAATAGATAAACTGTTGGAGATGATCGAGGAGAAGAAGCTCGGTCTTGACCCTGATGTTTTAGCGTATTGGTTTAAGATAATAGAGTCTGATGCCAAATCCCTCTGCCCTGAAGAGCTACGTGATAGCATATCTATAAAGCAAGACCCTGTTCTATGGATGAAGTTTCAGCTTAAGGCATCAAAGCGAGCAGTTCCATTCTTAATACAGGCTATAGAGAAGAATTTACCATCCATGCCCTATGCTACAAGGCTTTACTTCATGAAGGTTGGCGAGATCATAGAGGAGGAAACCTCTCGATTTTATGTATGAGAAAATAGAATCATATAAACACTAGAATGATAATGGATCCGCTTTAACGTAGTTTTATATAATTCTCTATCAATGTGATAGAAGCGAAGTAAGGACATAAGGAGTCAAATAAGTTTGATAGCCATGCTAAAATCAGGTTTAGGCAAGAGATCCTTCCTTCCTCTAGCTACGTTGATGGGCTTTATCGGGATTGCAGATACTGCTTTCATGCTTCCAGTAATATCTGCTTATGCCAAATTTCTTGGAGCCGACGAAGCCTTGGCAGGCTTGATAGCAGGACTCTACTCGGTAGTTGCCATTCTGGCTAGCTTCGTGATGGGGATTTCTGTGGACATTCTTGGGAGGAGAAGAGCATTGTTACTTGCTTTCCTCTCAGATAGCATTATGGTCTATGCCTACTCTCTAGTCACAAACCCAGCTCAGCTCTTTATCGTTAGAGCTCTTCATGCAATAGGAGGTTCGTTGACATTCCCAGCTATTATAGCCTTTGTAGGGGATGTTAAAGCGGATTCTTTAGGAAGGAGTTTTGCCTTATATTGGATGGGTGTAGGCTCTTCAATAGCCATAGGCTCCATAATCTCCGGACTGATTACCTCTATATTGGGGTTCAAAGCAGTGTTTCAAGTACTTTCTATTATAATGATGATTGGACTGTTTCTATCATTTCTCATACCTGAAACCCTTGAAAAGAGCTCGAAACCGAAGAGAATATTCATAGAAATAAAGAAGTCAATAGGCTGGCTTTTGTCCTCTTATGTATCCATATATGCTCTTTACTATGTCTTTGGAGTGATTACTGGAATCCTATCACTCACTCTGATGAACGTGCTAGGAATCAGGGAGGAGGCTGTAAGGATCACTGGATTCTACATAGGTCTTTCTACCACAATATCTATAGCACTCTTCTATCTTTTTGGTACAATCACAGACAAAAAGGGTCCTAGAATTCCTGCCATAGTAGGATTCATCAGTTTGATGCTCTCCCAGATCATCTTAGCCTTTAATTTAGCTTGGAACTTCATTTTGCTCAGCTCGATAGCCTTGGGAATTGCTATGAGTGCCATACTCACTTTATCTACTGTAGTGGCGAGCTCTACGTCTCAAAGTAGCAGAGGAACTTCTATAGGCTTTCAGCAGACGATGAATATCCTTGGAGTAGCTACAGGAGCCCCTATTTCAGGATTGATCCTTAAGACGGTTGGTCCTCAAGCACCTTATCTCATAGGAGCCTTCGTGCAAATTTTAGCTTTGATCATAATCCTTTTAAGCCTAAGAAATTATGTAAAATTGCCTAAACAAACTATTTGAAGATAGGCTTTACTTTATCCAACAATGTTATAGATTTCCTATCAAAGCAGGAGAGATAAGCATAAATTTCTACACCATGCATTGATGCTTCTCTTAACGCTTCTCCAAACTTAGGATCAACCTCATCGTTTAGAGAGAAAGAATTAGCATCTGGTCTCTGTATTAGGAATAAAATACAAGCCCTATAACCTTCTTTTTTTGCCTCGATCAACTCTAAAACATGCCTCCTTCCTCTCTCTGTTGGAGCGTCAGGGAATAGAGCTTTGCCATTCTTCACTAAAGTGCAAGACTTTGCCTCAATTATGCATCTTTCAATGCCATTTGTTAAGAAAAAATCGAACTTGCTATGACCAAACCTAAACTCAGGCTCTACTTCATTATACATAGAGAATTCTTTAATTCTATTCCTCTTAAGGGCTTCTAGCAAAAGTCTATTGGGCATCCTTGAATCGATGAATACTGATACGTTGCCATGCTTAATAGCTATGAGATCGTAATTGGTTAACCTGTTTCTACTCTTTATCTCTTTGAGGAAAACCTCAGCATCAGGGATTAAGAGTTCCTTCAGCCTACCAGGATTTGGTAAAAAGCATCTAACTTCCTCTCCTCTAAGCTTTACCAATGCTGAAAATCTATTCAGTCTCGCCTTGAAGAAGCCGTTTATGATTTTACCTTCAATTTTAAAGGAGAATTTAATCATAAGTCCTTTCGATCACTCTATGGCTCGTATATCAAACTACCAGTCTCTTTTATTATTCTAATTCCTGGAGCATGCATCTCTACTTCTGTCTTAAACCTCTCAGAGCCTAGCATTTCTATGAATGAATTTACAAGAGGCTTCTTTAAACGTTTTTTATCTATAACAAAATCAAAATGCTCTTCAGCTAAAGGAATAAATTCCAATTCATATTTTTCAGCTACAGCTCTAATACCAAGCCCAACGTCAGCCTTACCACGATTCACAGCCTTTGCAACCTCTATATGAGACTTTACTTCTATATCGTATCCCCTTACCTTTTGTGATACTTCCTTTGGTTTTATCCCTATCCTTTCAGCAATTTTCTTCATCTCCCTATCAAAAATAGCTCTTGTCCCTGAACCCAAACTTCTATTTACAAACTTAACATCCTTTCTAAGTAAATCCTCGAAGCCTCTGATAGTCTTTGGATTGCCTTTTGCTACAAGAAATCCTTGCTCACGCATATATCCTCTAATTATAACAGCTTTATCATCTATGAAGTATCTTTTAAGAAAAGGCACGTTATACTGCCCTGTCTCATCATCAAGAAGATGAACCCCTGCAATATCAGCCTCTCCAAGCATCACAGCAGCCAATCCTCCAGACGAGCCTACGTAAGCCAACTCTGGACTGAACTTTAACTCCTTCATCAATAAATCGACAATGATCTCGATACCAATACAATGGCTCCCAATTATGGATAGGTCTGGGGCTTTAACATCATAGCTGAAGAGCTTTGACTTTACCATAGGTCTTTTTTCTCTATAAGAAAGAGATTCAGCTATCTGCTTTTCAAGGCTCTTGTATTCTTTTAGTATCAACAAACCTGCTTCAGTAAGCCTTGCACTCCCTCCAAACTCTCCTCCTCTTCTTGCCTCTATGATTTGTTCTCCCAATATCTTGCTGATTCTATCTATAGTATTCCAAGCATGAGCATAAGATATTCCCAAAGATTTGGCAGTCCCCATGAAAGAGCCTATAGTGTTTATGCCTTCGAGTATTCGAGCCTCCTTCTCCCCTATTAGGTACTTCCCATCATGCTCTAGCCATATAGTGAAACCATAGCCGTACCTTGGCTTTACCATTAAATTAGATAAAGCCGTTATACTTATAAAGATATATAGCTCCTTACAGTTATGTTATTTTTACTTCCTCTGATAAAGTCCATTCAACTTCGCTTCAGCTAATACATGCCCTCTTATTTCCCTCTTAAGATCGTCCAAGGTGTGAATTTCTCCTAGAGCTTTGTCCAAAGCATAAATAGTAAAAACGTAGCGATGTGGAGCACCGCGCGGAGGACAGGGGGCACCGTACTTATTCCTCCCAAAATCATTCATCCCTTCTCTACTTCCTTTGGGGATTTTTCCTTCCTCTATTGACCTTAAATTTCCAGGTATATTATACAAGATCCAATGGACAAACCCGCCTCCTGGAGCATCTAAATCGAAGAGCTCTATAGCAAACTCTTTAGTGCCTTCTGGAGCTCCTTGCCATTCTAAATGTGGAGAAATATCTTGACCTTGGCATGTGTACTTTACTGGTATGAACTGGCCTTCGGCGAAAGCCTTACTGGTTAAAGTAAATTTAACCATAAGAGATGATACCTTAAACCCATATTTAAAATTTCCATTATCTGAAGTAACGCCTTAAGCTATAAGGGACTAACGTAAATTCTCGAGTGACTTCAAATATAGAATAAACCCCCAAGGTCACGTATCATTAATGGCTTGTTTTGCTGATTTGATTAGTAAAAGATAAGAAAATTTTAATAACAAAGAAATTTACCAGATTTATGTGGTCGTTTTGAGTGAGAGAGAAGCTGAAGAAGAAAGTGTTTTTCACAAAAAGCTGAAGATAAAGCTAAAGGAAAAAGGCAAACAAGGCAGGATAACTCTTCTTAAAGATTATCTTGATTATCTCTTGAGAAGTGATAAAACTTTACCTCCTGACTTTCCAACATTTGCCAGAGAAATAATGGGTTTGGATGAAAGAGGAGGTTTTGTCCACATAAAAATATGGCATGAAAAAAGTGAACTTGTAGAGTTTACAAAAGTCATGGGTTATGAGTACAAGATAGATCACTATGACTGATTTTTTTGTTGGAGAAGCTCTTATTGGTGAGGAACCAGAAGTTGCACATATCGATCTTATTGTAGGCAAGAAGAATAGTTCTGTAGGCATTGCCTTTGCAAATTCAATTGCACAACCAAGAACAGGACATACACCCATTCTTGGTGTGATCAGACCGAATCTGCCAGCCAAACCTTCGACTCTCATAGTGCCAAAAGTTACTATAAGAAACCTTGAAGATGCAGAGAAAATATTTGGTCCTGCTCAAAGTGCTGTTGCTAAGGCAGTTGCAGATGCTGTAGAAGAAGGAATAATTCCTAAAGAACGAGCAGAAGAATTTGTCGTTATAGTTTCAGTTTTCATACATCCAAGGGGAAAAGATTACCAGAGAATATACAGATACAATTATGCCGCAACAAAGCTTGCATTGAGGAGGGCTATGGAAAATTTTCCAAGTATAGATAAAGTTTTAGAGGAGAAGGATAAAGCTATACATGGCATGATAGGGTTCAGGATTAATAATTTGAAGAAGCCTCCTTATCTAGAGGTTGCTCTTGACATTCCAGACTGGAGAAGAGTTGAAGGAATCATTAGGGCTTTGCCAAGAAGCGATGCAATAATTATAGAGGCTGGAACTCCATTAATTAAGAGGTATGGTGTTGAGGTTGTTCAGAAGATTCACCAGCTAAGACCTGAATCAGTTGTTATTGCTGACTTAAAGACTCTTGATACAGGAAACCTTGAAGCAAGGATAGCAGGAGATGCTACTGCAGATGTTATTGGTTTTTCAGGGCTTGCTCCAATAAAAACGATGGAGAAGTTCATAGAGGAGTGCAAAAAAATTGGAGATCTCTCTTTGATGGATACTCTGAATGTTCCAAATCCAGTAGAGATACTCAAAAAGCTGAAAATTAAGCCTGACATCATAGAACTTCATAGGGCTATAGATGTGGAGAATGAAGAGTATGCATGGGGTAATATTCAAGAAATAAGGGAATTATGTGGAAATGTATTGATTGCAGTTGCTGGTGGAATAAGAGTAAATAATGTGGAGGCTGCCTTAAAAGCAGGAGCTGACATCCTTGTGGTTGGCAGAGCCATCACAGCAGCAAAAGATGTTACTGGAGCTGCAAGAGCGTTCCTTCAGAAAATGGGTGTGGAAGAAGTCGATCAGTTCCGTGTAATGACAGATTTTTGATGGTTTGATGGATGTAATAATAATTAATTCTTAGGCATATGTAAAAAGCCTAAAAAGGAAAATCTTTGTCTAAATGTCTTACTGATTTCTACCGATATATTAATAAGGGTATATCGTCCGCTATATTGGACATAATATAACGGATGAGAATCATGAAGAAGAATACCATGATCTGGGCTAGCATCGTTATCATAGCGATTGTCATCTCAATCCTCGCAACGGCTTACTATACGGGCGCCTTTACCAGCAAAAGGTCGAAGCTAGTTATATCTACAACAACAAGCCTTTTCGATACAGGTCTCCTTGACGAAATTGAGGATCGGTTTGAAGCCAAGTATCCTTTCGATCTTTACTTTATATCTGTCGGGACAGGTCTAGCAATACAACATGCCAAAAGAGGGGATGCTGACATGCTACTTGTACACGATCCACGAGCAGAATCTACTTTCTTGGCTGATGGATATGGTCTTTGTAGGAAGATAATTGCCTATAACTTCTATGTTATAGTAGGTCCAGAAGATGATCCCGTAGGGATTAAGAATCTGCCGCCTTTAGAAGCTTTGACAATGATAGTCGAGGCTGGCAGAAACGGAGAGGCAAAATGGGTATCTAGGGGAGACGGTTCTGGAACTCATTCCAAGGAAAAAAGTCTCTGGGCCATGGCAGGTTTTGATTCTAATGTATTGAGAGATGAGGGGTGGTACATAGAGGCTGGTACTAGCATGGGGGGAACTCTTGGAATCGCAAATAATTATTCAGCTTATACTCTCACTGACCTAGGCACCTATCTAGCATACTACAATTATGGTGTTCCTACACCTGGAAAGATAAGTTTGATAGTACTAGTAGACCAAGGTCAAGAGCTGCTCAACGTCTACAGTGCTATTGCCGTCAACCCAAGCGTATATGAAGGTTTGAACTTTGATGGTGCCATAACTTTCATAAAATTCTTGATCTCTGATGAAGGTCAGAGTGTCATTGAGGAATATGGAAAAGAAGACTACGGTCAAAGCCTTTTCCTTCCAGCTGTGGAATTGCTGAAAGAAAACACGGACCCAACCCTCGTGAGTTTGATCAAAGATTATGCCTACATCGATGGAGAAGAGTGTCCGCCAGAATATCAAAATGGCCATCCTGAACTCTACAGTTGAACTCATCTCTAGGAAATAAGATGATGTTCTATGGTTTCTGAGATAATCGAAGGGCTGATAGAAGCCCTAAAACTCATTTTCTCTGGAGACCCTACTATAGTAGAGATTACAACGAGGTCTATCCTGATTTCTGGTACAGCAACCTTTCTCTCAGCTCTATGGGGCGTCCCTATTGGCATGATCTTGGGTCTAAAAAAATTTCGAGGAAAAACTGTTTTAAAGAGTCTTTTCAACGCTTTGTTAGGCATACCTACTGTAGCCTTGGGATTGATTCTTTACCTCTTCTTTTCACGGTCAGGTCCACTAGGTTTCTTACAAATTCTATATACCCCTGTTGGGATCGTCATAGGACAAGCCATCTTGATAACTCCTATAACTGTCAGTTTTGTCACTAGCGCCATAGAGTCTGTAGACCCAGAGATAAGAGATCTGGCAAGAACTTTGGGTGCTTCAGAGACCCAAGCCTCTGTAGCAGTTCTGGGAGAATCTTCAAGTGGTTTTCTTCTCGCTATTATTGCCAGCTTCAATAGAGCCATAGCCGAGCTTGGCATTGCCCTAATGATTGGAGGAAACATAAGAGGCATTACAAGGGTCTTAACAACTACTATAGCCTTGGAGACCACTAGGGGTGAGGTAGTTTTGGCAATAGCCTTGGCCATAATATTGCTTGTGATAGTTTCGGTTGTAAGCCTATCTATAAACCTCATTCAGAGGCGTAAAGCATGAGTTATCTCATAGAACTCAAAGATGTAACTAAAAGGTACGGAGAGATAGTAGCACTTAATAATATCAGCCTAAAAGTCACGAAGGGTGAAATCTTAGCCATAATAGGTCCTAATGGGTCTGGAAAGACCACTTTGTTACGAATCATGGCTGGCATTGACAAACCGACGAGTGGAGAAATCTACTTTGATGGTGCAAAAATTTATGATAAAAACATAGACGAAGTCAGATCGAGAAGCACCATGATCTTTCAAAGGACCGTTTTCTTCGGTACAACTGTCTACAAAAACCTTGCCTATGGCCTCAAACTGAGAGGATACTCAAAGAAGGAAATCAAAGAAAAAGTCAGGGAGGCTCTAAGGATAGTAAAGCTGGAAGGCTATGAGAGTAGGCCTGCAAAAAGACTATCTGGAGGTGAGCAACAAAGACTTTCTTTGGCTAGAGCCCTGATCCTTGGCACTGAGCTAATTTTACTTGATGAGCCCACAGCCAATCTCGACCCTTATAATGTTGCCATGATAGAGGAGATAATCTCGGAGATAAATAGGAATTTCAATACGACGATCATAATGGCAACACATAACATGTTTCAGGCAAAGCGTCTAGGCAAGAAAGTCGTATTTTTATTCAATGGAGAGGTTGTAGAAATTAGTAAGGCAGATAAGATATTTGAAGATCCTCAAGACAAACGAACAAAATCTTTTATCAAAGGTGAGATGATCTACTAATCCCATGTTGACTATAGACTGAAAGCACTTTATAGATAAATGTAAAAATTTTTATTCTTCTAATTTTACCTTTGTTTAATGTTCCTATACAATAAGGTGAAGAATTGGACAAGATAGATCAGCAGATAATAGATGCATTGAAGGAGAATTCTAGGCTTACATACAGCGCAATAGGAAAGAAGATAGGATTATCTGAAGTTGCCATAAGGAAGAGGATAAAGAATTTGATATCTAAGGGAGTGATAAAAAGGTTCACAGTCGAGGTTAATTTGAGCCAGAGGGCTAATGCAATAGTTCTAATCTCAGTAAGCCCATCAATATCCACTTCAGCCATTTCAGAGAAGCTTTGTAGAATAGAAGGGATAAAAGATGTCCATGAGATAACTGGTCAATATGATATATTTGTGAACATCTCAGCGCCTAGCATTGCCGAAGTTAATAAATGCGTTGACGAAATTCGTAGCATAGAAGGCGTGGTCAATACCAATACTATGATAATCCTTAAGAGCTGGGGCTAAAAGAAAAACTTATAAATGCGTTTTCCTAATAATTTGGACTAATATAGATGAAATTTGGATTGGATAGTTCCAATTTAGAACCAAAAATGACGAAGATCGAATCGATTAGTCTAGCGAATAATTACAATAGAGTTCATAATAACTCCGTAGAAGACGTGCTAATATTGGATAGTACGTTAAGGGAAGGGGAACAAGCCCCTGGAGTATCCTTCACAATGCGCCAAAGGCTACAGATAGCTTGGATGCTAGATTACTTTGGGGTTGATGCCATAGAGATAAGCCCTATAATTTCTCCCGATCATAAAGAATCTTGCAAGAGGCTTATCAAAGCTGGACTAAGCGCGAATATAATAGCTCATGTTAGAGCTTTGTCCGAGGATATAGATGTGGCTTTGGATTGTGATGCAAGCTGGATAGCCGTTTACCACTCTGTATCAGATATCCATTTAAAGCATAAACTTAGAATATCGAGAGAGGAAGCTATCAGCAGAGCTGTAAATGCTGTCGAATATGCAAAAAACCATGGACTTCGCTTACGCTTCACTGTAGAGGATGCCAGCAGGGCTGATCCTTCATTTCTTAAGAGTATATGTAAAGAGATTACAGAAGCAGGGGTGGATAGAATTAGTCTACCTGATACTTTAGGCATATTGAGACCAATGGGCATGTATAACCTTGTTAAAACTGTTCGAGATGTAGTTAATACTCCTCTTGATGTTCACTGCCATAACGATCTAGGTTTGGCGACGGCCAACTCTTTAGCAGGTTTTGAAGCAGGGGCAAGTCAGATTCATGTTACTATAAATGGACTTGGTGAAAGAGTAGGTATTGCACCTCTTGCTGAAGTTGTAATGGCGTTGACATTAATATATAACAAGAAACTCAAGGTGAAGCCGGACATGCTGAGAGAACTTTCAGATCTGATTGATATGTACACTGGAGTAAGGACTCCTGAATCGAAGCCAATAGTGGGTGAGAATGCCTACAAGCATAAGGCTGGGACTCACATCGCAGCTATAATAAGGAATCCTGTAGCTTATGAGTTAGTACCTCCTAGGACTGTAGGGAATAGAAGGCGTATCATATTTGGCGAGCTATCTGGTAAGCATGGTGCTGCTTTTCTCTTACGTGTACTAGGTCTAAACCCAAGCATGGAAGAAGCTGTAAAGCTTGCCCAAGGTTTGAAGAGGCTTCGCTGTGGCGATCTATTTGAGCTGAGCTTATCTGAAGAGCTTGAAGGAGAGGCACTTAAGGTTGAGGATAAGTTTTAAGCTTACAATTGGTATAGCTCTTGAGGGGTGAGACTCAATGAGATGCCCAGAATGTGATGGAGAGATACCTTTGGCAAAGGATGCAATAGAAGGAGAGATAATCACATGCCCTGATTGTGGAGGCTCTTTCGAGCTTTACAAGAAGAAAGATGGTAGCTTTGATCTGCGTGCAATACAAGTGATAGGCGAGGATTGGGGTGAGTAAGAGATAGCTAAGATTTCTATGGTTTACGATTACATCAGATGGGAAGAGAAGGCTATAGCTGATGCAGCGAAGAAGAGAGGAGTAAATCTAAAACTAATAGACTCTAAAGATGTTTCTCTTCTCTTAGATAGTAATTACGAAGAGGAGTTTGGGAATGTTGTACTTCAGAGATGTTTGAGCTACTTTAGGAGCCTTCATCTCACAGCAGCTTTAGAGGCAAAAGGGATATCGGTGATAAATAATTTTAAAGTTGCCCTTACTGCTGGGAATAAGCTTCTCACCACTCTCGCTTTGATTAATGCTGGTATACCAACACCCCGTACAGCTCTATCTTTTACTTCTGAGAGTGCCATAAAATCCCTTGAGAAATTAGGCTATCCATCAGTCCTAAAGCCTACCATAGGTAGTTGGGGAAGGCTAGTAGCATTATTGAAGGATAGGGATTCAGCTGAGGCTATCTTCGAGGATAGAGAGCACATGTTCCCCCTATACCAAGTCTACTACATTCAAGAGTATGTGAAGCGTCCGCCAAGGGATATAAGAAGTATAGTGATAGATGATAAAGTTGTTGCTGCAATATATAGAGTATCTTTATCAGGGAACTGGAAGACGAACATGGCTTTAGGAGCAAAAGCAGAGAATTGTCCTATAACAAAAGAGCTAGAGGATATTTGCGTTAAAGCTTCAAAGGCAGTTGGTGGAGGAATATTAGGAGTTGATTGTATGGAAAGCCCTAATGGACTCTTAGTTCATGAAGTAAATAATACCACTGAGTTCAAGAATACGGTTCCTACTACGGGCGTGGATATACCAGGCTTGATAATAGATTACCTCGTAAAATACAGAAAATAGGAGTTTAACCTTGGAGGAACAAGCTGTAAGTCTTTTAGAAGATATTTTAAAGATTTATACTCCTTCAGGTAGAGAAGAGCCTCTTTCTAGGTTTTTGGCTGAAAAGATGAAGAATCTTGGCTTTAAAGATGTTAGTATAGATAAAGTGAACAATGTAATAGGAACTATAGGCTCAGGCTCTCCTTCGACATTGTTATGTGGGCACATGGATACTGTTCCTGGCATGCAACCCGTAAGAGTTGTTGATGGTCTTTTATTCGGTAGAGGCGCTGTAGATGCCAAATCCTCTCTTGCAGCCATGATCATGGCTACATCAAAATTCATAGATAGAGGAAATTTTGGGAAGATTACAGTATCAGGGGTTGTAGATGAGGAAGGAATGGGAATGGGTATAAGAGAGTTGATAAAGAACGATGTTAAAGCCGATTATGCCATCTTTGGAGAGCCTAGTGGCATTGAAAACATAACTATTGGTTATAAAGGTCGAATCTCATTGACGATTATATGCAAAACAGCTAGCGTTCATGCCAGCGCTCCTTGGATGTCACAAAATGCTATTGAGAAGGCATTTGAAGTCTGGAATGCAATAAGTGCTTATGTTTCAGAAAGAAAGGATGTAAATAATCGTTTTAATTCCTTGACCGCCTGCATCACAAAAATAAGAGGAGGAACTACTCATAATGTTTTGCCTGGTACGTGCAGAATAACTACAGATATAAGAATTCCTCCTCAAATGTCCTGCTCGAATGTTTGCCAAGATATAATGAAGATAATTGAAAGATACCAATCAGATTTATCTTTTCCAAAGATAGAGGTAGAGGTAAGAGATATGACGGAGCCCTTCGAGACCGATAAGAATTCACCTCTCATAAGAGCTTTAACCATAGCAATATCTGAGATAACAAAGAAAAGACCTTTACTATTAAGAAAAACTGGCACAGGAGATATGAACGCTTTTGGGCATGCCTTTAAAGTGCCTGTAGTTACCTATGGTCCAGGAAACCCTCATCTGTCTCACACACATAAAGAGTGCATCGAAATTTCGGAGTACCTCTCAAGCATTGAAATCTACCATAAAGCCATACTAAATCTACATAAATTCTATCAAATGAACAAATAGAAATTCACCTTTTGTTTATATATTGCTGAAAGCCATCTTGCCTGAGCGTAGCAATGCGTCTACTTTTTTGGCAACGAATCCAAAGCGTTATGAATTATTATGGTGGGATTGAAAGAGACGCTAAACTACTTATTATCGTAAATAGCCTCGTATCTTTGCCCTTCAGCTTTCTGCTGGTCATTCAACCAATCTATCTTGATAAAGCAGGGATAGATGCAACTATGATAGGCGCACTTTATACTGCGTTTGGTCTAGCAAGTTCAACCCTTGTCGTTCCCTTTGGCATATTGAGCGATAGGTATGGCAGAAAGCTCTTTCTAATGCTAGGAATAATCCTTCAATTCATCTTCTACACCGTATACTTTCTTACCATATACTATCCTCTTCTTTTAATCTCTGGAATAATCGGTGGCATTGGTAATGCCATGTTCTATCCATCTAGTAGCGCTTTATTGGCAGAGAAGTCCTCTGAAGAGAAAAGAACTTTGGCCTTCAGCCTCTCCTTCTTTGCCTCAACTTTTGCTTACACCTTTGGGGCTTTGTTGAGCGGTCTGCCAAATTACTTTAGAGTTTGGTTCAACCTTTCTGAATTATTCTCATACAGACCTATGTTCGCTATTGCTGCCATCTTTTTGATTTCCTCATCTATACCTCTTACTTTCATCAGGGAGGTCAGATTCTATAAGGATAAAAGAAGGCTCCTCCCAAGAAGGTCGTTGAATATCATAGCCAAAATCTCTCTTTTCAATGCTTTGATAGGTCTAGGGGCTGGTTTCATAATACCCCTCTTTTCTCTCTGGTTTTACTTAAGGTTTGGATTAGATGAGGTAGTTTTAGGGCCATTATTCGCTATTGTAAATGGCGTCATGGCTCTATCTTACCTTACAGCCCCTAAGCTCTCGGATTCTTTTGGCATGATAAATAGCATAGTTCTGACCATAAGCATATCCACAGGATTGATGTTCACAATACCATTTATGAGTGATTATGGCATTGTAGCAGTCCTGTTCGTATTCAGAAACTTCTTAATGAACGTGTCCAATCCTATATCTATATCTTTTATGATGAATAATGTTGCTCCAGAAGAAAGAGGATCGGCCACAGGAATAACAGGTGTAGCGTGGAACCTCCCTTACTCCATAACTTCAACCTTTGGAGGTTACATCATGGCTAATATCTCACTTCATCTACCATTCTTGATCTGTGGTACCCTCTATGCTATCTCCACTACTTTATTCTATGTGTTCTTTAGGCGTTTTAAGCCTAAAAGAGAAATTTTAGGTCGGCTTTCATCAGTTTAAGCTAATTTTAATTAAATCAGCAACGCTTTAATAATTAAGCTTACTTAACGCGTCAATATGCCAAAAGAACCTCCTGATGAGTGGGTTATATCTGCGGTCGAGAAAACAAGCCCAAGTGTAGTTAACATTAGCACTGTTCGCCTTCTTAGAGATTATTTCTTTCATGTTCATCCTGTTAAGGGTATAGGCTCAGAGGTAGTGATAGAATCGATGTAACTTTAGTCGATGGGAGAAAGTTATCAGGAAGACTAGTAGGGGCTGATGCCAGTTCGGATATAGCCATAGTAAAGGTTGATGAAGAAGGTTTACCAGCCGCAGAGTTAGGCGACTCTGATAGATTAAGAGTAGGGCAATTCGTCATCGCTATAGGTAACCCATTCGCTCTTGTAGGTGGCCCTACAGTTACGACAGGCGTTGTAAGTGCCATCAACCGTAACATACAAGTCGAAGACCATGTTTATGAGAGCTTGATTCAGACAGATGCAGCGATAAACCCAGGGAATAGTGGTGGACCTTTAGTGGATAGAGATGGAAGAGTTATTGGAATAAGCACTGCTATGGTCCCCTTCGCTCAAGGCATAGGCTTTGCCATACCTATCAATTCTGTGAAGAAGATAGTCGATGAGCTCATTTCTTATGGGAGGGTGATAAGACCTTGGCTAGGTGTAATAGGAATGAGTGTAACAGATGAGATAGCCTCTTATTATGAATTGCCAGTCAAGGCTGGGGTCATAGTGGCCAGAGTTATCTATGGTAGCCCTGCTCATAGAATGGGCATATCAGAAGGAGATGTGATAGTTAGAATTAATGGCACATCTATAGAGACGATAAGAGACTTACAAAAATCTATTCAAAAGAAAGGGGTAGGAGATAGAGTAGAGGTGGAATTGATTAGAGGTTATCAGAGAGGAGTTGTTGAAGTAACACTTGCTGAATTACCTCAGGTTTAAAAAATCTTCCTGCAGATTCTTCTATTTTTACGATTTGTTCATATTTGATGTTAGGTTTAAGAGTATTACCTGAAGGTTTTCAAGGCATTAGCTTTGGAGTTATGGACGGGCTAATTACAACTGTGGGAGTTTTCGTTATCCCAATACTCTTTTTTGGTCTACCCTTTGCCATTTATGTAGGTGTATTGCTCACTCTGATAATTCTTATATTCCTTGGAATATTCGTGGCAAAGGTTGGGGAAAAGAGTTACAGCGTTATAATTGAATACATAGCATTCGTATTTATCATCTTGATCATCAGTTATGTGCTTGGAGTAGTCTACAAAACTGTAGTCTTGATCTGATACGTAACAGTCTCTTAGTTGAAAATTTTCTAAATTGCAAGAAAGGCTCTAGTCTTTTTCTTTTAACTTTGCTTATCAGAGTTTTCCTTTTCAAAAAGTGGTAGGCATAATAGAAGAGTCTTTTTGACTTATACTAAAGAAGTATAAAGATGCATAAAGAACCCCCTTGTCGTAATACTATAGAGGCGTCAAATACTTGAAAACAAGATTTATATAACCAAATTTTAGCTACAGAGAGGGGTGAATAGAGTTACCAAATCCATCAAACTTAGATGAAAATAATGAGACCTTTGTCAATTCTTCAGGAGCTGATAATGATTCGATCAAGATAAGCAGAAGAGATTTCCTGAAACTTGGCGGGATAGCAACTATCACAGCGATCGCCCTAGGAGAAATTCCTGAGGTTATGGCAAGTGCGGAAGGTTACCCTAATCCCGAAAGGATTGAAAACTACCAAATGGGGCAACAGTTTCCAAGCATCTGCCCATATTGTGCAGGGGGGTGCGGGGTTCTGGTAACGACTTTGAATGATAAAGTTATAGAGACAGAGGGAGACCCTATCCATCCTATAAATGAAGGTGCCTTATGTAGCAAGGCAACTGCATACTTTCAGTTGATAAATAATGATCGCCGTATAAAGAAACCGATGAAAAGAACAAACCCGATTAAGGGTGAGAATGTAGACCCAATGTGGGAAGAAGTCACATGGGAAGAGGCATATAATATAATCGCTCAAAAGGTTAAAGATGCAATGGAAGGCATCCTCTACAAACATCCAAACTCGACTACTGGAAAAGACGATTACTACTATGTAGGCAAAGACTCACCTATAGCATGGCTCGGATCATCTTATTGGAATAACGAAGAATGTTATCTAGGCAAGAAATTAATTTCGCTACTCGGCTCAACTAATGTTGAGCATCAAGCGAGAAAGTGCCATGCTTCAACAGTGGTAGCACTAGCAAACACCTATGGCTTCGGTGCAATGACAAATCATATAATCGACGCTAAAAACTCTAAGGTATTCCTGATAGTGAGCAACCCAGCTGAGTCACACTCAATGGAATTCAGGTGGGTAACAAGAGCAATAGAAAATAAGAATGCGAAGGTGATAGTCCTTGACCCAAGATTTAATAGGACTGGCTCTAAGGCAGATATCTATGTGAGGTATAGATCTGGCTCAGAAGCAGCGATATTCCTAGGCTTAATCAAATACACTATCGAGAATGGACGATATGACAAAGATTTTCTTGAAATAAGGACTACTGCTCCTTACGACCTTAATGGCAACTTCTTAAGTGATTGGGAGACGAACCCTGATTCGATCTTTAGTAAACTAAAGGCTATCGTTAATGATTATGATCCAAATGAAGTGTATAGAATCTCTGGCATACCTCCAGATAAATTCGAGTTGATCGCTGATACCTTCACGGACACGAACAATAGACCAGGCAACATCTACTATGCTATGGGTACAACACAGCATACAAACGCAACCCAAGCGATTAGAGCGCATGCAATATTACAATTATTACTTGGGAATATGGGTAAACCTGGAGGCGGGGTGAATGCTCTAAGAGGCATAAGTAATGTTCAAGGATCAACAGACCAGAACCTATTAGCACATGTAATCATGGGTTATCGTGAGCAGCCAAACACTAAGAAGTGGTATAGCCCATCGACAGTAATTGAGGACAAATTTGAGGATCAGATAAGAAGATATCAGAAATGGAAGAATTCAAACCCTTCGAAGCGTGGTGGAGTCTCGGGAGGCACCATATATCCTTGGCCTGATCAGGCTACAGCAGAATCTGCGGGAATGGCATCTCTATGGCGATGGGATGATAGAATGTTCACAACTTGGAATGCCCTTGAGTACCATTGGGGAATTTATATAGGTACATGGCCAGGCATAGATCCTGATAACGAGCCTATTGTATGCGACTTGCCTGTTGGTTTTGGTAATTTCATTGTGCAGATATTCAGGGCTATAGAAGCTGGACTGATCAAAGTTATTTTCATCAATGCAGAGAATCCAGCTGTATCGATGCCCAATGCTTATCGCATAAGGAATGATGCTTTGGCAAAGGAAGGACTATTTGTAGTTGTGAATGAAATCTTCGAAACAGAGACAGCAGTCTATGCGGATATTCTACTCCCTGGAACTGTTCAGGTCGAAAGATCTGGAAGCATTACAAATACAGGAAGATGGATTCAATGGCGTTGGAAGGCAGTAGACCCACCAGGAGAATGTAAACAAGAATTACAGTACTTGACTGAATTGTTCGAGAGGTTGCGTGAGGATGCTGGTATAAAAGTGCCATCAGAAATGTATGAAGTTGAGAATGCTACTAGTATCACTAAGAATATTGGTGGTGTAACCCTTGAGAATAATCCTGATAATACTTGGCCATCATCACAAGGAACCGATGCAGAATCTGTCTATAAAGAAATGTGTGCCAAAGCGATTGGGGTAGGAGATCAGACATTGGAGCAAAGCGCGGCTAACAGGATTTACATGAATGGGTGGGACCCTGCTCTAAGACCTGATCTTGATGGAATTTTAGCAAAGAGGCGTGATATTACACCTGTTGATGCTAACGATGAGGAATATGGCTACTTTAAGAACTGGGCTTTCAGCTGGATGCTTAACCAGAGGGTATTATATAACCTAGGTGAAGGTACGACTCCAACTTTCAAATTCTTCACTTGGTGGGCTCATAGTGATACAAAGTGGTTAGGCTGGGATAAAGCTGCGATCTGGTCTAGACCTTTATATGACACGACTAAATCAGACTGGAACCCACTCAAGCATGGTCTCCCAAAGCATAACGAACCATTGGAGAGCCCAGATGCTCAATTGAAAGATGAGTATCCAAGCATGTGGGATGAGTATGCACCAGCACTTAAGTATGAAGTAACTACGGGTAGCCCAGAAATTTATCCATATGTGCTCACAACATTCAGATTGGCAGAGCATATGCAGGCTGGCGCTATGACGAGAAATTTATCTTGGCTTGTAGAACTACAACCAGAGATGTTCATAGAAATAAGTCAAGAGCTTGCTTCTGATCTTGGTGTGAAGAGTGGCGATTATGTAATAGTGAAGACTGCAAGAAGTGTAATTACCAACCCTGATGGTGAGAGAATGAAATGCATAGTTACGGAGAGGATTAAACGTTTGACCATTAACGGTAAACCCGTGGATGAAGTGGCTATGCCTTGGCACTGGGGCTTCAAAGGTCTCAGCACAGGACCTAGTGCAAATGTATTAACAATAGATGCTGTGGATGTTAGTGCTCATATACCAGAGTACAAAGCTTGCTTATGTAAGGTGGAGAAAGCATAAGGTGGTGAATGTTGGTTTCTATATATTTTAAACCAAGTAAGCTTATAGACCTAACGAAATGTATTGGTTGTAGAGCCTGCCAAGTAGCTTGTAAAAGATGGAATATGCGTCCAGGAGAAGAAACATCACTAAGTAGTGATTGGACTAATCCACCAATGCTGAGCCATAAAACTTGGACACATGTAAAGTTCAAACTCATGTATGATCAGAACAACGATGGGTACAAATGGGTATTCACAAAATGGCAATGTATGCAGTGTAACGACCCTCCATGCTTGCCGGTCTGCCCAACCAAAGCCATATACAAGCGCGAAGATGGGATAGTTCACATTTACAGTGAGAGGTGCATAGGTTGCAAATACTGCGTCACGGCATGTCCCTACAGGGCTCGATTCTACGGTTACGATGAGTATCATGGGATAAAATCTGTCTACAAGTGCCACTTCTGCATGAATAGGCTTGATGCTGGGTTAGAGAAGCCTGCCTGTGTTCAGGCATGTCCAACACAAGCTCTTGAGTTCGGTGAGCGTGATGAGATGATCGAAAAGGCAAGGGCAAGGGCGGAAGCAATCGGAGGGTACGTCTTTGGTGATGAGGAGGACATAGGCAACTCAGTGATCTATGTTTCCAAAGTTCCCTTTGAGGAGTTGGGCTTCCCAACACATGAGATGAGGGTTCCAGCCCCATTGGCGATAGGGAAACTTCTAACACAGCGTGGAGGGATTGCGATTTTCGGTGCTGGGGCTCTTGCCTTCCTAGGCTTTGTGCTGTGGCGGAAGGAAAGGATAAGTAGGGCTAAGATGAGGGAGATATCCAAATCTAAGGAGTGATGAGTAATGGCGTATGAATTAGCTTGGGGATGGGAGATCGCTGCTGCCATCTTCTTCGGAGGGCTTGGTGGAGGAGCCTTCATATTGACAGCTGTAACAAGCTTTCTTACAGGGAATGCTTATAGAGACATCTTAAAGTTCGGATCGTACATCGGAGTGCTAAGTGCAATTCTATGCATCTTCTTCTTCATGCTCGACCTAGGCGCACCCGAACGTGCATTGTTTGCATACTCCAATCCTAGTTCGATGATCACTATAGGGACTACGATCTTAACTGTCATAATTCCTCTAGGGTTAGTGTACGCATCTTTCCATCCACCCGATTCATTGCCTCGACTCAAATCTATGTTTATCTGGTCTGGCAACATAAGGGCAAGGACTGCAATTGAAGTGCTAACATTCATATTTGGAGTAGGTTTGGTCTCTTATACGGGGTTCGTTTTAGGCGTTATATTGGCTACACCTTTCTGGGGTTCTCCATTGTTAGCGGCGCTCTTCTTC
>JACGUK010000073.1 GCA_024256265.1 archaeon
CCGATACATAACTGGTTCTACTTTAAAGAGGGCTTCTCAAGAGATTTCGTTTTGCTAATGATTGATTTGTTTAAAATCAAGAGTAATGATCGGATACTGGACCCTTTTTGTGGCTCAGGGACAACATTATTAGCATCAAAAGAATTTGGAGTTAATGCTATTGGGGTTGACGCTTCTCCCCTTGCAGTCTTCGTTACACAGGTAAAGACAGAGGATTATTATTTGGAGAAGATCAGAGATGTTGCTAGAGAGCTCTTCTCAAAGAAATTTAAAAAGTATGAAATCAAAGGATTAAGCCCTTTGACCAAGAGAGCCTTTTCAAGATACTCTCTTGAAGATATACTATTCTTCAAGGAAGAGATTAGAAGCATAGACGATCCTAAGATAAGAAATTTCTTCACATTAGCTTTGATGAACTCGGCAGATAAGGTTACTTATGCGTATAAAGATGGTAGCGTAATAAAGATACGTGAAAAGCCTACGATTCCTCTAAAGAAGGTATTTAAAAGAATTGTTAAGAGAATGATCCATGATTTGAAGAGAGTGAATTACAAAGGCTCCGAAATAAAAGTCTACCTTGGAGATGCTAGAAGGATGGATTTTCTTGAAGAAAATAACTTTGATGCTGTTGTAACATCGCCTCCGTATTTGAATAAGATAGAGTACACAAAAGTCTATTCAATAGAGTATGAATTGTTCTTTCAAGACTTTAAGTTTGATAGCTTGAGATCGTATATTGGATTAAGCCCAAAGCATGTTGAAGATTTGTTCCCAGAATTGAATTTGCCAGACATAGCAAAAGCGTACTTACAAGATGTGAACGATTCACTAAAAGAGATTTACAGAGTCATGAAAGATGGTGCTAAGTGCTCTATGGTAGTTGCTGAAGGTGCCTTCCCAGATAGAATAGTGCCAGTAGATTCATTGATGGCGAATTTGGCCAATAGAATAGGCTTTAAAGTTGAGAAAATAATTGTTGCCAATAGAAGAGTTGTAACGAGAGATAGGACTTTTAAGATAGGAAGAGCGAGAGAGAGCATAGTTATAATGAAGAAGTAAAAAGTTTTATTCAGTTTATCTTAGCGAATCCATTTCCATAGTAATATACCTCGCTTCCAAAGTCAGGGTCCTTAGGGGTTAAACTTACTGCTTGCCAAACCGTCTTACCTTCTAATAAATAGTTTATCAATGCTAGAGTTGCACTATCAGAATAATTCGAGTATACTCCTTGATCCCATGCTATGTATGCTGATGCTCCCTTCTCTACAAAGGCTCTTGCCATTGATGTTGAATTCAATCCAAAGCAACTGTCTACTATTATAATCGAATTATGAAACCTTGCATAACCGGTTGCTTCTTCAATCAATCTTGGAGTTACAGCATAGAAACGTTTTCCTTCTACCTGTCCAATCCTGACCCAACCAAAAAGTTGCTCAGTCAAGTATCCAGAGCCTGCATATGTGCCAGTGAAGAATGCAACTAGATCAGGGTCATAAGCGGTATGAACCCTTAATACAATAAGCTTATAGCCAAGACTAGGAAGATTTTTGAAGAGCTCTACTGTAACATTCCCTCCAAGATATATTTCAACCTTGAAGCCAGCGTTTGATAGAGTTTGATTCGCTTGGGTCAAGAAGTCTTGATTTGGATCCATTATGTAAAGAGAGTCGATTATGGCTGCCTTAAGCTCACCTTCAGGAGGAGGGGGACTATTTGCGGGGGGAGGGTTGCTTGTTGAATTAAAGGCAATGTATGCAGCAGCAATAGTGGCTATTATGGAGGCTAGGACAATTATTGATAGAAAGCCAAATCTACGAAATTTACGAATGTGACCGGCCTTCTTGAGCTTCTTAGCCCTTTTTCTTTTAGCCTTGTCCATGATTTATAGCTCTTATAAAAACAGAAGAGGATGGTTTTAGGCTTTGCGTTTAAAAGATTGTTAAAAATGAATTTTAAGAGTTTACCCTGTCAAGATGCTTCTTGTCATTCGAATAAGCTTCAGCATAATTACGAAGAGATCAAGATTGGATGGATAAGATAATTAACTTATAAGTATGAAAAGTGGTAAACCTGATCAGATGATTTAGCAAATTATTGCTACAAGGTAAGAGGTTGCTATAATGATGAAAGAGGTGATCAAGGATTGGAAGGGCCTTTCCCTTTAAAGATTCTCAACAAGTTATTGGATATACCCTTATCGAATTTTGCTGCTAAGCTTATCTCAAAAAGATGCCCTATATGTGGTCAAGAATACATAGAGAGAGAGCTTTAACCAAATTTTCCGAAGGTGAAAAAGACAGATGTTGGTTGTGTGCCCCCTTCTCGATAATTTTAGCGAATCTCATTGGGTTGATAGGATCATTTTTAGGTTTTAAGCGTAATGATCTTAAAGAGTTCCTATCAGAGCCATGGATGAGGAGAATCCTCCTTGACCAGATTCATGGATTGGCGATATTTGGACGTTCAAGACCTCAGCCAATAGTAGCACCAATAATAGCTGTCTGGGAGATAACGAATGAATGCAATTTAAATTGTGCTTATTGCCATGTTGACGCTAAAACAAGCCTTCCAGACGAATTGGATAGGGATGAGAAGATAAAACTCACAGACGAGCTTGCCAATATGGGTACAGTTGCTCTTATGATAGCAGGAGGAGAGCCTTTATGCTCCCCTGAATTGTTTGATGTAATCAAATATGCACATAATAAAGGATTTTACACAGTAACCATAACGAATGGCTTACTCTTAAGTGAAGAGAGTGCAAGGAAGTTAATTGATGCTGGACTTGATTACATAAAAGTGAGCATAGACTCAGCAAGTCCAAAAGTGCATGATTCGCTAAGAGGTAATGGTAGTTGGGAGAGAGCCATTCAAGGTATAAAGAATAGCGTAAAGGCAGGTTTGATGACAGGAATAGCTTTCACTTTAACAAGAGAAAGTGCTAAAGAATTGCCTAATGTTATTGATTTAGCTAAGAGCCTTGGAGTTAAGAGAATAATATTGTTCAATTTCGTCCCATCAGGGAGAGGAAGACGTGTTGCCCATTTAGACTTGAAAGGAATTGAGAGGGAGAGCGTATTAGAGCAAGCCTTTGATAGGACGTATAATCTTTTGATAGGCTCAAATGGTATGGAGATGTCTACAACAGCCCCACAAGGTCCTAGAATAGCTATATCAAAAATTCTTTCAAGAATACCATCAAAGAATTGGCTTAAAGCTATGAAGAAGCTTACAGCTTATGGTAGAATACAAGCCCTTGCTGGAATTCTTAGCGAAGGTTGCTCAGCAGGCATTACAGTTATATCAATAAGACCGAATGGAGATGTGAAACCTTGTGACCTTATGCCAATAACGATAGGAAACATAAGAAAGCAAAGTTTTAAGGATATATGGCTAAGAAATGATTGCTTAAGAAGGCTAAGAAATAGGAAGAATATTAAAGGCTGGTGTGCTTCTTGTCCATTCCTAATAAATTGTGGAGGATGTAGATCAAGGGCTTATGTATATTTTGGGGATTTATTCGAATCGGATCCTAACTGCTTATATGGGAAGACAGTAAAAGTGTGCGTAGCTTAAGAGAATTTTAAAGATATGGCTATCTTGCCTTTTTGTTACCTAAAAGTTTATGATGGAGAGCAATCAGCCTTACTTATCCAATGAAGTACATATTGATAATTGGGGATGGATTAGCAGACCGCCCATTGAGAGAGTTAGGTGGCAAGACACCTTTACAGGTAGCCGAGCATCCTAACATGGACTTCATAGCCTATCATGGATCATGTGGAAGGTTGATCACTCTACCTCAAGAATTGGATACAGGCACAGATGTTGCCATTATGAGCATCTTAGGCTGCGATCCTAGAAAATTTCATACTGGGAGAGGACCATTGGAAGCAGCGAGCATTGGAGTTGAACTTAATGAAAACGACGTAGCCTTCAGATGTAATCTAATAACTGAAAAGAACGGTATCTTGATTGATTACTCTGCTGGGCATATTGAAACAGAGAAGGCTAAAGAGCTTTTAAAATGCATAAAAGATGCTTATGAGAAGCCTAAAGAGATAGAATTCTTTGTGGGAGTGAGCTACAGGCATCTGCTAGTTCTAAAAGGAAATGAATACTCCAATAGAATTAAATGCACACCACCTCATGATGCCTTGAATAAACCTATCTCTGAGATTCTCCCAAGAGAAATCGATGAAAGAGGTGAAAAGACAGCCCGAACTCTAAAAAAGATGATAATATCTTCTAAAGATTTACTACTAGATCATCCTATTAATAGAAAGAGAATTGAGAAAGGAATCAACCCTGCGAATATGATATGGCCCTGGGGTCATGGGATGAAGCCAAGATTTCAGCCCTTTTATGATATATATGGCATTAAAGGAGCGGTAATATCTGCAGTAGATATAGTCAATGGAATAGGAGTCTTTGCAGGCATGGATGTGATAAGAGTCCCAGGAGCTACAGGCTATCATGATACAAATTATGAAGGCAAAGCAGATTACGCTTTAAAGAGCTTGAAAGATCACGATTTTGTTTTGATTCATGTGGAAGCTTATGACGAAGCAAGTCATTTAGGAGATTATAACTTAAAGATAAAGACTATAGAGGATTTGGATATATGGTTGATCGGGAGATTATTAAATGGTCTTAAAGAAGATTATACTATCGCAATTTCACCAGACCATGCTA
>JACGUK010000074.1 GCA_024256265.1 archaeon
TTGTACCCAGTGTGAGAAATGGTCATAGTAGTAAAGATAGGAGGGAGCATTTTAGAAAAGGGGGTAAACCCCACAATATTAGAGGATTTGAAGGATATTTTTATTCATCAGAAGATTTTGCTCATTCATGGTGGTGGGGATCAAGTTACAGAGATAGCTGAGAAGCTAGGGAAACCTCAAACTTTCATAGTATCCCCTGAAGGGATTAGAAGCAGGTACACAGATTGGGAGACCGTCGTAATTTATACGATGGTCATGGTAGGGAAGATAAACAAGGAGATAGTTTCTGCATTGCATAAAGCTGGGGTAAATGCCATAGGTCTCTCAGGAATAGATGGTTCAGCCATAAAGGCTGAGCGTAAGAAGAAATTGATAGCAATGGATGAGAAGGGTAGGAAGAGGGTAATAGAAGGAGGCTATACTGGCAAGATCAAATCCGTAAATTCTGATCTATTGAATCTTCTAATCAATAATGATTACATGCCCATCATAGCTCCTATAGCTATTGGAGATGAAGGAGAACTATTGAATGTAGATGGTGATAGAGCAGCAGCCTATGTGGCAGGAGGAATTAAAGCAGACAAGATCGTATTCCTTACAGATGTTCCAGGAGTGCTGATGAAAGGCAAGCCTATTCCAAAGATGAGTGTATCAGAGGCCAAAGAGATCATGCCAAAGATTGGTTTTGGTATGGAGAAGAAGGTCTTAGCGTCTATAGAGGCTTTAGAGATGGGCGTAAAAGAAAGCATAATAGCATCAGGGCTTGTTGATAATCCTATAAAATCAGCCATCAAGCATAAGAATGGTACGGTGATCTTATCTGGATGAGAGAGAAATAAAAGAGATTGAGGATAAGCATTTTGCAGATGTTTATGAGAGATTTCCTATAGTAATCGTGAAGGGACAAGGAGCCATTCTCTGGGATACAAAAGGTAAGGAGTACATAGATTGCATGGGTGGCTATGGAGTTGCTATAGTAGGGCATTGCAACAAAAAGGTAATAGACGCTATAAATAAGCAGTCTAAGAGGCTTATCACATGCCATGGTTCTTTATACAATGATGTTAGAGCAAGTCTTTTAGAAAAAATTGTGAAGATTTCTCCAAAAGGTTTAGATGAGGTTTATCTTTGTAATAGTGGTGCTGAGGCGGTTGAGTGTGCACTAAAGCTTGCTCGAAGATACTCTGGAAAGCCTGAAGTAATAGCTATGACGAGAGGTTATCATGGCAAGACCTTTGGAGCCTTATCAGCAACTTGGAATCAAAAGTACCGTTCACCTTTTTTGCCATTAGTTCCAGATATAAAATTTGCACAATTTGGTGATGCAGACAAAGTAAGAGAGGCTATAACAGAAAAGACTGGAGCAATAATAGTGGAGCCTATACAAGGAGAGAGCGGCATATACGTGGCTCCGAATGGCTTCTTAAAGGAGATTAGAGAAATTTGTGATGAGAAGAATATGACATTAATCTTCGATGAAATTCAGACAGGGTTTGGTAGGACTGGAAAGATGTGGGCATGTGAGCATTGGAATGTAATACCTGATGCAATCTGCTTAGCAAAAGGTATGGCAGGAGGCTTACCATTAGGAGCGACTTTGGCTAAAAGAGAAATCATGTCAGCCTTCAAGACTGGTGACCATACAAGCACGTTTGGTGGTAATCCACTATCCTGCACTGCTGCATGTGCAACCATAGATTACATATTGGAGGAAAATCTTATCGAGAGGGCTGCCAATCTGGGGATGATCTTCAAAAAAAGGCTAGAGAGGATCAAAGCGAATCATAGAATAGTTAGGGATGTTAGAGGTTTAGGATTGATGCTAGGAATGGAGCTAAGGTTCGATATCAAGAACATATTGATGAAAGGCATTGAGAGAGGGTTGATAATACTCTATTCAGGCAAGAACATTCTTCGCTTTCTACCGCCCTTGGTGATAAGTGAAGAACAAATCCATAAGGCTATGGATATGCTTGAATTAATAGTATCTGAAGATGAGAAGTTAAAGATAGGTTAAAAGTGCTTAGGTTGTAGTAAGGAAGTCCTAACAAAGCCTTTCATACTGGCTAGAAGAGCCTCTAAATACTTAAAGAGTGGAAGTATCTTTATAATGTAAGAAAAGGTGAGAGTGAGATGGAAAACACGATACATGTTGGTGCATATACTATTCCAGAAGATGGAGTAATATCTATCCCAAAATCAAAATTCAAAATACTATCAAGATATGTTGGAATAAACGACGATCTAAAACTATTCGATGATGATAGAATAACTCTATGTCTTGAGGACGGGAATTTTTGGGCATTTATATCAAAAATGTCAATTGATGAAGCAAAGAAACTTTGTGAAGCATTGTACGGAGTCATAATTTATAAAGAAAAAGGAGGGAAAGGACAACTCACAATTACAATCGAAGAAGGCGGATTGGTTCGATATCGAGAAATTCCATGATAAAGAAGCGTTAAAGATAAGATTTTTGGTCTGCTCTGGTTGCTGGTCTAAGTCCACTTATAAAGACGTAAAAATGAAGAGAAAAAGGTCAGTTAACTTCAAAAGGTGGTAAGAGCTTAATCCCCTGCTATTTTACTTTACAACTTCGGGGCTTTTGTTGTGTATATGTATGTGAACCTTGTGGACATAGCAATTGAAAATCAAGGAGTCAGGGAAGAAGGTATGGAAGAAGGCAAGGAAATGATTATAAAATATCGATTATAACCATCGGTTTTATGTCAAGCCTAATAGTCTGGCTACTTAGGAAGGTTAAGGAGATAGTTTAGAAAAGATCTAGGGAGGTTTTCACTTGCAGTACAAGTGGACGGTACTTACAGTAACAACTGTTGGGATCCTGATGGCTGGGCTAGACTCTAGAATAGTCATAGTTGGTCTCCCTCAGGTGGCCTCAGTCCTAAGAGCAGATGCCGAGCAGGCGATCTGGTTTACTCAGGCATATGTTCTCGGCACTACGGCTGCATTGCTTCTTGTAGGTAGAATTACGGACATAGTTGGGAGGGTGAAGGTCTACACAAGTGGCTTCACAATCTTCACAGTAGGCTCTGCATTGACAAGCCTCGCACAAGGGCCTACACAGGTTATCTTATTCAGGGGCGTACAGGGGCTCGGGGCTGGTATACTTTTCACGAATAGCATAGCTATGATAACGGATGCAACACCAAAGAATGAACTTGGCTTTTTTCTTGGTGTAAATCAGATAGCCTTCAGGTTTGGTGCGATGGCTGGGCTGACTGTAAGCGGAGTAATTCTCTCCTTCTTAGATTGGAGGGCGCTCTTCTACATCAATGTGCCTATAGGTATCTTCGGAACTGTCTGGGCCCATCGAAGGCTTAAGGAGATAGCGAGCGTGGAGATGGGTGCCCCGATTGATTGGGTTGGTTTTATAACATTCACAACCTCTATAACCAGCTTTCTCATGGCTCTTACATTTGCTGCTTATGAAATAGCAGAGCATGTCACAGTTTATGCGCTTCTTGTTATTAGCGCAATAAGCATGGTAGCTTTTGTAGTATATGAAAGAGGTCTTGAGCACCCGTTGCTCGACCTAAGGCTCCTTAAGATAAGAGAGTTTACTGGCGGTGTGACAGCGCAGTTACTGAATGCAATAGCTTGGGGCGCTGTACTACTCTTGCTCAGCCTTTACTTCCAGCTTGTTCGTAATCTGAGCCCATTTGATGCTGGAATAAGGATAGTACCCTTCGATATAGCATTCCTTTTCTTTGGGGTAGTGAGCGGAAAACTCTCTGATAGATTCGGACATCTCCCCTTTACCACGTCTGGGCTAGCTCTGACAAGCATCTCCCTATACCTCTTCTCAACTACAGATGCATCCACGCCGTATTCACTTATAATTTTTTACATGATTCTCCTTGGTGCTGGTGTAGGCATGTTCATCCCACCAAACATGAGTTCGATAATGGGCTCTGTTCCAGCTCAAAGGAGGGGAATCGCCTCTGCATTCAGGGCCACATTCTTTAATGTTGGCTTCACAATAAGCCTCAATCTAGCTGTCCTGATAATGACCTTTACTGTGCCATACGTGGTGGTAACAAATATAATATCATCCACAAACTCTATCGTTATCCCCGAAGCAGATAAGGTACTCTTTGCTGAAGGGCTGAAGAATACATACCTATGGCTTACTGCATTGAATACCGCTGCTATTATCCCATCTGTGTTTAGAGGAGGGAGAGCTAGGAGTAGTAGCCCAGAAAACTAGCGCTATCATAGAGGCAATAAAACTTTTATAAAAAAAGCTTTGTAAGAGCAAATAAAGGGTAAAAGATAAACCCTGCTATCATAGGGTTAGAGGACTTAGACATTTGCCTTCAGATTTTGAAAGGTAAATATTTATTTGCCTAAAAAGATAGTTTTATTTGGCCCGCGGTAGCTCAGCCTGGTAGAGCTTCCGACCCTCATTGAGGGGGAGACGCTGTAGAGGGTTGCTCTGGCAAACCTCACCAGCCTACTAGGCGCACAGAAACCGGAGTGTCGCAGGTTCAAATCCTGCCCGCGGGACCTTTTAAGGCATCACTATCTTTCTATAAAATTCTACTCTCCTATCTTGAATTGCATGGTTGAATTTTGTTATGTTCTTATTACGAGCCTCAGAAATATCAACATCGACAACTTTTGCTGTTATCTCATCCTCTTTTGCTGA
>JACGUK010000015.1 GCA_024256265.1 archaeon
TCCTTCATGTCCCCACCTTTGGGGGCTGGAGGCGACAGAAAAGTTACCCCAGGGGTAACAGGCTCGTCGCGGGCGAGAGTTCCCATCGACCCCGCGGTTTGGTACCTCGATGTCGGCTCTTCCTATCCTGGTCCTGCAGCAGGGGCCAAGGGTGAGGCTGCTCGCCTATTAAAAGGGAACGTGAGCTGGGTTTAGACCGTCGTGAGACAGGTCGGTCTTTATCTGATGGGAGTGGAGGTCATCTGAGGGGAAGTTGTCCTCAGTACGAGAGGAACGGGGCAACGTGGCCTCTGGTTTACCGGTTGTCCGAGAGGGCAAAGCCGGGCAGCTAAGCCGTTGGGGATAAGAGCTGAAAGCATCTAAGCTCGAAGCCTCTCCCAAGAAAAGATGACCTTTCACAGTAGCCTCGAAAGGGGAGCTGTGGACGAGAGCTGCGATAGAAGATCGCTTTGATGGGGTGGTGGTGTAAGATGGAAGCTTAGGCGACCATTTTAGCCAGCCACTACCAATAGCTCAAGGCGTCGGGATAAGGTCTCTCATAAGGCGCAAATACTATGCATGGCGATTGATGATATTTACATCCTATAGAAAGGATAGATAGGAAGATACTTCTTTACCCGTAGTAATAATTCTACATATTTCTCCAATGTAGCGTGGGTTCTTTCATGTGGAAGATTATGGACGATTAACTCCTTCGTAGTTAAGAGAGTAAGATAGTTAAGTTTTCTTTCAGGAGTTTTAGTTTCCTCTATGTAATCTGGGTGAAGAGAATTTATGAGTATCGACTTATTAGTAGAATCGTACTTACTCCTTAGATGACTTTCTTCAGGGTAAATGGTAAAGTATCCCAATAAAAGAATTTAATTTATTAGAACATAAAATCTATTTTCCTTATATATGATAATCAGGATGATGAAAAAGAGCTGATTTGTCCAGTGGTAGTAGGCGTCAAAAGCGAATACATATAACAGACCATGCAGTTAAGAGAATTCTAAGATATGGACTAACTAAACGTCAAGTATTGTATGCGCTCAGGCATCCAGATGAAATAATTGTTGGATATAAGGGTCGAAAAGTTGCCCACAAATTTAAGAATAAGCATATTATTAGAATAATTTTCGAGGAGAACGAGTTTATAACCGTGGTCACTGTATATCTTAGTAGGAGGGAAAGATATGTCAGCAAGTAAAGCCCTAAAAGTTGACTACAGCCCTGATGTAGATGCCTTAATCATAACGCTAAGTGATGAAAAGCCAGAGTATGGAGAAGATATAGGTTCAGGCATCATCATTCACTATTCTAAAGATGCTAAGCCTGTTGAGGTAGAGATACTGAATGCCAGCGAAATCATTACATCATCCGTCCAAGCCATAATTCGAAGAGCGAAGTATTAACATCAGAGAGGTACCATTTCAGCCACTACCAATAGCTCAAGGCGTCGGGATAAGGTCTCTCATAAGGCGCAAATACTATGCATGACAATTTTTTAATCTGAATTTAAATTACCCTTACACTATAATCTATAGATTTAAACCTTGGTCATAAGTCGATAAAGGAGACTCTAGCCTCTTCCACTGATGATATAATAATTATAATCACTATAGAATAATTCTTAAGAAGGCTTAAATCTATAGGCAAGATGTTTTATTTTATGGGCCGGTAGTTCAGTGGTAGAATTGTTCAAACTCTAATACCCGACTTGCACTCGGGCGGTCGTGGGTTCAAATCCCACCCGGTCCACTACCATTTTCGATCTGTTTTAGGCATATTTAGGGCACAAAATGGACATTAGCTGAGTAGACAACGGTTCAAACCTAAGCCCCCACCTTTGGCGCACTCCCATGACACAAAACTTCAGCTTGACGTTAGTTCAAATCAGTTCCGATATCTCTGCTTAGGAATCTCCTTATACCATCGGAGAAAGAGGTTGAGCAGAGTCTTTCTGCCTGACATGCCAACATTGAGTCAGACTTACGGGCATCGCATCCCAACTAACAGAACGCAAATCGGCTGACAAATGTTCATCTTTGAAAACCATCTAAATACTGTAGCAGACCCTGAAGTTTTTGATTTTCGCTCATTAGGGTCCAGCGATACCAAAGCCTATCTTCTTTCGTTAGTGGACGACCCTTAATCGTGGTTAATAGTTTCATGCAGGTCTCTGTAAGTAAAAGCGGTTTTTCGGAGGAGCTTAGAGGCACGGCAATGCCAAGTAGTTTCGATGTATCATCTCCTTTAAAGAGAAGATGTGGTTTTCCACGAGCTATATCCCCACGAAGGATATGCGCATTCATAGCGTAATCTTTTTCAACTTTTTCACGGTTTCTCGCGATCTCATCTGCCGTAAGAGTTTCTTTTAATCTAAAGAAGCTTATAATATACATTCCCCAGTCGGGGTTTATCCAAGGCTTTCTTAATTTTGGTTCTCCCTTGTAGACTAACGCTGCCATGAAGAAGAGAAAATCTCCTGCACGAAGGCTTCTCATCTCTCCCATTTCGTTGAAACGCTTTACATGTCCATAGGTGAAAGTAGCCCATTCAGGGTCATTATGAACTTCACAATCCCTCACTCTCTCTGGAACATACTCGGCAAGACCGAGGGAACGATAGGTTGTTGGTGGATTAATGCCCTCTTCTGAAAGTATTGGTAGAAACTTAAAGCTACCGTCAGAAAAGATGGGGCTATGAAAACCTTCTGCTTTCTTACTCTTGCTTGCCCCTACATTTAAGATGAGACCCTTAGTCAACTTTTCTCCTCTAAACGCTATTCCTTCACGTAGTGTGAAATAAATACCTTTCGAGCATGTGTTCTTGTACGTCGGCTGGTCGGTAACCCTTAGGCTAACGCAACGAAACAGGCAGACAATCGCTATTCTAACGCTATAAAATACTGCGAACATGGAAACGTATATGGAATCCCACCCGGTCCATTCATTTAGTATATTCAATATTCCATCTCACTTCTAATCTCCTCTGATTAAAAAATGGAAGGATGAGGTTAGCCTTTAAGGATTTGACTCAAATTTCAGCTTAATCCTCAACATCTTTATGGTCTGCTAAATCAAATTTATTTTCATCTATTCACGTATGACTTCGAAGGCTATCTTAGTCCTCGCTTGATACTCAAAAACCTTTTCTTCTTTTACGATCATGCTGAAGCTAATAACTTCAACCCATCGAATCTCTCTAACTGTCTCTGCAGCCACCTCGACTGCATTCTTGGCAGCTTCTGTGAAATCCTTATTAGATCTGCCTATAACCTCTATAAGCTTGTACACCAACCCAAATTACCTATGCCATAATCTAAACCTTTGCATAAAAACATACCTTAGAAGTTCATATGATATCTGAGTCTTTAAATATAGATAGATAAAAGCAGTTGCATGGTCGATATCTTTCAAATAGTTGGATTTGTAGCATTGATTGCTTCATCATTAGGCTTCTTTCCTCAAGTTGTAAAAACTTTCAAGACAAAGAAGGCTGAAGATATTTCACTTCATACGTTGTTTATCTTGATATGGTTTTAGTATATCTGATCTTTTCATTATTTTGACAAATTTGATAATTCTTGTTCTAGTATTCATGCTTACATTAATGAAATTGTCATATAGGAGGTATTAAAAATTAGGTGTAATATTTTATCAGAATTTTCTTTATATCATCTATGGCTTTTATAGCTGGAGAATCAGGGGCAAAATCAATAGGTGCAATTCTGAGCATATCAGACTTAGCTATAGCATCATCGTAAGGAATAATGCCAATTATTGGAATGCTTATTTTGTTTAGCATATTGTCAAGAAATTTCTTCTCTTCCTCATCTCTTACTTTATTTCCTACAGCAAATATTGAATTCACTTTTATATCATTGGCAAGCCTTGAAATTCTTTTAGCAGTCTCTATAGATTGCATCCTTGGCTCAACAACGCTTAAAATGGCATCAACCCCTTTAACAGTACCTCTTCCTAGATGCTCAAGCCCAGCCTCCATGTCCATTATGACAAAATCCTTTCTATTGATCAAGATGTGCCTTAGTAAAGCTCTTAACAATGAGTTTGCAGGGCACATACAACCAGAACCACCAGACTTAACAGTCCCCATTACAATGAGCCTAGTATTTTCAGGACCTGGCACTCCGTACTTCTCAGCTATATCATGAACAGTTGGTGTTAGGCTGAAGACAGAGCCTAAAGAGCCAGGTCTTGCTCCTGTCCTCTCCTCGATCAGATCATAGTTTTCACATATAGGGATTATTTTCGAAGAAATATCTTGATCTATACCTAAAACAGAAGAAAGGTTCATGGCTGGGTCTGCGTCTATTACAATAACATTGTAACCATCCTTAGCTAAGAGCCTTGCAAGGACCCCAGCTAAAGTAGTCTTACCAACCCCTCCCTTTCCAGCTATGGCTAATTTCATGTATTAGATCACTAAAGATTAAGTTTTGATCAGCTGAAGAAGAAGCCCATTTACAAGCTCATTGATGGCTTTTAAAGCTATGGATGAAGAGGGTAGATCTAACAAAGGCTTTCCTTCTATGTTAAATTGCTGGATCAAAGGGTCTTCAGGGATTATGCCCACACAATCTATCTCAGATGTTTTTATCACCTCTTCTATCCTCCCTTCCATCGAAGGAGTTACCCTATTCACAATTAGGAGGATCTTGCCTATGTTTATGTTCAGTTCTTTGCAGAGTTCTTTTATCCTTTTTGCTGTTCTAGCACCATTGATGGTCGGGTCTGTGGCAACTAAAAGTAAGTCTATATCTCTAGTGGTTCTTCTGCTGAAATGCTCAAGCCCAGCCTCTGTATCCATCAATACCAAAGGGTAATTTTGAGAGACTGAATCTAATATTTTTCTTAATACATTGTTGATGAAGCAGTAACAGCCAGGTCCTTCAGGTCTTCCCATGACTATCAAATCATAATCATCACTCTCTATAATAGAGCTTTGAATAAGATAGTTCAAGTATTCTTCCTTTGGATGCTCTGGTGAAAGATTATCTTTGTTCTTAAGAAATCTTTCTCTTACATCTCCTATCGTATTTTCTATCTTTATTCCTAAAGCCTCGTTCAAATTAGAGTTTGGATCAGCATCTATTACAAGCATAGGTTCTACTTTTTTACTCAGAATCTTTATCAGAAGGGCTGTGATTGTTGTCTTACCAGTCCCTCCTTTCCCTGATACTGCTATGCTAAAGGTCAATTTATCTCTTCCCATACTTCTTCCATAGTGTGCGAACAGCCTCATCACCAGAAGCTTTTATCTCCTCCCAAAGAGCCTCCAATTCTTTATCGTAAACTTTCTTAGAATCACATCTATGACAAGCATCCAAGAACTTATTTATTTTAATGATAAGAGGCGAGCTTACCAATTTTAAGATTTCTGAATTTACATCCACTTCTTCTATTATGGCTCCATGAATTTTTATGGCTCCTCCAAGTATATCTTTCAGTAAGACATAATCATCGCTAACTTTTGCGTAGACTATATCCTCTCCGATCTTTTGCTCCTTCTCACCTTCTTTGTTGATGACTTTGAATTCACACAAGATTATCACCATTTATATTGTTAAAGAAGTTATTAAGTTATAGGATTATCTCATTTAAGAAGCTCTCTTAAAGCCTTCTCCTCAGGCTTTAGATGAAGTCCTTCTCCCTCTCTTTTCTTTATGTAATAATTTATCATGCTTTTAATCTTTTTAACTTCAAGCTTACCATGAGGAGTCTGAACCTCAAAGATTCTTTTAGGTAATTTCTGCTCTCCTAATTCGAATCCTTCCCTAACCTTAAATTTGTATAAGTTATGAAATATCTCTTTGCCCATCTTCATCAATTCATCTTGAGCCTTATCTATCCCCAAAGTTTTAAGAGCCTCACACACAACTTCCTTACTATAGATTCTTCTTGCAAAGTAGCATACTCCTAAAGAATAAAGAACGTAAAGCCAGTCTTCTTGATCTATCAAGAAGTCAACTATCTGCTCAATGCTCATAGGCTGATTCATAATCTTCTGATCTATACTATAGCCAGAGTTGCTGAGATGTGAGTGCCTTGCTCCTACTAAAGGTCCTAATATGGCTCCATAACCAGTTATGTACCCAGCCATACCATTATTACCTAATGCCATAGCATAGTCTCTTCCACCATACTTCTCAGAAGCTGCTACTACACCTTGTGCTAACTTGGCATAGAATTTGTTCTTCATCTCTACTATATTGTCGATGATTCTCATATATGCTTCAGTGTCTCCCCATACAGGTTTTATCCCTAGAGTTTCATCAAGAGTTATTCTACCTTCTTCAAAGGCTTCTGTAGTCCATGCCAATACTGTTCCTATCATCATAGCATCCACACCGAGGTTTTCACAATGATTTATGAGAAGAATCAAATCCCTTTTGTCTCTTAATAAAAGGTTGCTTCCCAATGCGTACATAGGTTCATAATTGTAAGGGACTAGAACTTCTTCATGAAATATCTCTTTTCTACCTCTTTCATGCTCAGGGGCAAAGCTCGTCTTTAATCCTGCTAAATGTATGCATGCTATAGGGCAACCAGGGCATGAAATCTTTCTCCTCAACAAGGACTCAGCAATAGCTTCCCCTGATACACTATCAGCATCCTTGAACCTTGATTCTTTAAAATTATGAGTAGGCAAAGCTCCTAGCTCATTAAGCTCAAGCATATTAGCTGATGTTCCTAAATAATGATACTTTGACATCTCATCACTTTTAACAACTTTGTGATGCAACTTTTCATACATCTCCTTCACAGCCAATGGATTCTCTAATGAAATCTCGCCTCTTCCTAAGATCGATATGGCTTTCAGCTTCTTGCTTCCAAATATGGCACCAAGACCTAATCTTCCAAAATGATGGTATCTATCTACTATTACATTACTGTAATATACTAAATTCTCTCCAGCCTTTCCACAACTTATTACACTCTTCATGCCTTCATAGTTGCTTTCTCTAAGAGCTTTTTCAACATCTAAAGGTGATAAACCCCAAAGAGAATCAGCCATCTCAACTTTTACTTTATCATCTATTATCTTTACAACAACTGGATGCTCAGATGCTCCATGAATAACCAATGCACCATAACCAGCAAATCTTAGCGCACTTGCAAAATGACCTCCAGAATGAGACTCTCCTAGGTTTTTTGTCAAAGGAGACTTGAACATAGCCACAGCCTTGACCATGCATGGAAATATACCAGTCATGTAACCTGCAGCAAAGATTATTGGTGCTTCAGGGGAGAAGGGGTCTATGCCTGATCTTGCTTCTTCAAGAAGAAGTTTTGAAGCTATTCCTGAACCACCAAGATATTTTGAGAATAAATCTGGTCTATCCACTACATTACTCGATCTTTCAGAAAGATCGATGTAAAGAATTCTACTCAGCAATCATTTCATCTCCTCGTACTTGAAAACGTTATGAGGGCAGTACTTGGCACAATCTCCACACCTATCACATATTATTGGAAAATTCGTCCTTTTATTCAAAGCCAATGCTCTAATCATACATGCACTTATGCAATCAAAGGTCTTGCAGCCTTCACATTTTGATGTTATTAGAGTTATTCCACCTTCTGGCAAAGGCTGTAAAGCACCTTTAGGACAGGCTAATGCACACTCTGGATTTTTACAGAATCTACAAGCTATAACTGTGAAGGGGTTTGCAACTGTACTGTTTACTCTAACGAATACTGCTACTCTAGATGGATCTATAGTATCAAATAGATGCCTTGAGCATGTATAAACACAACTATAACATCCTATGCACCTTTCAGGATGGATAACTTCTATATGGAATCTCATAATTCACCTAATTAACCCCAATACTTTGCAAGAAAACTCTTTATCTGTGATGAGTCTCTGGGACCTACTATTACCTCCCAGCTGGTTGAGTCTTCGATTTCTCCTCTCAGCCTTGCTGCCATGCCAGGTATGATGAGCTTTTTGTGCTTCACTGTCTTTTCTATGCCTGAAGATGAAAATAGATCTTTTACATTGGATGGATTGAACTGCCCTCCTGCCACAGATACTTCTACAGCCAATCCCTCAGTATTCAATACTAACAGGTAGCAATTTATCCCTGCAGACTCAAGGTCATTAGCTACTGTATAGTATGTTAATGCAAAATTCGTTGTAAGTAATACAGGTGATTTCTCATCAGGCTTCCCTATGGTGCGAAGACCTGACTCTACTGAGATTGGCTTTCTTGGATCTGTGTATATATTCTGCCTTAGAGTGAGCACTGGAAGTAGAGACCATACTTCTAAAGTGTGCATTATAATTAAATCTGCATATCTATTCATGAATAAAGATGCTATATAGGCTTCTTTGTAAGATGCAGTTATAGGGTCTTGCTTTTCTCCCATCCATGCTATTGCTGGTATAGCCATTATAGGGTAGCCTAGGTCTTTATCTCCCCTTTGAATAGCTGCCCTTCTTATCATAACTAGGTTATTGATGCTATCCTTCAAGAGCTTGCCTTCTGTGTATGAGCCTAAGTCTATGACTATGTCATGAATACCTATAGCCTGCAAAGTCTTAATCAAAGATTTGAGTGATGTTAAATTTTTAGGTGCAAAGACAGCCACTGGGCAGTCATACTGCTTAGCTAACTCTGAAACTTCTCTCCAATTATCCTCTGTTACAGCGTATAGTAATGGTCTTTTGTTAGCTACCTGTCCTTTCTCTAATGCAGCCTTAAGATTCTTAGGATCAAAGGAGCAGAGAATTAAAGGAAGATTGCAACTTCTTGCTACAAGAGATGTTACATAAGAGAATCTGTCAGGATCTTTTGATGCACACCTTACAGCTACCATATTTAACTTGAGAGGTTCTCCTATTCTGACTACAGTGAAAGTTTCTATGGCTTTACATCTTTCCACAATCTTGCCATCATCCATCATATCGCTTACATCTATGGCTATTGCTGTAGGATTATGGTAGGTAAGTTCATGTCTATACATGACTTCTTTACCTCCTATCTTTACTGAACTATCTCCTATGCCTATCTTTACCTCTTTTATAGGAGGGGCTATAAGCTCGACCAGTTTAGCCATCTGCTCTTTATACTTTGGCTTCTTTAATGGAGGACAGTTTTCTGGAATAGCCTTCCTCTCTAAAAGCTTTGAGGCGAATGCCATGCAATTTGGTTCGCCACATTCTCCACAGTTCGTCTGAGGAAGGTAACGATAGACTGAGAGTAAGGTTGCTTTTTCAGGCATGATCTCACAACCCTATATCAGTTATCCAATCTTGAATTCTTTGATCAGCATCGACTTCTCCGTAGAGATTTTCTATCAATTTCTTCATAACTCTAACAGTTGCAGGATGGCTTAGCATGAGAAGGTCTCCTCCAGCCATGATGGCTGTGATCGCTGTTACAGTCTCCCAAAGAGGCCCTCTATACTCTCTTGGTCCCCATTCTTCAGACTTCATCCAAGCCTCTCTAGCTCCCCAACTGTTACTTGTTGGAGCAAGTATAGGCATCTGCAAGTTAGGGTCGCCAAGAAGACCTGCAAGCTTAATTCTCTCCATCAGGCTAAGAGTATGGTCAAGTCCATAGCCAAGGGCTGCAGTAGTAGGGTCCATTATTATCTGCTCCTTTGGTAGACCTTCATCAAGAAGAAGCCTGTTAAGCTTCTTCTGGTTATTTATGTCCATAGGAGTGAAAGCTACAACTATATGACCATACTGCTTGGCTGCTCTTACTATCCTTTTGTAATCGTTATCCACATTTGCAGAATTAAGAATGCATCTTTCACCACTTGCCACTTCAGCAGCAGCCTCTAGAACTAATGGATCTTTAGCCTTGTTACCTGACCCTCCTATTATTAATGGGACATCTACAGCTTGTAATACTCTCTCAACTGTCTTGGCAGCATCCTTTGTAGATGTATCTTTTATAAATGGATCAGTGCTTATGAGGTTAAGAGAGACTATATCAGCACCGAAATCCTCAACACATTTCTTCGCCCAATCAGCAGGATCGTGCATAACATCCTCAAAGTGCTGAGTCACTGATTTTGCCAATACTATAGGCATATCGAATACATCCATGGCGAAGGCAGGCTTATTCGGGTTTAGGGCTTCAAAGCTATAGAAGGGCATAGTCTTCTCCCCGCCTATCTTTATGACCTTTCTCCTAGATCCACCATCAGACCTTGTAGCTCCTATTTGGACTTCAGCAATCCCTCCTGGATAGGCTTCTATAGGTGGCAAAAACTCTGCTTTAAGCAGAGTTTCTATAGCCTTCTCAACTCTTGGTACTAATTGAGGTGCCTGTGCTACAGCCCCTATGATGGGTTGAAGGATGAGTGTAAGCTCCTCAGCCCTGATTTCGACGTTCTCTATCTCAAGATCGCCGAACCTTTCTATGAGCTGGATTAGACTTTTTGTTAGAGCCTTTACCTCTTTCTCTTCCATAAAATCCCCTTACTTCTTCTCACGCCTCACTATGATCTTCTCAGCTGTTATCTTGACGTTCTTCAGTATTATTCTTAATCCACCTTGAGCGGGTATCTCGATGCCAGCAGGGATTTGGGCAGGCAAAACAATCTCTGGTGCCTCTTCTTTAACTTCTTTAGCCTCTTCAACCTTCCAACGACTCACTACAGGATGTTCCTTGCTCTTCAGAAACTCTTTTAGCTCCCCTATAGTTTTGCACTCAGCTTCAGTGGCTACCTTATCACGAAGATGTTCAGGTATAGCATCTTTTACCCTTTCTTTGATCTGTGAAGGCAACCAAACAACTCTCTCCCATCCCTCATCAGACTGAAGGAATTTTGATGATTTCAAATATTCTATAGCAATTCCATTAAAGCCAGGATTCTGAGTCCCTCCGCTTGTATGTCCAGCCATGGCTGAGAAATTTAGACCGTTGACAGTAGCTCCTTTAAAATCACGATGCACAACGCCTATGCCATCAACTTCAGGTATATAGAAGGCTATACCTTCAAAACAACCACAAGAGGTATGAGGATTATCGAACATGCTATAAAGTGAAATAGATTTTATAGCGCCTAAAGACTTTTCTTGGGCTACTTTGTTAACACCTCCATAGATGCCTTTTATAGGGTCCAAGCATTCGCCTTTAGGTATTGGAAAGTTAGGACCTTTAGGGTCTACATTGTAAGCAGCTCTACCATCGAACCAGCTTATGGATCCACATGAGCCTATTCTGTTCGGAGTTATGACGCACATATGAGTAGGTGCAAAGGACTGGCACATAACACATGCATAGAACTCGTTGACATCCTCATCCTTCAAAGTCCTGGCTCTAACATCTCTCTTATTCCATACATCCATAGCCATAGGAAATAATTCTTCAACCTTCGCTTTCTCTGTGTAAATGGTTACTTGTATCTTCTCTATAACAGGAAAGCTAGATTTGTAGAGCCATGCAAGGACTTTTCCAATCCAGACTAAAGAGTTCAAACCTTTTTGATAAGATCTCTTGTTTATTCTTATCCAAATATCGTATCTCTGATTTAAATGCATCACTCCTTCAATGTAGTTTAAGAAGTAGTGAATCCTCCTTTCTAAAACTCCTTCTAAATCCTTCTCCACCTTAGCACCAGCAACTTCCACCAATATACCAATAGGATAGCTGCCTCCAGGCTTCATTTCTGGGAGGTCAGGCCCTATCACTGTGACTTTTCCATCTTCTAATTGATCTACAGGTCTTGTTTGGACTAACTCCCATTTCTTCTCAACATTCATGCCACCGAACTCTAAATACATATCTGGCTTGCGAATTCTTTCTCCTTCATACATCTCTCCAACATCAACAGGAAATTCAGGTCTTTCAAGTCCTATCTTGGTTTTTTCTCTAAATACATCACATGGTTCAGCCATTCATATCACCTTAACTGCTTAAAGATGATTTTATCATTTCAACCATATTCTTGAATTCTTGCACCCATCTCTCCTCATTCATGTTCTCGAAAGAGAAGTCTGCATTTGGATGGTAGAATCTATCCATTGAAAAAGTCTTCAAATAGGGAGCAAAATGTTTTAAAGTTGAGAGCATAAGAGATTGAAAATAGTATACGCCTCCAATGAATAAAACAGAATCATAATTTCCCTTACCATCGAATCCCTCCCATTCTTTTTCTTTTAGGCGGTTTACTAAATCTTCGATTCCCATGCACACTACTTTTATATCCTCAAATTTCATGAAATTCTTGAAAAGGCTAGGAGAAACGGCCAAGGGTGAATTTATTGATTTAGCCAGCATTACTATATAGTTTGCTATATCTTTACCTTCTAAAGCTTCCTTTCTGCTCCCTACCACTATCAAAGGTCTCCTTAAAGTCTTTGCCACCTTCAGAAACATCTCAGGCTTTATGATATGGGCTTGCTTTGGACCTGGTATATCTCCTATCTGCCATGGTGTTGCTGACATTTTACTCCCTCCTAACTATCTGCCTTTCCAGTAATGTAGGGTCTGGAATCTCTATAGGTTCCCAGCCCCTTTCTTTAAGCACTTTTAACAGCTGATCTTTCATAGTTATAGGTAGGTCTGCCTCAGTCCTCACGAATAGATGAAGATCGTCTGGGATTATCCCATAGAGTTTTTGATGAAGGTCTACATAATGTGAAAGTTTGATCATCCTACCTTTACTCATGTCATTTGGTCTCATTACAAGCCTTGCCGCAGTCACCATAGCCTCTTCCTTTGTTTCTGTAACGTATAGAAGATGCTCAGGTGCAGGTCCAGCATAAACTTTTCCGCCTGTCCTTGCGTTATAGACCATCCAGTCTTCCTTCTTATCTGCCCTTCCAAGATAAGCCCTACGATACTTAGCCCCTTGAGGACCTAGAATTACTGGTATGCCCAGCCTATTTGCACCTGTTGCTATTGAAGCTGCTTTCTGATGCTGAGCTCCCCAAGCTATGGCTACTGCTCCTATTCTGTTCAAGATATAGTCTGCTATCTCTTCAAAATTGCCTCTTAACCTTCTCTTCGCAAATATGTTAGCAATCTTTATGGTAGCTCCTATTATATGGGCATTAGATACACATGAACCTGTGTTGAGTATGCAACCTGCATCGAAATCTCCTGAATACTTCTCGTATAAAGTCTGACCATTCTCGTCTTTATAGCGTGCAATATCCATAGCTGCACAGCCTGAGGCTACTACTATGTACCTTCTCTTCGCAAATTCATCAGCCATATCCACCAATTCCTTATTTCCATTGGAGTAATTTGCGCAACCTACGAAAGCTATTACCCCAGGTATTTCGCCCATGACTATGGGTCTTCCAACATTTCTGATCTCAACATCTTTTATTGGTCCCCTTCCTGACCTCATCTTGTACTTTTCATTCCTTATCTTCTCCATAGCTGCTACTCTTATCACAGAGACTATCGGTATTTGCTCAGGACACTCACTCTCACATCTTCCACAGTTCAGGCATTGATCATAAATTTGAGCTAATAAATCGAGGTTCTTTTCATGGGTAGCGTAAATTGCTTCATTTATAGGTAAATCTATGGGACAATTCCTTCTGCAACGCTCGCAATTTTTACATCTTAAAGCTGTATCAAGAATTTCTTGCTCGTTCAAGATAATGCTTGCCCTTCTACTAGGAGCAATCCCTAAAGCTACCTTGACAGCCACTTCACCAGCCTTTACTGGATCATGTATAAGGATTGCAGGAGTATTTCCTGAAACAAGTTCTTTGATTATAGATTCTACAGGGCTCTTTGTCATATCTGGAAGTCCTGCACAGACTTGGTCTATAGTAGTAATAACCCTTGTTCCAACCTTCTTAGCCTCATCTATTATATCTGTGCGAATGCACTCTTGATCAAGAACCATTACATCTGCTACTCCAGACCTCACGAATATCAGTTGCCTTGATAGAGGACCTACTATCTTTGCACCAGTAGAGTATCTAGTTAGATCATGAGCTGTACAGCATATTCCAGCAACCTCGACAGAGCCATAAATGCCTGATTGCTCAAGATAGTTTATTATCTCTGACCCCGGAGCAACATTATGCCCAACACATAGTATTACAGGCTTGGACTTATCAATAACACCCATCCCCAAATCTACGAGAGGAGCATCTGGGTCTCCCTTTGGGAATCTTAAAGCTGAGATCTGGGCTATATCTGAAACTTCTAAAGCAACATTATCTATCATGCCTGCATGCAAGGCTTTTGATTCGAAGTCTATGTAGCTTTCCTCTTGCCCTGTAGCTGTCGCTGAGAGAAGGTGGGTTATTTGCTTCTCAATATAGTCGAGCACCTCTTCAAGATCGCCAAGATTCTTAGGTTTAATGCCTGCAACTAAGCGGATTAGGGGTGCTTCAAGCTCAACCTCTTCCCCAAGATCAATGTGATGGTCTCGACCTTTCTTTTTTATCAGATAATCGAGAATATGACGAGCATGAGTAGTATGGCATGCTGCACCCATAAGACAAGCAATTAAAACTATCTTTCCTTGCTGAGCTCTAATGTCTATCCCACAAGAGCCCTTCTTCCCTTTAGTCAGGTCACACTTTCCAAAGGTGCAGAGGCAACACATATCACAGAAAGGCGAGTAGAAGGGTTCATATCTCTGAAGGAGGCGATGATCCCAAGCTCTCAAATCAGTTATAGATGGGTAAGGAGTAGGACCCATAGTCTCATCCCACTCTTCCTCAACTATCTTTCCTATCAGTAGTTCAAGCCCTTTGATCTTGGCAAAGCTCGACTCTAACTCTTCAATAGACAGCTTAGTAGTCATTTTTGCTATTCCTCCTTAAGCACATCGGCTATTCTCGTAATATAGCCAGTGAAGGCATCTAATCCTTGTTTAGTTACATGACCTGCAGGAGTTAATGTGTATACCCTATATGGATACGATTTTGCAACAAGCTTGTTAGCTATTAGAACGTTAAGATGGTCGTCAAGGACCTTAGGATTTATGGCTAATTCCTTTAAAAGTTCTCCAAAAGAATAGGATTTCTTCTCCAAGCACGTGATTATCCTAAGCCTATTCATGTTGCCTAGAATCTTGCATATAGTAGTGATGGCGTTGTAGTTCTTTGCCTTTTCCAAGGACTCATAGTTTACCATGATATGTAATTACAAATTAGTAATTATAAACTTTTCGTATGGTTATATAGTAGTATATCTTATATGTAAAATATGTTGGAAGGTTTTATTAACAGAAAAGTCAAGGAGCGAGTAAGGGTAAATGCAACTGTATTTTATAGTAGGGAATGATTTTGGCGAGAAAGTTATAGGGAATTTAGTAAATTTATCAAATTTTTGCAAAGCATGCAACCTAGCATGCAGTTACTGTAGGATCAAATACGGTCCATTTGCATCCGATATATGTGGAGTTGATTTGATAAAGGAAGAATTAAGTAACTTCATAGAGGATCCCAATAGATACCTTCCAAAAAATCCACCAAAATGTGATATTATTTTACCAATAGGCATTCATCCAGACCTTCTTGCTGCATTGCCTCTACTCGTAGAGAAGACAGAAGCCAAAGCTGTTATCGTGCCCATAGAGAATAGAAACTGGTGCCCACTAAATCTTCAGAAAAGGCTTGAGTTAGAGCTAAAGGATTTTGGAATTGAGTATGCCTTTCCAAAGCCTTTTTGCTCTCTTGAGGAAAGCGGAAGGAAGATCATAGATGAATTCATCAGGAGATACAAAATTGGTAAGCCTATAATTGAAGTCTATTTGAAGGGAGATAGAATAGAGAGTACCACAGTTTTAAGAAGTGCACCTTGTGGTTCTACATGGTATGTAGCTCAGCAGATCAAGTTGAGTGAGATAGATGGTATAGAGCAAGTGATATCGAATGCTCATCATGGCTATCCCTGTACAGCGAGCATGGAATTTGACCCTGAGCTAAAGGATACTATATTGCATAAGGCTGGATACATTATAAGAGAAGCTGTTCTTGATGCTATAGATAGAGCATGTATTACGCAAGGGATGATATTGCCAAAGAAAAAGTGAATTTCCTTATTTATGTTCCATTTAATTACCAAAAATTATTAAAGATTGATAAATCATCCCCAATTTTATGAGAGAGCTCATAATAATAGGTTCAGGACCTGCAGGCTTGACAGCAGCAATTTATGCTGCTAGAGCAAATCTTAAGCCTCTTGTAATTACAGGATTGCCGCTTGGAGGGCAACTAATGCTAACTACTGAAGTTGAGAATTACCCTGGCTTTTCTGATGGCATTCAAGGACCTGAATTGATGGATAGGATGAGAAAACAGGCTGAAAAATTTGGTGCAGAATTCATAGAATATGATGTAACATCTGTTAATTTCTTATCATATCCTTTTGAAGTGAGAGTTGAAGACGATGTGTACAAAGCTAAAGCGATTATAATAGCGACAGGAGCTTCTGTAAAATGGCTAGGATTAGAGTCTGAGCAAAGGCTTATAGGTAGAGGAGTGTCATCATGTGCTACGTGTGATGCCCCCTTCTTCAAGGATAAAGATGTAGTAGTTGTGGGAGGAGGAGATACAGCTATAGATGATGCTTTATTACTTACAAAACATGCAAAAAAGGTTACAATAATACATAGAAGAGATAAGCTTAGAGCCAGCAAGATTTTGCAAGATAGAGCTTTTAAGAATGAGAAGATAAATTTCAAGTGGAATAGTGTAGTAGAGGATATTATTGGTGATAATAAAGTTGAGGGCATTATAACAAAAGATGTAAAGACAGGAGAGAAAAGTAAGATGGACTGCCAAGGAGTCTTTATAGCCATTGGTCACAAGCCAAATATAGATCTTTTCAAGGGGCAGATAGAGATCGATGATAAGGGGTATATAATAAAGAGAAATAATACTGAGACCAATATAAAAGGAGTATTTGTAGCTGGGGATGTTTGTGATTATCGATACAGGCAAGCTATAACAGCAGCAGGCATGGGTTGCCAAGCAGCCATGGATGCTGAGAAGTATCTAGAATCTATGGAATGACAACTAATTATCTATTTAGGCACCGCTTCTTATACTGCTTAAGAGAAAAAGATTGAAGGATAGGGAAGAAACTCCGATTCAGTCTGAGTACTGCTGCTCCCATGAAGTATTTCCTAACCGACTATTTCTTGAGTTTTATGGAATGTGTGATTAATTAGAGCCTTCTCCTAACTGGTTGCTTCAGCTTCAATGCTAAAGTCTTCTGTAAACCTTCAAAGGCTTCCACAACCTCCTCCTTTGCTAGGTACTGATCTTCCTCGGCGACCTTGACATCACGCTCTGAAATTGTAACAGGCCCAATCACTATAGGCAGAGACAGTCCAAGGATCTTGCTCATGACCCTGATAGTTCTGGGATATGTTACATTATTTCTATAGCTAAAGGAGAATACCCCTGATTCAAGGTTGGGTTTTGGCTCCAAGGGCACGATAAGATCCTTTGAGGAGAAACCCTCCAAGAGCTTTTGATAATTTGCCTTGATATCATTCGTCAATGTCTCTCTCTTCTCTTTCAAAGTCTTTGCCCTCTCAATAAGGTCTGATTCGTCCTTCCACTGATACCCAGCCAGCTTGGCGAACTTAGACTCTCTCACATCCCTTTTGGGCTTCTGCTTTAACTCATCTTTAACCCAGGCCAGCTCAGCTTCTACTTGCCTAAGCTTCTCCTCATCATCTTCAAGCCTAAGAGAAAGGCTCTCAATATCAGAAAAATCCATACTCAGATTACCTCAAATCAGCTGAAGTGTTTAACGACGTTGATGAGACTCTGCTTGAACTCCTCCTGCTTCAGTCCCCACCTTTCGTATTCAGCCCTGTACCCATCCCAAGCATCCTCGGCCTCTTTGGCTATGGACAAGATCTTGCTGCCGATGGCCTTATTGTTCAGCAGAACCAAGACGCCCCCTGGCTCTTTTCCCAGACAGGGAATTCTTATGAAGATTATTCTTTTATCCTCCGTTGGAAACCTATCTTTGATTACCCTCCTCAAGCCCTCTCTATGCTCATGCTCAAACTTGCCCCGGACCTTCACCAATACACAAGCGGAGCCCTTCTCCCCAACTGTACGACTGGGCTCTTCGCCCTCAAAGTCGAAGAGTACACCATCCCTAGCCTCTGAGAAAGAGGTGAGTATGCCATTAATTTCAGATTCCTTTGGCACTACAGGGATGAGCCATGGAAATATGAACCTGGGCTTAGAGCTGGCTAACCAGGTCCTGTAGTTGGACATATCCCACTCCGTCTCCCTCGTAAAGGAGGCCACGAACAGTGACATCATATGGGCTGGGATTAGGTTCATGTTCCTATAATCCCTCCATCCGATTTCAAGCTCTTCAGGAAGCTCATCCACAACGGATGATCTCTTCGAAAGCCCATCAGAAAACCTGGCCGCTAGGCTCCTCAGGGCTTTGTTATCTATTAGCATAGGTACATCAGAGTACTTAATCTGATAGTCAAGGTTCATCACGATGCTTATGGCTGCTGGGCCAAGGATCACAGGGTCCCATCCGAACTCTGGAAGAAGACCAAAGGTCGCCACTACTTGGGTCCCTTCCCCTGTACTTTTGATATGCTCCATGAATGCACTGGCAAAGGCGCCGCCTGTCCCCCCGCCCATAGCAAAGGGTACATTGAAGCCTCGAACAGGCTCAGGTGATAGCTCTTCAAACCTCCTTTGCACATCATATTTGGTCTCAATTTCATTCCTAAACCTCGACCTACCTTCTGCCCAGTTCCTGGCAGCTCCTCCCATCCCATAGAGAGCATGCTTATCCTTCATGGCGAATAGTTCAGGGTAAGACTGTAGGATCAGGTTCGCAGCCCTCGGGTCAAGGTCTATCAGAAGGGCCCTCGGGACCATGGGTATTTCAGCCTTCTTGTAAGGGAGTCCTAACCTGAGCACTGTGCTACCGTACCTCCTCAAAACCATAATCTGTTCCTTTTCGCCCTTGAGAACGGGACGGCGTGGGTCAGCACCAACATCGATGAGGATCCAACGGTAGGCTTCTGCCCCTATCCCGATCCCACAATGCCCAAAGGATGCGCAGATGACTGGGTTTGGTGCTAGTGGAGCTCTCTCTAATGTCATAGCTTAACTACCTCCGCTCCCTCCCAGCATTAGAAGATCACCTTCTTTGACTGCCAATTTAGGTGGAGTAAATCTACTGGATTTCAGAAATATGCTCATCTTCAAATTCCCTCTTTTGGAATATTATACCACTTTATCATCATTTTCATTAGTTTATAAAGATTTAGTTTAAGTAATATTGCATTTATGAGAACCTATTTCTTGAATCCATCGTCTTTGTCAAAGCTACTTAACTTCCCTTAGATTCTCTTCATCTGCAGTTTTTTCACATCAATACAGAATAGAGCTATTCAATTGATCCCAAAAATAGCCCATAGATGGTGAGAAGCATCTAGAATCTATGGAATGATAACTAATCATAAGAGTTTGATCTTATCCTCTTTGCTATTATATCTCAATAACAATCCATGGCGCCCCCATTCAATCATCCATTCAGACGCTACATCACTATCAATCTCATGAAGCTCTTCTGTTAAGAAATTCGATAACTCTTCCTTTGTAATCTCTTTCTCCTCCTTTTGGCTTACGAATTCTATCAACTTTTTGAATTGATCTAGCGTAATCAATCTATTGCCAAGATGTTTCTTTCTACCTCTAGTCCCATCGCTCAAGAATTTTGAACCCTCATCTGTGAGCAAAATATCTCCAGACTCTGCTCTTAAAAACCCTAAGAACTCTGCAGCTTCAATAACAGGAAGAAGATCGTCAAGCTCTAAGCTTAAGTCATCGGCTATCTTGGCAACATCAACCTTACCGCCAAAATCCTCTAAGGCCTCTAGGAGCCCTATAACACGGCTGTAATGAACCCTTGGTATAGACATCTGAATCATGATGCTTTCACCATAAATTTTAATGTTGCGCTCAACTTTATGCTATGAGGGATGTAATTCTATCTGCCAATTCGTATAATTCTTGGCTTCGCTTATCCCTTGGTCTTAGCAAGTCTACATCGAATTCTGCCATCACAGTTCCAGGTCTATGGCTTAAGACTATTACTCTATCAGATAAGTAGACAGCCTCCTCTACATTATGAGTAACCATAATTATGATCTCTGGCGAAGTGAATTTGTCACTCCATAGCTTTAGTATCTCCTCTCTAAGACCTTCAGCAGTGAGAGGGTCAAGAGACGAAAATGGTTCGTCCATCAATAAAATTTCAGGGTCTGTTACCAATGCTCTTGCTAAACCCACTCTTTGCTTCATCCCGCCAGATAGCTCTCTAGGGTAAGCATCTTCAAAGCCCTCCAACCCTACCTCCTGTATTATCTTCAAAGCTCTCTCCCGTCTTCGCTCCTTAGGTATGCCTTGAGCTTCCAAGCCTAACTCAACATTCTCAGTCACATTTAACCAAGGTAATAGTGCAAAAGATTGAAAGACCATAGACATATGAGGATTTACACTTTGAACCCTCTCACCTTTATAGATAACTTCACCCTTATCTGGAGGCACTAAGCCCATTATGATTCTTAGAAGGGTGGATTTGCCACAGCCTGATGGCCCAACTATGGATATGAATTCGTGTTCATGGACAGAGAAACCAGTATTTTTTAAGATAGGGACTTTTCTACCATGGTAAGTAAATTCCTTACTTACATTTTTTACATCGAGAACAGGTGTTACCAATCGTACTTTAATACTCAATTCTATACCTCCCTACAACTATTCTGTATAGCCTTCTCCAGACAAGCCTGTTAATTGTAAAAATTACAATAATCATTGCAAAAACACACAATAGAAGCAAGGCAACATTTCCCAACTCATAAGCCGCTATATCTAATAATGCACCTATCCCTAAAACTGAATAAATCTTACCACCAAACATGATATATTCTGAGACAATGAGGGCGTTCCAGCCTCCTCCCCAACCAGTTATGCTGCCTGTAACCAAAGAAGGGTAAATAGATGGTAAGAGAAACCTCCTCCAATAAACTCCTCCCTTCGCGTTGAATGTTTTAGCAACCTCTTCTATATCACTTGGAATTGACTTTGCCCCTCCTATTAGGTTAAAGAGTAGATACCACTGCATTCCTGTGAGTATGAGCAGAATGGAAGCAAATTCTTGCCCATAGGGTAAACCTATAAACAGGACAAATATGAAGGGGAAGAAGGCTACAGCAGGAATAGAAGCAAAAGTCTGAAAAATTGGCATAAGAGAACTGAACAATCTTGGGCTCTTAGAGATCTTTATAGCAACAGGAAGAGTCCAGCCCACTGCTATCAAGTAAGCTACAAAAAGGCGTGCCATTGATAAGATTATGGCTGAAGGTATGGAGAAGACTAACTGAGCAGTTCCATTCTTTACAAAAAGTAGCTCAAAAGACTCTATAAAAGGAGACCCTTGCTCTAATATCAACAAGGCTAATCCATACGCAAAGGCAGAAAACAAAACCAATATAATAGAATATGAAAATATTTTTGTAACTATAATGTTTTCAATTAATTTACTATAGACCCTTGCGAAAAAATTACCTGCCATGGAGAAAGCATTTGAGAAGATTGTCACAATCTTACTCGACAGTGTATGTATAAGAGGCCTTGGATGTCTGACTAAGAAACTTGTCAATCTAGAGAGAGGAAAGGCAGCTTCTTTTGAAGGTTCAATAGCAGAAACATAATCATACTTGAAACGGTTTGCATAAGCCTCTAAGGGTCTCCACACAAAAATGTCTATGAGTAAAATTGTTGTAACAAGGGCTCCTAGCCCTAGAAAGGCATCTCCAAAATCGCCCTTGTAAGCAGAGGTAGCAAGGAAACTTCCTATTCCTTGGAGAATGTAAGTCTTTGAGCCAAGGGATATTATCTCAGCTGCAACGAGAAAGTACCATCCAGCAGCCCAAGACATTATGCTATTATAAACTAATTTAGGAACAGTAGCTGGTATATACAACTTCCTAATCTTCGTCCAGCCTTTAACACCAAAGGATTCCGATGCTTCTTCTATATCCTTTGGTATCGATGATACTTGCTCATAAACTGCAAAAGTAAGGTTCCAAGCCATACTGGTGAAGATAAGAAATATTGCAGCAAATTCTACTCCAAGCCAACTGCCATCAAAAAGGGCTATAAAGAAGAAGACAGCAGCAGGGAAGAAGCCAAGAATTGGTACTGATTGAAGAATGTCAAGAATAGGAATCAGTATCTTCTCTGCTCTCGCTTTCTTTGCAGCAATTATGCCATAAGTTATGGCAAAGGCTAGAGATATTAGAAAGGCTATGAGCATCCTAATCAAAGAGCTTAAAGTATAAAAAAGGATAGAGAATGGGTTTAATGCTATAATTTCATCTTGAGCATAAACAGTTGGAATGAGCAGTAAGAAGAGTAGGCAAATAAGTATTAAAGAGTTTATCTTGCTCATCCAACTCTGACCAGTAAAGCATTAATGAATATAGGCTATATAGGCTTAATGGGCTTTTCATTTACGAAGTTAAGACAAAAAGCGGGCCCGGTGGGATTTGAACCCACGACCCCCGGCTATCCTCAAAAATAGAGGGCCGATGCTCTATCCATGCTGAGCCACGGGCCCAACCGGATATGTTCGTAACTCTTTTATAGCCTGAGCATATCCATCATCGAATAAAGCATGCCAGATAAAAAAAGCCTTTGGTCTACTTAGGAACTGTTAAAGGGTTACTAAATCTTCACAATATCTTATAGACTTTTGAATTACAAGTTAAGACTAAAAATGTCCAAAACACCTTTCTAGAGTATAAACCATTGCCATTTTATACTCATTAACTGCCTCTATAACTTCATGATCGTTTAAAGAACCTCCTGGCTGAATAATGGCGGTCACACCTGCTCTTGCAATAAGGTCTATCGAATCCCTAAAAGGAAAGAAAGCGTCTGAAGAAATTACTGCTCCTTCCAAAGGATTAACTGATAGTTTGTTTCTTGCTGAGGCACCATTGAGAGGATCGTAAGGAATTTTTTCTCTATTCATGGCTTTTTGGTAAGCTTTTATTATTGCATGCTCAACTGCACCAACTCTTTCTTGTTGCCCAGAACTTATTGCAACTGTAACTCCATTTTTAACAAAAACAATACCATTGCTTCTCACGCCAATGTTCACATACCATGCAGTTAGTAAATCTCTCAATTCTGCTTGAGTTGGGTTCCTCTCAACGATGTATTCTTTTTCAATCCCTGTTTCCTTATCCACTCTTTTTACTAAAGGATCTAGAACTAGATCTTCAGGACCTCTAATACTGCTCAGATAGGGTTTCTGGACGATTGCTCTGCCTGTTGGCAGAATTTTTATATCATACAATCCTTCAACATCATCCCCCACGAATTTAGGCAATTTATCCAAATTTGAATAACATACTGCTCTGATGTCTTTTTTTCTTCCTAAGATTTCTATTGTTCCATCTTTGAATCCAGGGGCAGCAACACATTCAACATAAGTTTTTATTATTTCCTCAGCAGTTGGAATATCTAAAGGTCTATTTAAAACAACAACCGACCCAAAAGCACTCCTTGCATCAGAATCTCTTGCTAGTGCATAAATCTTGTCTAAACTGTTTCCTTCAAATTGTGTTGCAAACCCAGAAGGTATATTATGTTTCATCACAGCTACAGATGGTGCATCAAAAAATTTCAATATATCCAAGGCTCTTGTAACATCCATAAAATTTATAGCAGATAGTCCTCCTTTTCCCTCCTTTACTACATGTATATTTGTAAATTCTGCTAGACTTGTTCCTTTTAATCTATAAACTGAACCAGGCTGATTTGGATTTTCACCGTATCTTAAATCTGATTCCTTTTCTAAGCCTATTATAAGCTCGAGAGGAAACTCCCCCATTACTCGAGTTCTATAAGTCTTTGTCATATTAGTAACATCGGTTCCTCTCGGCATTTTTATTCACCTCTATCGCTTCTATTGATTATTTTTGTTTCAAAACCTCCTTTGTTTATCATCATTACTGCAGCCGCCACTCTGTAATTACATTCTGGACTTGAACCTCTAATAGCAGCATATAGACTTTCTGCAATATCTTCTGCGCTTTCAGATGAAAATTTAACATCTAACAGCCTTCCAGTGAAAGGTTTAAGAGGTCTCTCATTACCTCCTGAATAAGTTGTTATCATTTTGCCTACTCTAGGTCTTAAATAAAATCTATGGTTTTCTTGTTCTTTCTCTCCTTTTTCATTACATCTTACAATGTGCATTGCTCCATGAGACTCAATAACACAAGCACTTATTCTTGGAGTATTATTTGGAGTATCTGGTTCATATGTTGTCAAATCTATCCATCTGTCGTCTTTCTCATCATATTCAAAAAAAGGTTCTCTAAAAGCAGTTTCTAATACATATTTTGGATCAATGCAACTTGAGTTTTTTAAACCTTTTAAAACAGCCGAATATATCAATTTTGTATGCGCTCCATTGCCTGCAATTAATGTTTCTTCAAAAGGAACGATAGCCGGATACAGTAGCAAAGCAGGGCTTCCTTCTTCTAACTGTTTTCGATCCCTTACATCCGTTCTTATTATCTTTGTTCTTCCTTCTTGTACTAGTATTCTTGCTTGACTGAGTGGACTCCTTCCTGTTAAAGAATAACCTATGAGAGGTTTTCCTGAAGGAGTCATACCTATGATGATTCCCCTACCACTATAAGTCATCTTTTTCAAAGCACTAAAATTATCTTTCATCCTGATTGCATCCATGATAGATTCATAAATAATATTGATAATATTAAAAACTTTTAATCCTAAATGAAGTATTAATAATCTATTTCATATTCTCGTCAAGAGATTAAGTTAAGGGGTATAGATTTTTGATTTTACTTTAATGGGCTATGTGTTATAATAGCTGAGATGTTATTGTCTATCCGAAAACAATTCCTTAATCGTCATAAGATTCGATGGTTTTACTATCTTTATTTCTGTAATCTTTGGGTTCGCATCTAATAAATCTCGATCGAGTATCAAGACGTTGGTAATTCTTTATTGCACTTACTAAATGAAGCGCGAAGGAAAGAAGTTTAAGAAATAATTATCCCTTTACTATTGAGCCATGTCCTTTAACTTTACAGAACCCTTTTTGGATAAAGTTATATTTTTGAATCGATCTATTCTACTAAAATGAGTGTTGAAAGGAAATTCTTTGGAACGAATGGGATAAGAGGGATACCAGGAAAAGATTTGACTCTTGATTTCATAATTGAGATTTCACAATCCATAGGGACTTACTTTGATCAAGGTCCTATCCTCATAGGATATGATGGTAGATTCTCAAGCCCATTACTATCAAAGGCTGTATCTGCTGGGATCATGGCTTCAGGATTGGATGTAATGGAAGCAAATTTAACACCAACACCTGGCTTACAGTACTCTGTGAAGAAATTAGGCTATAAAGGCGGGGTTATGATAACAGCATCTCATAATCCTCCTCAGTACAATGGGATAAAGGTCGTAGGAATGGATGGTGTAGAGATACCTCGTGAGGATGAAGCTGAGATTGAAAGGATATACTTTGAAAAAGTTTACAGAAGAGCAGATTGGAAAGAGATAGGTAGTTGTGGAAAAGAGAGTTCAGTAATTCAAACTTACATAAAAGGTGTCTTAAGCCATGTTGATGCTGAGATAATAAAGAAAAGAGCTTTGAGAGTAGTCTTAGATCCTGGTAATGGAGTTGCAGCTATTGCTGCTCCCTACGCTCTATCAAGCCTTGGCTGTAAAGTCTTGACAATAAATGGGCATGTAGATGGAGACTTCTCAGGAAGAGGTCCTGAACCTACACCAGCATCATTATCTGGGCTATCTAATGCTGTTAAATCCTATGAAGCTGATGTTGGTATTGCTTATGATGGTGATGGTGATAGGGCTATCTTTTGTGATGAAAAAGGAATTATTCACTGGGGAGATAGGACTGGAGCTTTATTAGTAGATTATCTTTTAGCCAAAAATCCAGGAACCCTTGTGGTTACTACTGTTAGCACATCTCAGATAGTAGATTTCGTTGCTGAGAGAAATTCTTCTAAAGTTCTAAGGACTAGAGTAGGTAGCGTGGATGTATCAAGGGCTATGATAGAGCATAATGCTCTATTAGGCTTAGAGGAGAACGGTGGTTTCTTTTACACTCCTCATATGCAAACGAGGGATGGCTTGATGACCTCAGCCTTGCTATTGGAAGCATTATCATATTCAAATAAGCCACTCTCTAAGATTCTTGCAAATCTTCCTAAGTTTCATCAAAGAAAGGCTAAATTTGAGTGCCCTGATGAGATAAAGAAGAAGGTTATGGAAGAGATAGAGAGGAAATCTATTGGAAAAGTTGAGAGGATAGATGGTGTCAAGATATGGGCTGATGAAAGCACTTGGGTATTGCTAAGACCTAGCGGTACAGAGCCCTTGATAAGGGTCTTTGGAGAATCAAAACATGCTGAAAAATTGGATGAATTGATTGAAAGATACTCATCAATGACAAAAGAGATTATAGAAAAAATAAAAAGAGGGCTAAGTGAGCCCTAAATCAGGAAACTTCGCCTTGGTTACCCCGAGCTCTTCTTGAAGAGTACGAATCCTTAGAGCGTACTCCTTCATCTTTACTTTATCGCCTTGTACTTTAGCAATCTTGTAAGCCTTCCAAGCCTTCTTCAATGCTCCCCATGTCTGACCTTTCGTATATTTAGAGGACATATCTCATAACCTCATCATATCTCATATCTCATTGAGATATAAACTTTTCACTTGAGATGTATCCACCCTCTTCTCTCTATCTCAGTTTCTCTCTCATCAAGAGATAGATGAACTTTGGGAAAATCATTTGTAACCTTCCCTATCGCTATTATTCTTTCTCCTATTCTTTTAGCTAATCTTTGAGTTTTATTCAATTTATCTCTTGGAATGGTAGCAACTATTTCGTATTCTTCGCCGCCATAAAGGACTAGATCATTCAAACTCAGATTGTTCATCTCAGCAAAGTTCTTAACATCATCCGTAGTAGGCAGATTATCTATCTCTATCCCGACTTTGCTATGTGTAGCTATTTCGTAGAGTGAGAGGGCTAGACCATCGCTAGAGTCTATAGATGATGAAATTAGATTTTTCTTTGACAAAGCTACTCCTAATCTTAGCCGTGGATTGGGCATTACAACAGCTGAAATGGCTCTCTCCCTAAATTCATGTTCAGCCTTTAGACTATTGAGCATTATCTTCAATCCAGAAGAGGAGTAGCCGAAGAAACCAGATGTTATAACTAAGTCTCCAGGCTTTGCTCCTTTTCTTTCCACGATCCTATCTGCAAATC
>JACGUK010000016.1 GCA_024256265.1 archaeon
CAAAAAGCCAGAGATGATTGCCATGAGAAGCCCAGAAATTACAACAGAGTAATGAGGAACATTGTACTTGGGGTGAATCTCCTTAAGAAGTCTGGGAAGATCGCCATTTCGAGCCATAGCAAAGGAGACTCTTGAGACGCCCAAGACTGAAGTTAGCAAGACTCCTAAAGTGGCTATTATAGCTCCTATAGATATCAAAAAAGGAATGCCATTGATCCCTGTCATACTGGCTGCATCAGCAAGTGGCGAAGATGAGCTAGAAAGTTGCAAGTAACCTATAAGACCAACAGCCACAAAGCTCGTCAATACATAAATGACTGCAGATATAATTAAGGATAAAATGATCGATAGGGGGATGGTCCTCTGTGGTTTCTTAACTTCTTCTGCTACAGTTGTTATTCGTGCAAAACCTGCATAGGCGAAGAAGATCAAGGATGCTCCTTGTAACACCCCATTGTAACCTTTTGGTGTTAGATTTTTAAAATGAGCCAAATTCACATAACCTGACCCTAATACTATAAAGAGAGCCAGTATGGCAATCTTTGAGACGTTCAATACATTGTTAAGTCTAGCCGACTGCTTTATCCCAAAATAATTTACCAAAGTCACTATTATACAGATACCAATGGCTGCCAAATTTGTGGGTATAAAAGGAAGAAGAACGGCAAGGGCAGAGCCAGCTATGATATTGGATAATATCCAAAGCCAGCCTGCAGCAAAGCCTACTCTATTAGAGATCAATTTATGGGCGAACTCGTATCCACCACCCTCCTTTGGGATAAATCTGCTCAGCTCAGCAAAACTTAGCGCAGTAAATGCAGATACAAACCCAGCTATGATTATTGAGAGAACGATCCCAGGACCAGCCATTCCTGCTGCTATACCTATTACTACGAATATACCTGCGCCTATTATCGCATTTATTCCTATCGATACAGCATCGAACAAGCCTAAAGCTCTATAAAGAATTGGAGGTTGATCCTTGGCCACATCTAAACCTTCTCAAATAAAATATATAAATTTCAGGAAGAAGTTATATCTAGCTACAATCATAATGGCAAAAAATTTCCCCCCAATTTGCTATCGTAAACTTCTTTTATCTGCGAACCGTTAGATGAAATTGGTAGAAACAATAATGGTGATTTGGATTATCTTGGCAATCACTTTTCTTGTGCTTATAATCACAATACTAGGTTATCCTCGGGTGACTTTTCCCCGTCAACTCAGTGTTGAAGGTGTGGAAAATCCTGAAGCGGTGCAGGCCTATGACCGAATCAGCAGGTGGCCTCAATTCAACTTAATGCGACGCATGATCGTAAGTGAGTTAAAGAAAAATCACCCCAATGGAATCATAGTAGACGTTGGCTGTGGTCCAGGCTATCTGGTTGCCGTCATTACAAGAGAACTTCCACACCTGCACATCATCGGCGTAGATATTGCAGAAAAGATGATAGAGGTAGCAACTCACAACTTGTCCTCTCTCGGCCTCAGTGAGCATGTGGAGTTTCGGCAGGGAGACGTCCAAAAACTGCCTTTTGAAGATAATGCTGTAGATTTTGTCGTGAGTACGCTGTCCTTACATCACTGGTCGGATCCGAAACAGGCTCTGCAGGAGATCTATCGGGTCCTGAAGCCTGAAGGGCAATTCCTTCTCTTTGATTTAAGAAGAGATAGTCGCCGATTGTTTTACTGGCTCCTTCGCTTCGCTCAAAGATTCGTCGTGCCTGCTGCTCTTCGACGTATCAACGAACCTATCGGCTCAGCTTTGTCAAGTTATACACCCGTTGAGTTAGAGGCTCTTCTCTCCGAAACATCGTTTCAAAAATGGAGAATTAAACCGGGAATTGGTTGGATGTTTGTCTGGGGATGCAAAGGTTGATCCCATTTTAATTAAATGCTAGGGTAGGACATGTAATGTTCTGGCGATCTCTAGGATGACCAAGGTTATGGTGAATAGAGCTACCACCCATGTTAGACCTTTCAGAAGTCTCTCATGCTTCTCGATAGCGTATAGCGTTTTCACTTGTTTTTTTAAGATTTCAGAGCTTTGTTCCTGCTGTCGGATGCTCAAATAAGTTCTTATCATATCGGACACGGTTTCCATCTGGATTCTTAATGCCTTTGTTCGACCTACAAAATCCTCGAAAGGCTTTAACATGCTATTATACTCGATCGCTTTCTTCTATCTTCAAGAGAATCCATGGACAAGTCATCAGTATAGTTCGTACCCTATTCCATTGCTATCCATCGGAGTCTGTATCATAGTTTTGGGCATAGTGGCTTTCCTACGATTTAAACAAAAAAGGAAAGTTGAAACTAAAGAAGGCGAAAAGATACCTCTTCCACCACCTCCACCGCCCCCACATAGCAGTCTGGAAGTTAGTATATTCCTGTTAAGTCTATCAACGGGCCCGGTGGGATTTGAGTACAAATGGGTTTAGAACTATAAGATACGATTAACTCTGGTGCGGGGGTGGGACCTTCGCACATGTTTACCGGTAAAAATAGGCTTAGCGAGAATCCTAAACTTGGGTCAACAAGTGATTTGAACCATATTCCTCTGAACATGAATAAAAGCTTAAAATGAATACGAATTGGCGAACATTACCGTCGTTGTAACAGTCTTCTATAATCAACTGACCTGTTCGAGAAACTTTTCCACCTCGAAAATGTATGTCTTCCATTCTAGAATGTGATCGTTAACGATAGATCTAGTATCTTGGCCCTCTGCGATCTTTCGAAATGTGTCGAAGTTGCCAGCGATTTGACTTGCTATTATCCAAGCGCCTTGGTTAAAAGCAATAGGAGAGCAATTTGCTTGACCGCAAAGCTCAACAATAAGTCTTTGTTTATCATCCAGTCTTTTTGTCGCTGCGTCGCCAAATATAATTGATATTGTCTGTTCGAGCCATGTATCGATTGGTTGAAGATAGAATTGATTTTTGATTTCGTTCTCGTTCAGATTACCTAGGAAAGCAATGTCGCGCATATAGAATGAGGCAATTTTGGTGCCGATGCCTCGGATTGACGAAACAAAGCTGTGAGCTTCGCGTGTTTTTCCTTGTTCAATAAGTGTCTTTACATGATTCGAAATGTTTGAGATCTGCTGACTTGCCAAAAGGCTCAGTACGCCTCTGTCAGTGTTCATTGGATTGTGTGAAGGGTTGACTTTGATATTGTTAAATTCCTTTCCAGCAATTTCCTGATATATTTTCCACGCCTCTTTCGAATCGGCGATTGTAACCGATTGTAATTTTCCACCAAAAATTTTCTCAATTGTTCTTACCGCTATATCGGGATATGCGGATGCGGCTCCTTGACGTTCATATGCATAATTCTTGAGGAAGCAAGCCAAAGCAATGTAGTCATCCCTAAACTGTTCTCTGAAATCCATCCCGTTCAGAAAGGCATTTTGATAGATCGTAGCCCCAAGGGCCAATCGCTTGGCAATTTCGATTTGTTTTGATTCGAATTGCATTATAGCTTAAATTCCTCCTTTGTTGTGATTTTTACTTCTTCTGGCATTTTAAATCTCTCCTAGATCTCGCATTATATCAGTCTTATATGCTCCAACTCTTTTCTCAGCCATAGACAAAACTTTCTCCGCATCCTCCTTGCTCCAGATAAGAGGTGTCGTAACCTCTCCATCCCTCACATCCACATAAAGCCACTTCTCTTTCAGAATGGTGAGGCAAGCATATAGAGTACTCTCGATCTCAAGGTCTCTTAAGAAATTGTCTTCTTTCTCTATGGTTTGCTTCAGTCGTTGATACAATTCTTGCAAGGAACAGAAACCCTCTGGCATGAGATGGCGCGCTAATGCGGTGATCGCATGGTCTTTAGCTGCCAACGACAATTTGCTAAAGTGATTCTTGATTTCCTCTCGATATGTCTTGACATCAACTTCAAAGCTACCATCCCAAGACAGATGCTTGCTTGCTATCTTCGCCTTGACGCACTCTTCAATGCCTAAGACAGCAAGTGCTGCAGCGTGAGCGTAGCTTCCACTTTCCATCAACACTTTTGCATCACTAAGAAACTGTTCGGCGTTCTTCAAAGCCTCCCGCACATAATGCTTTCCATCTTTTATGGCGATTATCTCTTCTTCTAAAGTCATATTTAGACACTGTTTCACTATTCTGGAAATAAAAATGTAGCGGGCCCGATGGGATTCGAACCCACGACCTTCAGCTCCGCAGGCTGACGCCCTAATCCATGCTAGGCCACGGGCCCTTTAATCAATTGATCAGAGCATAAAGATAAGCTTATTTTTAAATTAAAATCATGATTGTTCCAATAGAAGCCTAGATACCTCTTCTCTTCCTATATCTACTATGTATCTTCCTAGCCTTGGACCTCTATCAGAGCCTATTAGAATCCTATAGATCGATTTGAATAGAATAGGAGGATCCAAATCATTCTTTCTGGCAACTTCAAATATCTCTTCTTGAATCTTCTCAGCATCTTCAACTTCTAAGACGAATTCAGCCAGCTCTTTTATGGCTCTCTTCTCATTGTCTTTTAAGATTAACTTTCTCTTCTCTATAGTCTTAAAGTCATCTGCCCAGTTAGATGCCAGTTCTACCCTTTGAATCAATTCTTTTGTGGTCTCTTTTACCATCTTATAACCATAGAGCCTGTTCAAAATGTATTCTAAGCGATTTTTTTTAGGAGCTATGGATGCAAGTTGGACTAGCATCTTGTAAGGAACATGAATGCTCGGCTTTTCTTTTGACTTTAACAAATTTACATACTCATAAAGCCCCTTTAGCTTCATCAACTTTGATGGGTTCTCTATCTTTATCTTGCCAAAGTAAACGTCCTCGAGTAGATCGTACTCGTCCATGTAAGATGGTATATCATCTATAGAAATGTTACGTGAGCCAGCAACTCTCTTGAACATAAGGAGAAGAAGAGATTGTGGTGAGCCATATCTGAGCCATGTTTGAGGGGTGAAAACATTACCTAAAGACTTGGATATCTTCTTCCCAGATTTATCCAAGAACATCTCATACTTTACATGGTATGGATGAGGGAAATTTAATATGTTATCTGAGACCCAATCATTTACCTTGACTGAGTCTGCTATATCCTTGCCATAAGCCTCGAACCTTATATCAAGGGCAGACCATCTGGCTGCAAATTCAACCTTCCAACTTAGCTTTCCTCGACCATTTGTTACCGATGCTTCTCCTTCATAACCACATCCTTCAATCCATATCCCACCTATCTCAGCCCCTTTACACTTATATCGAACTTTTCCTTCATTTCTTAAGTATTCGTAAGCCTCTGCAACGTATATTCTATTACATCTATCACATAATGGGAAATAAGGTAACGCTTTCTCGAACTTCTTCTGGCCTAGCATCTCAGATATCTTTCTTCCTATAACATCAACTTTCTCTAGCAGTATAGCTATCTGTTGGTTCAATAAACCTCTTTTATAAGCCTCCGTCCCAGACTGAAACTTATATTCAATGCTACACTTTTCTAAAGCATCTTTGAGCAAAGAACTCATATGGTCTCCATAAGAACTATGGCATTTGAAAGGGTCTGGAATCATAGAAACAGGGGTACCTATGAATCTTGAGAGGTCTTTAGGTAATCCGGCTGGAACCTTTCTTAATCCATCCATATCATCAGAGAAGGCTATTAACTCAGATCTGTAACCTATGTCCTCTAAAGCCAGTCTTACACCATAAGCCCTTATGGCATCTGATAGGCTACCAATGTGAGGTATGCCTGATGCTCCTATTCCGCTTTCAACACGAAGAATATCTTCAATTCTCTTAAGCCTATCCTCCCTCTCAATGATCTTCTTAGCTACTTTATCTATCCATGTGCCTCTTCCTATTATCTCAGCTAAGTCCTTCTCCATACCTTAGCACTTTAAGCTTATATTGCTTGATAGAACAACTTAAAAATTCTACCTATAGTATGGGACAGTAACTTTTTCCATAGTCTTGCCTTCTCTCGAGCTTCTTACCTTCTTTATGGCCTCTTCTATATGTTTTGAGTTTACAGTCGCTTCACTCACATGCTTGTTTGCATCTTCAGGGGTAGGATATTTGCCTATGAATTCTTGAATAGACAAAGAAGCGGCTGTGTTTATTATAGCAGCCAAATCTGCACCACTGAAACCTTCTGTTACTTCAGCTACTCTTTCTAGATTAATATCCACAAGAGGCTTCTCTTTTGCATGTATCTCCAATATAGCCTTTCTTGCAACCTTGTCAGGCATAGGTATGTAGACGAGCTTATCAAACCTACCAGCTCTTAGTAATGCCGGATCAACCATGTCTATTCTATTAGTAGCTGCCAAGACTACAACTCCTGTAAGTGCTTGAATTCCATCCAATTCTGTCAATAACTGACTCACAACCCTTTCTGTAACCATGCTATCCCCGCCCATTCCTCTTATAGGTGCAATAGAATCTATTTCATCGAAAAAGATTATGCAAGGGGCAGCCTGCCTTGCCCTTCTGAATACCTCTCTTACGCCTCTCTCTGATTCTCCTACCCATTTTGATAGCAACTCTGGTCCTCTTATGCTTATGAAGTTCGCCTCACTCTCAGTAGCTACAGCTTTTGCCAATAGAGTCTTGCCAGTGCCAGAGGGACCATATAGAAGAATCCCCTTTGGTATGCTGTAGCCTATTTGCTTGTAAAGCTCAGGATACTTCAAAGGCCACTCTACAGCCTCTTGAAGCTCTCTCTTAACAGATTCTAAGCCTCCTATATCGTCCCACTTCACATCAGGAGTCTCTAGATAGACCTCTCTCATGGCTGATGGCATAATATCTTTTAATGCATTTTCAAAATCACTGGCGTTAACTTGTAGCTTGTTCAAAACATCGGGTTGCAACTTTTCCTCTCCTAGCTTTAGCTCAGGGAGAACCCTCCTCAAAGCCTTCATAGCAGCCTCCTTGCATAAGTATTCGAGATCTGCGCCGACAAATCCATGAGTTACAGAGGCTAGCTTCTCAAGATTTACATCGTTGGTCAATGGCATATTCCTTGTGTGAATCTGTAATATCTCAAGCCTTCCTTTCTTATCAGGCACTTTTATCTCTATTTCTCTATCGAATCTACCAGGTCTTCTTAAGGCTGGGTCTAATGCATTCGGTCTGTTCGTGGCTGCAATAACTATGACCTTTCCTCTGGCTTCTAATCCATCCATCAAAGATAGCAGCTGGCTTACTACTCTTCTCTCAACCTCACCAGTTACTTCCTCCCTCTTAGGAGCTATTGAATCTATCTCATCTATGAAGACAATGCTAGGTGCCTTCTCCTTGGCTTCTTTAAAGATCTCTCTAAGCCTTGCTTCAGACTCTCCATAAAATTTACTCATGATCTCTGGTCCACTTATGCTAATGAAATGAGCGCTGCTTTCATTGGCTACTGCCTTTGCCAATAGGGTTTTTCCTGTTCCAGGGACACCATAAAGAAGAACCCCTTTAGGTGCTTCCACCCCAAGCTTTTCGAAGATTTCAGGATGTCTTAGAGGAAGCTCTATCATCTCCCTTACCTTTTGTATTTCATCTTTTAATCCACCTATGTCCTCATAAGTAACCTGCGGTACTCCTCTAAGCATCTCTCCCTTCTCTGATATAACGAAAACAGTTCTTTGAGTTATCAGTACAGCATCGCTCGTAGGACTAACTCCAACAACTTGAAAAGTCAGCCTTCCTCCAAAATAAGGTATCATAACGTTATCGCCTTTTGTTACAGGGACACTCTCTAAAGCGTCTGCTAAATATCTCTCATCTATAGGTGGTATAGCTTCCAATGGTGCTACTACTACTTTTTCGGCAGGTAGAGCCTTAATTTTCTTAACAATGACAGTATCTCCTATAGCAATTCCAGCATTATTTCTTATTAGACCGTCTATTCTTATTACACCTCTACCTTCATCAGAAGGGTAGAGAGGTAAGCACTTAGCAACTGTCCTTCTCTTTCCTCTAACTTCTACTATATCTCCTGTAGAAGCACCGAGGGCATCCATGGTATCGTAATCTATCCTTGCAACTCCTCTACCAACGTCTCTAGTGTATGCTTCTAAAACCTTAAGTGATATATATTGCTGGCTCATCTGACATCTCTTACTCCAATTTAATCTTTGTACACCTTTTATTAGCTTTATCCTTAATTTTAAATGTTACTTATATTCCGTTATGGATAACACAATGAGTTAGCTGGCTCTACGGTTGCCTTAAATTTTATTTATCTAATGACTATGTACAATCATTAAATTATTAAACCAGTTAATGATATTATAAAAACATTGAATGGATACGAATGGATTAAGGATAAATTGCTAAAAGACTTAAGATTTCTATCAGATGATATAAAACTAGTTGGAAAAGTATCACCATTATGCCTAATCTGTAAAGGAGGGAGAATGTTATGTGGAAAGCTAAGGTGCCCTGTTATAGCTAAAGCTAGATCATTGATAAAAAGCTCTTCTTTGATATTATCAGAGAGAGTTGAAGGCTCAACTCCGCCAGGAGCATTCGTAGGACGAATAGGCTATCCCAAAGTCTATATCGGCCCTATGCTACCTCCATACTTTGGCAATACTGAGATACTCGATACCCCTGAGCTTTGGGTAGGCAAATCCATAGATGAAATCATAGAATATCGCCTCAATTTAATTAGAGGTAAGATCAGAATGCATATATCAGATGCCCTTAAAGGTAATCGTTTTCTTGATTTGATTCAAGAGTTGTCTATGGGTGTATCTCCCATAGATTCGGAGGCAATTTTCGCCAAAAGACCAGCGGGGACACTATCCTTGAGCGAAGATGCTCAACCCTTTGGTCCTTCATCACCATTAGAATCTTTTAAAACTTCTAACATAAATGTTGATAGAAAAATCGAAAAAGCCTACTATGATAGGGATATGAAAGCTTCTGAGGCTATCATCAATTTGTATAATGAAGGAGTTATTGTGAGCAGAATTCAACGCGTGTTCAGCGTTGGTATGCTAGGGATTGGGAATGGAAGGAGATTAGTACCCACGAGGTGGAGCATTACAGCCGTTGATAACACAATTTCGCTAGAGCTGATCAAGGAAGTAAAGCAATATAATAGTTTGGATGAGTATGAAGTTTACTCTTTTAGAAATTTGGATAATGTCTTCTTGGCTATATTTATGCCAGAGAAATGGAGCTTTGAGTGGATAGAGGCATGGTTTCCTGGAACTGCATGGAATGTAGGAGGCAAAACTCCAGCCATAATGGGTGATTATGAGGGTTACATGGGAAGGTCTACTTACGCTGAAGTGGGCGGATGCTATTATTCTGCGAGACTAGCAGTAGCTGAGAAGTTAAAAGAGATGAAGAAGCAGGCAAAGGTCCTTGTGTTAAGGGAGATTCATCCAGGCTACATCTTGCCTATTGGTGTTTGGAACGTTAGAGAGAGCGTAAGAATTGCATTAAGAAGAGAGCCGAAGAAGTTCGATAGCTTACAATCCGCTTTAAATTTTGCTCGCAAAGTTCTTACAATACCTCTTGATAAATGGATAGAGAATAGCGTAATGTTAAAGGCGGCTCTTTTTCAAAGGAAGATTACAGATTTTTGATTGAGATGGTGCTTTTGGTCGATTACTCTTACATCACTTGTAAAAACGCTATTTCATGTACCAATTTACCTGGCTTAAACTATTCGTTGAACCCTTACTTTGGCTGTGAGCATGGTTGTATTTACTGCTATAGCCCATCTGTCTTTCGTGATGATAAAGTTGCAAAAAACTGGGGAAGATTTGTAAAAGCGAAGATAAACGTTGTTGAAGCTCTATCTAATCAATTGAAGAAACTTCCAAAGGGCATAGTTGGCATAAGCACAGTCACAGACCCATATCAACCATTAGAAGCAAATTTACAGTTAACGAGAAGATGCATTGAATTATTATCAACTTATAAATTTCCGATTTCTATTCAGACAAAATCTCCTTTGATCTTAAGGGATAAAGATTTGATCAAACCAGAAAGATTTGATGTAGGAGTCACCATAACTACTCTTGATGATGATCTTGCAAGGAAGTTGGAGCCAAAGGCTCCATCGCCTAGTTCCCGTGTTCAAGTTATAGAAGAATTCTATGATAGAGGAGTAAATACGTGGATCTTCTTCGGTCCTATAATACCTGAAATAAATGACGATGATGACAACATCTTACAATTAATCGATTTAGCTAAGAAGACGGAGAGTGAGTTAGTCTGTGACAAACTTAACCTAAGACCTTGGGTATTAGAATCCATGTTTTCATTTCTGGAAAAAGAAAAGCCTGGACTTAAAGATCGTTTACCATCTCTTGTTAAAAAGAAATCGGAGTATTGGCGCGTATTAAAAGAAAAGATAAAAGATATGTGCTTAAGAGAAGGTGTTCGTTGTAGATCAGCATTCCCTTAGCTTAATAAAATATTTATCCATGGCAATACAATAAAACAGTAAGCTTTGAGCAAATAAATCTATTTCAAAATCCTCAGAACGGTTTTAATTATGATAAGGTGGGATCTTTGGTCCATCGCATAGCTGTATTGGATAGGGAGAGATGCCAGCCTAAGAAGTGCGGATTAGAGTGCTATAGGCTCTGCCCAGGGGTGAAGATGGGTGATAAGACAGTAACATTTGGCGAGGACGGGAAGCCTATAATAAGTGAAGAGTTATGTACAGGATGTGGCATTTGTACCAAAAAATGCCCCTTCGATTCGATTATGATAATTAACCTATCAGAGGAGTTAAAGGAAGATAAGATTCACCAATATGATCCTAACGGATTTAGGCTCTATAGGTTACCGATACCGAGAAGAGGAGCCATAGTAGGATTGGTGGGAAAAAACGGGACTGGGAAGACCACCGCACTAAACGTCCTTTCTGGTAAAGTTATACCAAATATGGGCGTTATAGAAAATCCTCCTGATTGGGGCATTATAATCGATCATTTCCAAGGGACAGAACTAAAAGATCATTTTGAGAGGATTTATAAGAAGGAGTTAGGAGTCTCCTTTAAACCTCAAGAAGTGTATCAGCTAGCTAAAGTTTGGAAGGATGATGCTTTGTCCCTATTGAAAATGTTTGATGAGAAGGGAATAATGGATGAATTGGTCGAACAACTAAACCTTAAAGAATCTTTAAATAAACTTGTCAAAGAGTTAAGCGGTGGTGAGCTTCAAAGGCTGGCGGTAGCCTTATGCTCTTTAAAAAATGCTGACATATACTTCTTCGATGAACCATCATCCTATAACGATGTATTTCAAAGATTAAACGTAGCCAAGGTGATATCTGGCTTGGCTGAGCAAGGGAAGTCTGTGCTACTTGTTGAGCACGATCTAACAGTTTTGGACTATTTGAGCGATTATGTGCACATACTTTATGGTGATCCTGGGGCTTATGGCATAGTATCTGGAATAATGTCAGCAAGAGTTGGAATTAACACTCTACTTGATGGATACTTGCCTGCTGAGAACGTAAGGTTCAGGGATAAGCCCGTAACATTCGATGTTTATGCTCCTATAAGCGATTCCTTACAAACACCAAATATAATAGAATACACAAATCTTTTGAAATCGTACCCAGACTTTAAATTAAAAATTTCAATGGGATCATTGAGGGAAGGAGAAATTCTTGGCATTCTTGGGGGAAATGCGTTAGGAAAGACAACCTTCATGAAGATAGTAGCAGGAGAGGAAAAAAACGATGAAGGGGAGGTAAAATGCAAGGCAAAAATATCTTATAAACCTCAATACCTTAATGCTGAAATCGATGGGGATGTCAAGAGCCTTTTAAATAGAGCATCAGGAGATAATTTAGACATAAGTTTGATCCAATCTTTAATAATCAACCCATTAAAAATTCATGAACTATACGATAAGCAAGTAAAGGATCTTAGCGGAGGAGAGTTACAGAAGGTAGCTATAACTGAATGCCTATTAAAAGAAGCTGATGTTTATGCTTTAGATGAGCCATCAGCCTTTATGGATGTAGAGGATAGAATAGCCTTTGCAAAAGCGGTTCAAAGGTTCATAAAGGCTCAAGGCAAGTCTGCGATAATAGTAGACCATGATGTTCAACTCATAGACATAGTATCTGATTCTCTAATGATATTCACTGGTGAGCAAGGAGTTAAAGGTGAGGCTACTCCTCCTATGAAAAAGGAGGAAGGCATGAATACATTTCTTAAAGATTTGGGAATAACTTATAGGCGTGATATAGACACTGGAAGACCTAGAGTCAACAAGCCAGGTAGCAAGTTAGATAGAGAGCAGAAAGAAAGAGGGTCATATTATTATTTGTCAAAAAGAGAATAATCATTAGATAGCATGAATTCTTGTATGAAAATTCTCTATTCCAATCCTAGCTTTCCTTCAAAATCTATTCCAACTTTCTTCTTCAAATTCATAATTCCATTGGATAATCTATTCACATCATCAATAGAATTCAATCCTTTCCAGCAAGATAGAGCATCCAATAAGCTATGAAGGGCCAGCATTCTCAATTCTTCTTTCATGTAGTAATTTGCTTCATCCTCAAAACTTCTTCCAGCCAATTCAAGCCATTCTTTACCAAACTTTTTATTAAGTGATAATGAAAGAATTGATAGCCAAAAAGGAGAATTCTTAAGATCATCTATGAGCTTAGGATTTAGATCCTTGTTTAAAATGAACTTTACAGCCTCTCTCATTTTTTCTATGGTAATATTGTTAGGGTAAATTGTCTTATCCTCTTTTATTCCGTTGCTCAATTTAATCCTTTTTTTAATCTTAATATCCTCAGGGTAGTTTATGTTGAAAAAAGAATTCAATTCTTTATCAAATTCTCTTATTTTCTCTACGTTGATCAGATACGATTTTTTGCCTCCTCTCATTATATCATCAGGTCTCCATCTCTTAAGGCTTAGAAGGGCTGGATAGCAGAGTAATACATGCTCTCTTCTATAAGTAGCAATGAGAGGCTCTATCTTGCCATCTGGCCATAAAGGTGAGACAGCATCAAAATCATTTGCTTTATCTACCAATAGTTTGAGAACATCTTCCTTTACATAAGGAGTATCACATGGCAAGACCAATATCAGATCATTTTTGATTATTTTAGCACCAGTTACAATACCTACGAGAGGGCTATGCCCAAAGCCCTCCATATCTGCTATTATACTAAGATTAGGATAATTCTTAGAGAAGATATTTGAGTATGATTTTACTTGCTTTTCATTCCTCACTATTACAGCAACTTTATCAGAGACTTGATAAGCTGCATCGATAACCCTTTCTATCATTCTTTTACCATTTACAATTTCTAAGGCCTTATCTCTTTTAGTGTAGCCAGGCTTCTGAAAGCGTCTGCTCTCTCCACCAGATAGAATAGCAACACCTATGTTCATTAATTGCGCCTCTAAGCCTATTATTGCTTAACTTAGATTAAAAGTTGTAAGAATAAAGCAATTCTTTGGATATTTAACGTCTAATCATACGGCTATCATTGGTGGTCTTATGACAGCCATACCAACCATAATTTATACGCAACAACAGATCGACTTGATGAAGAAACAAATGGGATTGATATACGACTATCCTACCGTCTTACTAGTTGATGGTGATAATTATTTATGGTTCAATCCAGAAATAGGAAATGGATCAATCCAAATGATTATCTACGTCAACACGCCTCATAGTGGGTTTATCACAGTCAAATTAAAGGGAATAAATCTCAATTACAATGTTGTGAACACGACTTTTCCTTATAATAGACTATCTATGCAGGATGAAGAGATGATGATTCCAGTGAATCCGGGTGCTCAAAGGATTGACAAAGTAATCGTAATTGAAGGATATCTAAAGTTGCTACCGGAATATTATACGGAATATGGCGTGATAACTAATATGGCTTCTGGCTGGTTAAAGTTTGAAGTCCAATTTACTGACGTTCAAGCTAATCAAAATTATACTACCACGTTTTGGACTCAACTAGTCGCCTAAGTGATATCCTACTTAGCAATAATATTCATATATAGTTTTCTCTATAGAGTATGTGGAATGGCTAGTAAGGTGAAGCATTACCTAAACCTTAATGGGAAGTATCTGAAAGAGGCTGAGAAGTTGATAGAGAAAAAGGACTACGTTCAAGCATCAGAGAAGCTATGGGGTGCGTGTGCTGAGATAGTTAAAGCTGTTGCTGAAAAGAGAGGTAAGCGCTTAAGGACTCATAGTGATTTATGGGATTTTGTAAGAGAATTGGATATGGAGCATCCTGAATGGGGTTTAAGATATCTATTCCTTCAAGCCAGCGCTTTGCATTCAAACTTCTACGAAGATGAACTTCCAGGATGGGCTGTAGAGAGTGGGGCTGAGTCTATCAAAGCCTTCATCGAAAAGATGAAAAGTTTACTCTGACTCTCTCGAGTCTATAGCAGTTTCTTTCATAAAATCGGTTCTAGCCTCTCAAGCTCTTTAAATCTTCAAGTATTTTTAAGGTTGGCAACTCTTATTTCATATCGATCAATTATATGTATCTCCCAAACCCTCCCCCTACATCTATAGATGCACCAGTTATGTAGCTACTCCTCTCAGATGCCAAGAATACTACAACATTGGCAACTTCCTCAGGCTCTCCCCATCGCCCTAATGGTATGTAATCTATGAACTTTTGCATGAATTGCTCAAAAGTCAATTCTTTACCTCTTTTCTTATGAATGTTTATCCATTGGGGAGTCTTAACGAATCCAATATTCACGCTATTCACAAGTATATTGTATTTGGCTAATTCATCAGATAATGCTTTTGTGAATGCTAAGCAAGAGCCTCTATTCGTAGTAGTTGCCATGAATCCTGGTAAAGATTGTCTGCCAATTATTGCGTTTATGTTTATTATCCTTCCCCATCTTTGCTTCTTCATACATGGTATAGCCTCTCTAGAGCATCTAATCATGCTGAAGAGCTTAACTTTAATATCGTTCATCCAATCCTCATCGCTCAATTCATCAAAAGTGCCAGGCTGAGCCCTTCCAGCATTATTAACAAGTATATCGATTCTACCAAACCTTTCAATGATTAATTCAAAGAAATTTTTAACATCCTCATGCTCTGTAATGTCTGCAACCTTCCAAAATACTTCTACTCCTGTCTTTAATTCTATCTCATTTGCAGTTTCCTTTAATCCATCTTCTCCTCTTGCACATATAGCAAGCTTTACACCCTCTTGTGCTAATCCTATAGCAATTGCCTTTCCTATGCCTTTGCTTGCTCCAGTGACTACAGCAACCTTCCCACGAAGACCTAATTCCATATCTTTTAATAATCCACAAAGGTTTAAATGAGTTTTCAAAAATTTATCTCAATAGGAACAATCATGAATAAAGAGAGCATAGAAGAGAGACTTGCAAAGAAAGCAAAAGAGAGGGAGAAGGCTAAAAAGAGGAAGAGAGGACCTTATAGAAAGTCAGCACCCATCCCTAAGCCAAAGCCAAAAAAAGCATCTTAGTATTTTTAACTTTACTTTACTTTTCTCTTGCCTGGCTCAGTCATAGCATAAGGATCAAGTATTTTATCAACAATATCTCTAGGAAGCAATTTTTTCTCTAATACAACCTCTCTTATGGTCTTTCCAGTGGCTATAGCCTCTTGAACTACTTTTGCAGTAGCATCAAATCCAATGTATGGGTTTAGCGCTAATGCTAATCCTGGGCTACGCTCTACCATTTCTCTACATCTCTTTTCATTAGCAGTAATCCCTAATACAAGCCTTTCAGTAAACACATGAATAGAATTCTTCAATATGTGCAAAGATTGTATCAAATTGAAAGCAATGACAGGCATCATTACATTAAGCTCTAATTGCCCTGCTTGTGAAGCAAGAGTTATAGTCAAATCATTCCCTATGACCTGAAAGGCTACCATGTCCATAGCCTCTGCAATTACTGGATTAACTTTACCAGGCATTATGGATGATCCAGGCTGGACTGCAGGCAGATTTATCTCACCCAATCCAGTAACAGGACCAGAGCTCATAAGCCTAACGTCATTAGCAATTTTAATCGTATCTGCTGCTAATGTTTTAAGGACATTCGACAATTCTACAAAATCGCTCATAGATTGAGTTACTGCTATCAAGTTCTTGGCGCTACGAAGGTTGAAACCAGTGTAAACTCTTAATTTCTCTACAACCAATTTAACATACTCAAGACTTGCGTTCAAGCCTGTACCAACTGCTGTTGCTCCTATATTCAAATCTTCTAAAGCAATAGATGCCCTCTCTATCCTCCTAATGTTATCAGCAATTATAGAAGCGTATGCATCAAAAACTTGACCTAAACGAATAGGTGCAGCATCCTCGAGATGAGTCCTTCCTGGCTTGATAATTTTATCGGACTCTATGGCTTTCTTCTTGAAAGCTTCCTCAAGATTTTTCATCTCAAGAATCAATTTTTGAATTAAAGAGAGGCAAACAATGCGCATTATAGTAGGAAATACATCATTAGTAGATTGAGCCATATTAACATGATCGTTAGGATGGACTATGCTATAATCCCCTTTTTTACCGTCTAATAGCTCTATAGCTCTATTGGCAAGAACCTCATTAGCATTCATATTGTGGGACGTTCCAGCTCCTGCTTGGAATACATCTACCAAGAATTGATCATGCCATTTACCATCTATGATCTCATCAGCAGCATTAATAATAGCTTTTGCAATCCTAGCATCTAAGTCTCCTATCATCATATTCGCTTCAGCACAAGCCTTCTTTACAATGGCAGTTGCTTTTATGAACTCTGGATGAGCTCTTATCCCGCTTATGGGAAAATTCTCTATTGCTCTTAAAGTTTGAATACCGTAGTAGGCATCCTCTTGTATCTCCTTTTCGCCAAGATAATCCTTCTCTATCCTCTTCTTATTCATGCATAAAGATCGAAACTATGTTGCGTTTAACCTTTTAGAACATAAGAAAGAACCTTATGAGACAAATCAAGTTTGCTCAAATCTATCTCCAACAAAGTTCCTTTGCCTGCTTTCTCAAAGCCTAATCTATAATCTAATAGCAACTCATCCAACTTAGTGCATCTTTCAACTGCAGATGAGTCTTTGTTTGCAGGGAAGTCAAAGGCTTTAAATATAGTTGGGGCTATCAGCTTAGCCGATGCAAGCATTGCCCAGCACACATCTCTAATCTCCCACTGAGCTGCACTATCACATCTCTGGCTGAAGATATGCCTAAACTCTCTTGGATTTGCCGTTACGGTTATATTCGTTTTACATGCAGATGGTACTATGAACCTAGCATCTTCTTTATGAAGACCTTTTTCTGAATAGGCTTTATAAATTTGCTCGCTAATAGTCATGAGGTCATCATAACTAAGCTCGATTTTAGAACCATTCACTTCAACTTGAACCTTCTCATCTTTTATAGATGGAGGCTTAACAAACCAATCATCTTTTCCTATCCTTACATGCCTTTGGCTCTGCTGAGAGAAAGAAGCAATTCTATGCCTAACCAATTGATGAGTAAAAACTCTAGAGACATTTTCTAAGCTATAAGTCAAAGAACCATGCTCCATTACATCATGATGCCCTAGCTGAAGAGCCTTCTCAAGCATCCTTTTTACATCAGCATCGCTCAATAGATCTTTTCTAAGATAAAGCTCAGATGCCGAATATTCAGAGTAGCAAGACCTCATGGCTGAAGCGCATACCCTCTCAAGATCAGGTGTATATGAAATGAGAATTACTCTTGTTTCCATATTATTACTACCAACTCTAGCATTAATAAAAGAATTTAGACTTAAATCTTAACTCTAGTTTATGAGTTACAAAAATTCATTGTTGTGACCAAGCTATAGGTAGCCTTGCGCTCGTTTTCTTGACTAGCTTTTCTATGCTCAATCTCAAAGCTCTTGTAATTTCTGTAAATGCCGGGTTTGAATAATCCTCAAGCTTCCCTTGATCTGATAGTGTAGAAATTTTAGGGTCTACAGGAATTTTGCCAAGAAATTGTATCCCAACATCTTTTGCAACTTCAAATCCTTTTGAAGGTCCATAAAGCTCTACTTTCTCCCCACATTTAGGGCACTCTATATTACTCATGTTTTCTATAAGGCCAAGAATAGGGATGTTCATATGCCTAGCCATGTTCATGGCTTTTTTAACAACCATCACTGCAAGGTCTTGAGGAGAAGATACCACTATTACTCCGTCAAGGGGAATAGACTGAAAGACAGTTAGAGGCGCATCACTCGTACCAGGAGGAAGGTCCACTAATAGATAATGAAGGTCTCCCCAGTCAACATCTTGATAAAGTTGCCTTATTGCACCACTGATGAGAGGCCCTCTCCATATTATTGGCGCTGTGGGATCATCGAGTATAAGGTTCATAGACATAACTTTTATTCCTAATTTCGTCAATATGGGGTTTATTCCTAACTCGCCCTTTGTAGGTCTCTCATTTAAGCCAAATATCTTCGCTATGCTTGAACCAGTTATATCCGCATCTAATATGCCAACTTCATGCCCCTGCCTTCTCAGCTCTATAGCAAGCATTCCAGTCACAAAGGATTTTCCTACCCCTCCCTTTCCAGATACAATCGCAATTACATTCCTTATACTACCTTTCTCGAGCTTTTCTATCATCGGAACTACCCTTTTTGCTCCTCTTTTTTGCTGAATACTCTTTGAAAGAGCATCCAACTCTTCTTTTGTCATCGAAGTCAATTCTACATCAACGGCTTGAACGCCTTTTATACTCATCAAAGCTTTCTCTACATCGCTCTTTATAGTATTGGCAAGGGGACAATTAGGCACTGTAAGCGCAATAGTGACATTGACTTTATTCTTATCTATCTCTATATTTCTTACCATGTTCAAATCTACTATATTGATGCCTATCTCTGGGTCTATCACTCTCTTTAATCTATCAATTATTATCTCTTTATCTAACATAATGTTAACCTGCTTTTTTCTAAACTTCTTTATGATCGAACCTCCTTTTTGCCTTCTTTTATACCCTCTGCTTTAGTTGATTTTATGCTCATCATTAATAACAATTGTTATAACGATTATTTAAGCCGATCTAAAAAGCAGATAGTATCGATGATTAAGAGCTCGATAAAGATATCAAAAAGTTTAATTGATTATTCTCTGAGATTATATTTCAGAGAATAGAACAACATTGACAACGGAAGTAAGAATAAACCCAGGTGCATGTCAATCAAACGTGCTTATTAAAGCAAAGAAAACTGGGTCAAAGGTTAAAATAAACATCGAGTCGGATTGCTCCAAGGTTATGAAACTTTCTGAAAAAATAAAAGAGATGGATAGACTTGATGTCATAAGAAGAATGTCTAACAATATTGTGTATAAAGCTGCTTCTGAAGCAAATATGCATTCGGCATGCCCTGTCCCTTGTGCCATACTCAAATCGTCGAAGCAGAGTTTGATTTAGCGTTAAAAAAGATGTTAAAATATTGTTTGTAAAAGAGCGAGAAAAGTCTTAACTCAATTGAATTAAAATAAACTGATGAACTCAATTCCATATTAACGTCTTTTAGCGATAAGATAAACCAATAATCCAACCATGATTAGGCTGACGATAGCTACTAGAAAGAGAATTTTTATGTCCAATTTTTGAGGATTTACTTTAAAATATGCAGTCTGACTTGTAGCCCCTTCATAACTCGCTTTGACTGACCAATCCCCAGCGACGGTTGGGCTGAAAGTATAACTATATGACCCTGTAGAGGTTGAATTTGCAATGTAGGTTAAAACTCTCCCATCAGGTTGAATAAAGGTCAGCGTTACTTGTACTGCATTAGAAGGAGAAGGTATTATCAAGCCACTAACTTCAAGTGAAGAGCCTAAAGTTAAAGTTAGTGTAGATAGGTTTATAGTAATTTCAGATTCTGTCTGAGCTGATTCAGCGACTTTATAGGCAGTGTAGAGTATTCGTGTCAAGTTTCCAACAGCAGCCTTAATATGGGAAAGAGTCTGTTGGTAGAGTTGCTGCGTATAACCCCTAGCCCCTAAGTATTTCAATTCAGAATTATAGTTGTTAACATAATCTGTAAGCATTTGAGCATAAGTTGAGCCTACTAAAACGTTCTCTCCAATAGGAGCATCGTAATACAGTACAGTTGTGCCATTATAACTATTCACCCATTCTGCGAGCTGAATAGTAATATCTTTTGGGCTTGTTACAATAGTGCTAACCTCAAAATCATAAGATTCTAGGTCAGATATGAGTTGATCAAGAAAGGCCTTGTCTATCTGCCTCGATTCATAATTGTTATGATAAGTGCCAGAGCCTATGAGAACATTTGTATGATCTTGCTTTGTGTAATCTGTATGCCCAAATTGAGTTAAATCAGAAAAGTAATGAGTTAGCAATCCAGCTGCATAGGCAGCTTTATGCTCATCTTCAGACCTTGTAGGTCTACCATTTTTTATCCAATTTGTTAAGTTTCCTACAATCCAATTATAGAGTTGCTGTACTCTATCAGGTGCTCCTCTCTCATCATGAGTTCCATAAGGATGAACATAATACATATGGTTACTCCAATCCCTAAAATATGAGTCGGGGTCATCTGTATAACCAAGCCAATTGTCTGAGCTCCTGTTGAAAGAATATTCATAATCTCCCCATTTTTGACCGTTTGAGTCAAGGTAGAAGTCTGTAATCCACTGAGTCATAGTCTCGTTATGATTCCTTAGTTTCTGATAAGCGATATCCGCTATGGCATCATGAATGCCATAATAGGGATAATCGATGCTTGAGTAAGAGCCATTTCCCCAGCCATAAACTTCTAAGTTAGGCATCATGGCGAAAAGGATTAGAAAAATGCATAGTACTTTTGTCGTATTCTTCAGAAGTCTCATCCTAAATCTATAAGATAGCATAAAAATATATGGTTAACGAACCTTTATGAAGATGTTTAAAATGGATTAAAGCAAAGGAGAAGCGAATAAAATTGGGGGAGCATAGAGTCCTCGTATCTTTTTCTGAGAACATTGATGCCTCTTCTAAAAACCTTCTTGCTAGGCAGATATCTACATTTTTGAGATTTTCAGGGTTAAATTTCTCTAATAAAGAAATGAAGAAAAGTATTATTCTGATAGATGCAGAAGACTCTATCAAGGTGGCTGAAGCTCTATCAAAGATGCCAGGAGTGGATTATACTGCAGTAGTAGAAACTACATCATCGAATTATGAAGAAGTTGTTGAATCTATAGTAAGGGCTGGGATGAAGCTGATCTATCCTGATGAGACCTTCGCCATAAGGGTTGATATAAAAGGTTCTTTACCCTATCTCAGCAGAGACATAGAATTCGCAACTTGTGCAAGGATAATAGGAGAGCTAGGTGAAAAAAATGTGAGGCTAGACAAGAAGAACCCTTCAAAAGTAATCTATGCAAAGATAGAAGATGAGATAGCCTGCATGTTTTATTATAAATATGATGGAGCTGGGGGTATGCCTGTTGGATCACAGGGAAAAGCGTTATGCCTTTTATTAGGGGATAACAATAGTTCTGTTGCAAGCTGGATGATGGCTAGGCAAGGCATCTTTCCTTACCTTCTCTTTTTTGACACTAGACCTTATGTTGATCACTCTTATGTGAAAAGAGTAATCACTATAGCCACTCTCCTTAGGGAGTTCTTACCCATTAGAAGATACAATCTTATTGCTTTAAAGATAGGTTTCATCATAGAAAGTTTAAAACAAATCTGCTCTTCTGAAGTCTTGCCCTTTGTATTCAATAGAATGGTTATGAGAATTACATGCGCATATGCAGATAAAATTGGCATAAGCGCTATAGTTATTGGGGATAGCTTAGACAAAAGCAACCTTCAGACCCTTATAGATTATTTTGAGATATCTTCAAAATATAATAAGCAAATTTTATTTCCATTGATTGGGCTGAGCAAAAAAGAGATATTGGATTACTCAAAAAGGATTGGAATCTTTAAGTTCACAAAAGAAAGTGAGGGAGAATTGAAAATAATTTCAAGTAAACAAAATAGAAGAGCCATAATGGAGGCAGAGAGCAAGTTAGAAATAGATAGGCTTGTTGAAGAAGCCTTAAGTAAAGCTGTCTCAATAAATCTTAAGAATGGATTCGATGATTTACATAAAATTCTGAACGATTACTTTTCTCGAGAGCTTGAATAGTTCTTATAAAATTGTTATTATCTCGAAAAATAAAGATTCTCTCAATAGTATCTCATCAGAGCAGGATTAAAGATAGGCGAATGAGCATCTTGCAAAAAGTAGAAATTTCAAATCAAGGCTATCAAACAATTGCCTTTAATCAAGCTTATATGCTCTTTTAACTTTATATTACTATGCGAGCAATGAGGAGACTAGCCCTAGCGATAGATGAGCTAGATCTTGAGTTCTGAGCTCGCTTTCAAGCGCAAATGAGGTAATAAGTTCTAAAGCTCAAAAGAGAGTCTTCCTATACATTAAGCGACAAAATTGAAATCGTTCAAATGTTACTTTGAGATAGCAGGCAATCTTTTTGGATTTGGAAGCAAAGAGCAGGAAGCTGTGCGCAAAGGATGGGAGGACGTTGGGATAACCGTTAAGAAGAATCAAGGAAATAATGCCCAAAGATTCGGAATCTTATGAGTTTCTGTTTTCTCTTCCATTATCGAAGTATCTTACTGATCTCTGCCAGTATCTGCCTGCCCTTTTCGTCTAGTTTGGAAAACATATTTGAACTCTTCTGATAAAGTCTTATCGTGCAAGCCTGCTGTCTTGGCCACTTTGCCGAGATTATATACTTTCAAGTCTTCGATGGTCTGGGGTTTAGACATCACTTTTTCATGAGCATAAATCTTCTGTCAAAAGATTTAATTATCACTAAAAACAATCGAGTATGGAGTGTTACATTTGGATCCAAGAATAGAATTATCAATATCCAATCTTGGCTCTGCTCAAGTAATTGTCGTGTTGAAGCAGGATGTTGCCAGACGCAGTGGTAAAAAAGTGCCTTCAGAAGTAGCACAAAACCTTTCAGATAGTTTACCTAAGGCTTTTTCGGCCAAGTCATCTCTTGCAAAGAATGTGCCTCCTTTGCATTACTTTCCACTCCTAGGAGTTTGTATTGGTTATACTGACCGCAAGGGTGCGGAGGCCCTTGAGACCTCGAAAGCTGTAGAAAGCGTACTAAATGCAGAGCAACTATCTCTGATTAGACCTATAAAAGTTGCTGCTGCAAAGATTAAAGGTAAATTGACTTGGGGGCTTAGCATGTTAGGTGTTGAAAAGCTCTGGGAACAAGGTATCAAAGGCAAAGGTGTTCGCGTAGGTCATCTTGATACAGGAGTAGACGCTAAGCACAAGACTCTTAAAGGCCAAGTTAAGGGGTTCATGGAGTTCGATTACGCTGGTAACAGGGTTCCTAATTCCAAGCCGCACGACTCTGACTCTGAAGGCCATGGCACACACACAGCAGGTACAATTTGCGGCAAGTCTGTAAAGGGTTTAAATATCGGGGTGGCTCCCGCGGCCAAGCTTTATTCAGGGTTGGTCATAGAGGGCGGAGAAGTTCTTGTGAGAGTGCTTAACGGCATGGAATGGTGTTTGGAAGAAAAAATAAAGGTTTTGAGTATGTCTTTGGGATTTAGAGGTTACACCCCTTTCTTTCTAGATCTAACTAAAAGACTCCGAAGTAACGGGGTGCTACCTGTCTTTGCCATAGGTAATGAAGGTCCAGGTACTAGCCGTTCACCTGGCAATTACGCCGAAGCTCTCTCTGTGGGTGCAATCGACTCTGAAAAACAGGTTGCATACTTTTCCAGCTCTATAACATTTAATAGACCTGTTGAACCCCAGCAACCCAATGTTGTAGCGCCTGGAGTTGATGTGATTTCTGCTAAACCTGGAGGAGGCGTTCAGTCTATGGACGGTACTTCAATGGCTACGCCGCATGTTGCAGGCGTTGCGGCACTGCTCTTCCAGGCGAAACCTGATGCTTCTATCGAGCAAGTTGAAGAAGCCATTCAGACTACATGCGAGCCTCTCACAGGAATCCCTCAAGAGCGTTATGGCTTCGGACTTGCAAATCCACAAAAGGCTCTGGATAAGTTAATTGGCAGTAGATAGTAAAGCAGATTTGGAACCATGGTTAAGAATATAGACCCAGAGTTACTCGGTAGAATTAAGGCGGCTGGTAAGAAAGGGCAAGTAAAAGCAGTTATTATGCTTTCTCAAACCCCAGAAAAAGCTACAGTAACTACTCAAGGGGGAAAAGGGCTAGCTGCTCTTGAGAATGCTATAAAGGAGGTTAATGAAAAGCCTAGTTATGTACAGTACTTGCCTAAGCTTGGCGTTATAATCCTTAAGGGTAGTGGCAGACTTATAAGCCGGGTTCTAGATGAACCTGATGTTGTATCAGCAACTATCCCTGAAGCAGAATTTACTAAAGAAAAGATCTGCTAATATCTTTATCATTA
>JACGUK010000017.1 GCA_024256265.1 archaeon
ATATTCCTGGATTCCTTATCTCAGCCAACCAGAATACCTTTGGATTATATTTGCTTCTCTCCAAAGCCTCTGCTATTGCATGCTCTCTTGATGCATTTCCTACTCCCATTATCTTCATAAAGACCCCTCAGGATACTTTCCTGTGAAGCAACCTAGGCAAAGAGAACTCTTAGGTAAGCCTACGGATTCTATCAAACCTTCGATGGATAGATAAGCAAAGGTATCAGCGCCTATTATCTCAGCAATTTCATCATTTGATAAAGCTCTACCTATCAGCTCATCTTCTTGAGGAACTTCTGTGCCAAAGGGGCATCGGGCAATTAGAGGAGGGCTTCCTACCCTAACATGAACCTTCTTAGCTCCTTTTCTCTTTATATTATAGACAGTATTTCTTAATGTATTGCCCCTAACAACGCTATCATCTATGAGAATTATCTCTTTTCCATCAACAGATGTTTTTATTGGATTTAACTTCAATTGGACTCCAACTATTCTCTCAAACTGGCTAGGCTTTATGGCACTTCTCACATGCCTCCCAGTTCTAGTGAAACCAAGCCTTACAGGAATATCACTATGCTCTGAATATGCCATAGAAAAGGGTATAGCTGTATCAGGAACTCCTATAATCACATCTGCCTTTACAGGGTTCTCCTCTGCTAATCTTTTTCCTATCATTTCTCTAACTTTGCCTACAGGAATAGAGTTAAGATATGAATCGGGTCTTGCAAGATAGACATACTCAAAACTACAGTATGCAGTCTTATTACTAAATGATCTCCTCTCTATGCTCAATGGATCTAATGTAACTACTTCCCCAGGTCTTATGTATCCTGAGTGTTCTGCTCCTATCACATCAAGGGCTGAGCTTTCAGATGCTATTGCTCCTATATCAAATCCTATGGCTCCAACCTCCAATGGCTTTATACCATGAATGTCTCTGCCACATATCATCTTCTGATCTTTTGTTAAAGCAATGAAAGAATAGCCTCCCTTTACCTCCTTTATCAAATTCTTAGCAGCATCTATAGGGTCTTTTTTCTCATCTATTTCCTTAGAGAGCATCTCAGCAAAAATTTGAAATGAGACCTGCCTATTTTCATGTAATGCTGGCTTTCCATCGCCCACTAATGCAAGTTGTATAGGCTCCTCAACTTTTATTACATAATCCCCCTTCTCTGTTGATACTTGTCCAATCCCTAGAAAGCCTTTCACATCATCTCGCTTTATTCTCTCAAATACATCTTCTACCAAGCCATCCCCAAAAATCCATTTTAATGATTTAACTTCATGATTATAAACAGCGAAGCTTGCTGCCTCTTGACCCCTTCCTTGGAGAGAGCTTAATCCATAGTAGATGAAATTTTTTGAATCCCAGTTCTCTCTCCCTTCACCAAAAGCGTAAAAGCCAAAGATTCCAGCCAATTATCCCTTCATCTCCTCTCTACTTTTAAACTTAGGAGTATATTTAAGGCAAGAATAATCTCCTGTTACACATGAGAGACATAATTCATTGACAGGCAAACCTATGCCTTTACTCAATCCTTCTATATCGTTATAACCAACAAAATCTGCATTTAGGGCAAAGGTAACCATATCGTTGATGTAATTTAAATCACTTTTATCTTTACAAAATTTGTATGCTATAAGCTCTTCTTGAGTAGGGAAGTCTATGCCAGCATAGCAAGGATATCTTATTGGAGGAAATGTAATTACAAAGCTTATCTTCTTCGCTCCTGCCTTCTTCAATATATCAGTAATTATCAACGAACTAGTGCCTCTTACTATGCTATCATCAACAACTATTACATTTTTCTCATCTACAATAGCCTTTACAGCCCTAATCTTCTTTACTATTTCTTCTCTTCTTTTCTGAATAGGCTCTATGAAGCTCCTAAAGCTACCCCTCTTTCTATACCTATCCTTCATCAACCCTTCTTCAAAAGGAATCTTTGATTCTTCTGAAAATCCTCGAGCAGCAGGTCTTGCTGAGTCAGGGACTGGTATGACTACATCTCCTTCCAATTGATACTTCTTAGCCAGCTCAGCACCAATCCTCTTCCTCGCAAAATATACGTTTATTCCCTCCAGATATGAGCTAGGATGAGAAAAGTATGTATATTCAAAGGGGCAGTGGGCATGCCTCACTTCATTAAAAAACATGTAAGTTGAAAGACCACTTTCATCTATCTTAACGAGTTCGCCAGGCTTTACATCTTTCATCAATTTTGCCTCAAGAGAGTCGAGAGAGCAACTCTCTGAAGCTATGAGATAAGTTTTTGTATCTTCTTGGTAGCCTATGCAGAGAGGCCTGAAACCTCTCTCATCTCTTGCTGCTAAGAGCTCTCCCTTTTCAGTCAATATCACCATTGAGTAAGAACCATTCAGCTCTTTGCTCAAAATTTCAAATGAAGTTTGCCAATCCTTATACTGATTGTATATCTGTTTGAGCCTGATACCAACCAATTCTGTATCTGTTACTGAACCCGAGATGCTATTTTCCTTTGATACTTTATTTGCTAGCTCATCAACATTCGCTATGGTACCATTATGGGCTATGAAAAGGGATTTTCCTATCTTTATAGGATGAGCATTCTCTATGGCTGTTCTACCTTTCGTTGAATAACGGACATGACCTATGCCCACACTTCCTTTCATCTTCTCAACATTATAAGCATCATCAGGGTCTTCCATGACCAAGCCAAGTTTCTTATAAGCATCATGCCCAAATACAGCTATCCCCCATGACTCTTGACCTCTATGCTGAAGGCTCTCAAGACCTCTAACTAAGAGTTGTGATACATCAAAATCATTAAAGGAATAAGCTCCAATTACTCCACATTTCTCTCTCATCAATTTTCACCCATGCATTTTGGAATGGCTCCTAGCCATCTATCCTTCAAATCAGATATAGGTATGGATATCAATTCCTCACCTTTATAAGAAAATTTTAAAGCCTCTCCTCCAACCTTGCCAATAACATTGTATGCAACACCAGCCCTCTTCATAGTTCCTAGAAAATCATCCATATTCACACTATCAGTTTCTATTATGAACCTAGAGTGAGTCTCTGAGAAGAGAAGCTCATCTATTCTTAGATCATAAGCAGGAATATTTGAACAATCAATGGATGCACCAATGTTTCCAGATATGCACATCTCTGCTAATGCTATTGCTATCCCTCCTTTTGATACGTCATGCACAGCTTTTACAAGCCCTTTTCTTATAGAATCTATAACAGCATACATAGTTGCATTTTCTTTAATAAAGTCGATCTTTGGTGCTACGCCTCCAACCAAGCCATGAATGTACTCATAATACTCTGAGCCACCCATCTCTGACTTAGTTTCACCTAAAACTATAATATAGTTACCATCATGCTTGAAGTTCATCTTTGTGATCCAATCTTGCTTTTCTATCCTTCCTATGGCTGCTATAACTGGTGATGGCTTGATAGCCATATTCTTCACCTTATCTTCATTGTAAAAGCTAACCTTACCTCCTATGCATGGCAAACCTATGGCTTTAGAGTAATCTGCTAACCCTCTTACAGACTCGCTGAAAGTCCAAAATACTTCAGGGTTCCCTGGGTCTCCAAATTGAAGATGATCGACAAAAGCTATTGGTTCAGCCCCCACAGATACTAAATTTCTACATGCCTCAGCTAAGCATCCTGCTGCACCATTATAAGGATCAATGTAGCAATGCTTGCTATTCCCATCAACTTTTATAGCCAAGAAGGTTCCATTGGGCAACCTTAGTACTGCAGCATCCCCTTGACCTGGCTTCACTACAGTTCTTATGCCCACTTCATGATCATATTGCTCATAAACCCAACTTTTGCTAGCTATGCTTGGGCAACTCAGCATCTTCAATAAAACTGATGAGAGATTTGATGGCAATACTGGCTTTTCTATGAATTTTAAATTCTTTATGTAATCTGGCTCAATAGCTTTTCTATGAATGATGGGCGCATTTGCCACTGTCTTGACAGGAAGGTTAGCCAACTCTAATCCATCCATCTTGACGATCAATTTACTACTATCAGTAACTCTCCCTATGATGCTGTATGGCAACTCATACTTATCGAAAATTTCACAAACTTCTTTTTCATACCCTTGCTCTATTATGAAGACCATCCTTTCTTGAGATTCTGATATCATCGTCTCTATAGGGTTAAGATTCTTCTCACGTAAGTGAACTCTTGATAACTCTACATCTATTCCACATCCGCCTTTATCTGCCATCTCTGACAGACCACAAGTTAGCCCTCCTCCCCCTAAGTCCTTGAGCCCTCTTACATGACCTGTAGCAATGGCTTCTAATGTTGCCTCTACAATCAACTTCTTCATGAATGGATCAGGGATTTGAACTGCTGATCTCTCCTCATCAGACTTCTCAGTTAAAACTCTAGATGCAAAAGTTACACCATGAATTCCATCTCTTCCTGTGCTACCACCAACGAGGATTACGCTATCGCCAGGATGCTTTGCCTCTGCTAATACAAGATCATTGATTTTTCCTAATCCTAAGCAGATTACATCTACAAGACAATTCCTCTCAAAACAATCATCAAACTCAACTTCCCCTGAAACTGTTGGAACGCCGACACAATTACCATAATCGCTTATTCCTCTCACAACATGCTTGAAGAGCCATCTAGAATGGGCACTTTCTTCTATATTCCCAAACCTAAGAGAATTCAATAAAGCTATAGGTCTCGTGCCCATGCAAAGAATATCCCTTAAAACCCCTCCTATCCCTGTTGCTGCCCCTCCATAAGGATCTATGGCAGATGGATGGTTATGACTCTCTATGTGTAAAGTTACTACGTAACCATCATCCACATCTATTACTCCAGCATCATAGCCAGGTCCTATTATTACTCTAGGTCCTTTTGTTGGCAATTGCTTTAGAACAGGCTTTGATGATTTATAGCTACAATGCTCAGACCACTCTGCATCTATCATAGCCAACTCTAGATAGTTTGGCTCCCTGCCAAGCATTCTTCTTACTTCTTTTATCTCATCTTCAGTCAATTCTACTAAGATTGAGTTTAAAGCAACCAATGAATTCACCTTTCCTTTATATATTCAATCATAAATGAGAAGATCGTCTTTCCATCATCACTATCAAAAGGACTTAACAATCTCTCAGAAGCTCTCTCAGGATGGGGCATTAGACCGAAAACATTACCTTCATCATTACATATTCCTGCTATGCTATCTATTGAGCCATTTGGGTTTGATGATTCAGTAGCTTTACCATTCTCATCAACATATTTGATTATTATCTGATTTCTTTTATAAAGTTCTTTAAGGCTATCTTCTTCGATGAAGTACCTTCCTTCATTATGAGCTATGGGCATTCTTAGCAGATGATTTTTCTTAAGCTTGTTAGTGAAGATGCTTTTATTGCTTATAACAGAAAGGTTCACCCATTTACAGATGAATTTTAGAGATGAATTTCTTAAAAGTGCTCCTGGAAGTAAACCAGCCTCTACCAGTATCTGAAAACCGTTACATATTCCAAGCACAGGATAGCCATCCTTTGCCATTCTCCTTACTTCTTTCATGATAGGGCTATAGGCTGCTATTATCCCAGCCCTTAATCTATCGCCATAAGAGAATCCTCCAGGTAGTATAACTGCATCGTAATCTCTTAGATCGTTATGCTTATGCCAGACAAGATTGGCTTTAACCTTCATAACATTATTTAAAACATGAATTGTATCAAGATCACAGTTGCTACCAGGAAACTGTATTATTGCTACTCTCATTTTATTCTCCTTCTGCATTTATGGAGCATGTATGAGCTACAGGGTTATAGATTCTCAGTTCATTACAGAGCTTTGACACAATCTCTTTTGCATCTTTATCATTCTCAGCTTCGACCCAAATCTTCAACAGCTTCGCTGTTCTTACTGATTTGACTTGTTCATAACCACCTTTTATTAAAAGGTCCTTGAGGATAGTTTCCCCCTCAGGGTCTCTAGCACTCGCCTTATTCTCTATAACCACTTTGACAAGGTAAGTCTTCATTATCCTCCACCATAAAATATTTCAAAAAATAAGCCTTAACCGTAAAAGATAAGATCAAACCTACTCTATGGAAGGATTGTTATGTTTGTTTATATAAATATTCCTTTATGTTGAATATTTTAACATAATCATGTTAAAATCTATATTCTCACCAAGACCTTTATAGGGTAATTTAGCTTCTGCTTTAATCTGTCCAAAGTATCCTCAAAACAGATTATAGCAAATATTCCTATGGGCTCTGCTCCACATTTTTTACAAAGCTCCAAAAGAGTCTCTAGAGTGAAGCCTGTTCTTACAGCATCATCCACTATCAATACATGATCATTCTGCTCCATAGAGCCTTTAGGTATGAATAGGTAAGAATAAGCCCCTGAGCTGAAGACTCTTTTCACTTCTATGAAGTTTCTTATGCCCATCTCCTTTCTATTCTTTGCAACAACAAAATTCACATCAAATTCTCTGCTAACTTGAACAGCCAATGGTATACCATCAGTCTCAACAGTAAGCACTTTATCTACTTTCAAAGAACTAAATTCGTGAAAGGCTAACTTGCCTATCTTGTCAAGAAGGCTTGGGTTATAGATCACGGCTGAATGGTCGAATATTCTCTCATCCTCGAATTTTATCCTTCTCTTTATCAAATCAGTTACTTGCTCCTTGAAGGCTTCTATGATTTTCTTCGATCTTTCTAGGCTTGGAAGGACATGACCATTTATGTATCTGCTGAGTATGGGTGCTGAAAGTCCTAAGATTGATGATAACTCCTCATAAGATCGATCCTCTTTTATGAGTCTAAGAATCTCTACTGATGATAATCTAGTCTTTAGCTCTAAGTATTTTTTCATCGAATTCTCACTAGGTAGAGTACGTTGTTAAATATAGGAGTAATGGGAGTCCCTCCGCTTTGCCCGTTGTCGGATCTATTTTTAATCTTAGTATTTCAAGCGTTACTACGCCTATTAACGGGGTGTCTACTTTCTCGCTTACAAGAGCTGGTGTTACCCTTTCCCTGTCAAATGCTTTTACCTTAACTTCAGTCTCTTGGAGTTTCTCTGAGCCGCTGGCTGTTTTTACCTCAACATAGCCTAGGTTTTCAAGTTCTAGCTTCTTAACGATGTTTGCTGGTATTACGCTATATGTGGCTCCAGTATCAACTAAGGCTCTTGCTGGGACTCTGATGTCAGGCTTTTTGGCGTTGATGAGTTCTACATCCAAGTACATGTGACCCATATAGATTCCCATAATAGTATTCTCTTGCTTATTTAAAACGTTAGTAGGTCGTCAACTATTTTCGTAAGGTTCAATAAGAAGGAACTAAACTAATTATTAATCTTGGCTTTAAGTAAAATCCCATTTAGAAAAAAAGCTCTGGTTCTAGATTCAACAGCATTTTATGCTGGAATACCATTCACAGGCACATCCAAATATTACACAACACCATTGGTTATTCGTGAAGTCTCTCATAATCAGACATTGAGCATGGCTATCTCAGCCCTTGTAGAGAGCAATAGACTGATAATAATCGAGCCCTTACATAATTCAATAGAAAAAGTAAGGCTGATGGCAAGTAAAAGCGGTGATCTTCAAAAGCTCTCAAATACTGATATTTCAGTCATAGCTCTTGGCATGCAATTGAAGAGAAATGGTTACTATGTTACAATAGTATCTGATGATTATTCAATTCAGAACGTTGTCAAGTTTTCTGGGTTAAATTTTTCCCCTGTGATGACGAGAGGGATTTCAAGGACTATAAGATGGTTTTTATATTGTAGTGGTTGTGGCAAGGTCTTTTACGATAGTAGTGCTATAGTATGCGATGTTTGTGGCACGAAATTAAAGAGGAAAATGAGAAGGATATGATAGAATCAGGAGTTTATGATAAAGGAGAAATAAAGATAGCATCAGTGATAAGCGATTTATTATCAAATTTGCCTAAAGATGCTGGTGCTGTCATGATGTTCATCGGGGTTGTAAGAGAAGTTGGAAAGGACGATAAAAAAGTTATCAGGCTTGAGATGGAATCTTATAATGAGTATGCAAATTTAGCCATGAAAAAGATAAGTGATGAGATTAGAGACAAATACGAGTTATCTTTAGCAAGGATTTACCATTTTAAGGGTTCATTTAGCATTGGAGAGCCATTAGTATTGGTTATAGTAGCTGGTAAGAGCAGAAAGCAAGCTTTTCCAGCTTTACAAGAGGCTATTGAGAGATACAAAAAAGAGCCAGCCATGTGGAAGAAGGAAGTTTATATTGATGAAAGTTGGGCATGGATAAGCGATTGATTTTATATCGTTATCTTTTTAGATTATAATCTTTATTCTATAATAGGCGATAGTATGCTAATTGGTGTTCATGTATCTATAGCAGGTTCAATAGACAAGGCTGTAGATAGGGCGAAGGAGATAGGGTGCACAACCTTTCAGATATTCACTAGGAACCCTAGAGGATGGAAGTTCTCTCCATTAAAAAAAGAAGATGTTGATGCTTTTGTTAATAAGCTAAGGGTTCATGGATTTAAATTATCAATGGCTCATATGCCTTATCTGCCAAACATATCATCCCCTTTGAATGAAACTTATGAAAAGTCTTTAGAAGTCTTAAAAGCAGAGCTTTCAAGATGTGGTCAATTGAAGATAAACTATCTCGTTACTCATCTAGGAAGCCATCTTGGTAAAGGCTTGGATATAGGTTTAAAGAGAGTTATAGATGCTTGTAATAAAGCTCTTTCTAGTGTTAGAAATGATGTAATTCTTTTACTTGAGATCACTTCTGGGGCAAAAAACAGTGTTGGCTATGAATTCGAGCATATAAAATTCATAATCGATAATATAGAGCAAAAGGATAGAGTTGGAGTTTGCTTCGATACATGCCATGCGTTTGCAGCAGGCTATGACTTAAGAAATGAAAAAGCTGTAAATGAAACCTTAAGGCTCTTCGATAAGATTATAGGTCTTTCTAAGCTAAAAGTTATCCATATGAACGATTCTAAGGGAAAATTGGGCTCTCATTTAGATAGGCATGAGCATATAGGATTGGGCTTCATTGGAGAAGAGGGATTTAGGGCTATACTCAACCATAAAGCTATTAGAGAATTGGCTTTGATACTAGAAACTCCAGTAGACAGCAAAAGAGACTGGTTAGGAAACCTTAAGAAAGTAAAGGAATTGGCTTTAAGAAAGTAAAAGAACAAGACAACCCTGTTCTTTCATGCTTTCCGACCCGTGTTCTTCAGTATTTCTCGGTAACGGACGGTTGCCAACTCGCTAGGTTCTCCTTTCTTGCAAAAAGAAAATCCCGCTAGCTTTCTATTCGGGTTTTCAACCACAACTTTACCGTCAATTAGTTTAGATTCTAGAACACTAAGCGCTTCCAAAAACCTTGGGTCCTTTTTTGCTCTATCATAGAAAGAGAGAACATAGACATAGAAAAATAGATTGTAGCGAAAGAAGGGAAATTCAACTTTCATAAACAGAGTGCCAATGCCAAAATGGCACGGTCCAAGTGGCTTCCGGGTTACCCAATGATCAAGTAAGAATTCCACCGCCTTATCAAGATGCCTGTCTCGATTGAGAAAATGTGTGAATCTGAAAGCGTCTAAGGCCTCCAGTGTTGGACCGGGGTTCGAGAACGTAGTTTCTGGGCCTTTCCCAAATTTGTAAGTATTGCAACGCCAACCACCGTCACTGTGCTGGATCTCCAAGAGATGATCAAACGTTTTTTTGAGCCTGCTATCAAAAGCATATCCCAAGCAGCAAAGAACTCTAGCAACTCTGGCGGTATGGCAAGGGTATATTGTCCCTTTGGAAATCAGTCTGAACCGCCCATCTTCCCGCCAAGAATTCAAGATTAGCTCCGCGGTTCTTTTTAGGATAGGCTCAGAAGGGTCCATCCTCAACTCCGACAGCATTAATGCGCAATCGAGGGTAGAGAAGGGGCTTCCTACGCCCAGACGACCATCGGCAGTGGCCCAGAGGTCACCGCCATTATCATATCGCCTTGCCAAAATGGCTTCGACATCAGATTGATACTGTTTTGGTACTACCATTAGTGTTTGACCTCCATCTCATTGAAAACTAATCTCAATACCATCTTACATTTCCTCCATAAGCCCTATCTAAAATCTGTATAGGATGAATAACTTTAGCATTCACAAATTGCTCGATCTGCATCTTGCAAGTTGGGCATTCAGTCAATACAAACTCTGCATTTATCTTACTCAATTGATCGAAAAGATTTGAACCTATCTTTATTGAAAGATCGAAGTTCTTATTCGTCAATCCATAAGTTCCAGCCATTCCACAGCATGTATCATCTTCTATCTCTTTAAAATTCAACTTTAATATTTTCTTCAACAATTCCCAAGTAGGCTTTCCTATTTCTTGAGCTTTTAAGTGGCAAGGAGCATGATATGTTATCAAATTTGGAAGATAAAATTCTTTAAATTTCATGTTCAATTTACCTTCATTATATAGCATCATAAGATACTCTCCTATGTCATATGTGTGCTCAGAGACCAGTTTTGCATCCTTATTGTTAAGAAAATCGACATAATCTTTTTTGAGGCTAAGACTACAAGATGGGCAACTTGAGACTATATCATATCCATCCATTACAAATTCAATTAACTTCTTCAAATTGAATTCCATTTTCTTTCTTGCTAAATCTAAGCGTCCATGTCCAAGCATAGGTATTCCACAGCAATCTTGATCTGGCACCATTACTTTAACGCCATTTTTAGCCAATACATTAACAGTTGCCCTTCCTATCTCAGGCTCAACCCAACGGGCAAAGCATCCAGCAAAGTAAGCTACCTTACCATTGTATCTCTGAGGCTCTCTAGACCAGTTCTTCATCTCATCACGATGAAATCTTGGAATCTTTATCCTCTTATCCAATCCTAATGTTTTTTGTATTATAGACCTAAAGAATCTTATATTCATAGATCGATTGGTAATAAAGCGAGTAATGCTCCCAAGCCTTAAGATAAAGGGAACGTTCATCATAATATAATCTGAAAATGGTTGACCGATTTTCTTTACACAATCAGCCCTAGCCTGTAGAACTATCTTAGGTATGTTAACATTCGTTGGACATTCTATATGACACATCTTACAAACAAGGCAATAATCAAGCACTTCAAAGAAATTTTTTGAATTAATATAATCAGCATTTATTTGTCCTGAAATCAAGGATTGGAGAAGGTTTGCTTTAGACCTTGGTGCTACTTTTTCATCATGTAAAGCCTTGTAAACAGGGCACATATTGGTAAGAATAATAGATTTACATTGAGCACAGCCATGGCAAGCTTCTATCTCATTTATATATTCATGATTATCAAGAGAAGTACCTGTCTTTACAACTCTATAACTTGGATTATATCTTAAATTCTTTATCAGATTATTCTTATCATCAGAAATCTTCACATCAGGGTTTAAAATTCTCGATGAGTCAAATATGTTCTTAACTTCCTTGAATAGAGGATAGATTTGCTTGAAGAGCTTTGGTATATATGCTGATCTAAGCCTCCCATCACCATGCTCCCCAGAGAATGTTCCTCCTAATCTCAATATTAAATCATAGACTTCATCAGCAATAGGTTGCATCTTATCGAAATCTTTTTTGTCTTTAAGGTTCATGGCAAGCCTCACATGAATGTTGCCATCATTAGCATGTCCATAGACGATAGCCTCTACCTCATGCTTTTTGAATATTTCATAAATTCCATTGATATAATCAGGGATTTTAAATGGATGGACTGAAGCATCTTCAACGAGTGGTATTTGCTTCTTCTCACCTTTCATTCTATTCATTATTGGTACTGCTGATTTTCTTATCTGCCATAGCCTCTCCTGCTCAAATGGATCGTATGCTACATCTATCCTGATGGCAATCTTAAGATCATCGACAAGGTGATTTCTTATTTTTTCTATTTCATCTTTTATCTTCTCAATATCATCTCCATCGAACTCTATCAGTATAACTGCATTAGTACCTTCAGGTAGCCATTTATTGATATCAGGGTAAGCTTGTCTGATCATGCTAACTAATCGTTCATCCATCAACTCTCCTGCTGAAGGCTTGAAATTCAGTATATCGATTATAGCCTCGCCTGCATCCTCTAGACTTGAAAAGTAGGCTAGAGCAGTAGCCTTCACCTTTGGTCTTTCCATTATCTTTAGCTTAGCCTCTATTATTACACCAAGAGTTCCTTCTGATCCTACAAAGAGCTTTGTAATGTCTATCTTTTCATCTTTAATCATATCCTTTAGATAATAACCACTAGAGTTTCTTGAGACTTTAGGATAACTCTCTTCAATCAAATTTTGATTCTCTTCATAAATTTCTCTGAGCCTTCTATAGACCTCACTTTCTAAAGTTTTAGATTCTATTATTTTCTTCCATTCATCACTGTATAATTTAATAGGTTTCGTTGTGATAACTTCACCATTTGCAAGTACTATCTTCAAAGATATTGTATAAGCCCTTGTATCACCATACTTAGCAGAGCGTGCCCCTCCAGAATTGTTGGCTATCATCCCACCTATTGTGCACCAATTACCACTTGATGGGTCTGGGGGGAAGAACTTGTTTATTCTAGACAATGCTTTATTTAGATCAGCTAATACAACACCTGGCTGAACTCTAACATAGGATTCTTTTTCATTGATTTCAAGGATTTTGTTCATATACTTGCTGAAGTCTATTATTATCCCTTCTCCTAAAGCTTGACCTGCTAATGAAGAGCCTGAGCCTCTTGCTGTAATAGGTATTTTATGAGCATGGGCATAATTTACAACTTTGATTACATCTTCTTCATCATTTGGTATCACTATTCCCATAGGCATTATCTTAAATATGCAGGCAGCAGTGCTGTAAAGAGCTCTTGATATTTCATCAAACCTAACCTCTCCTTTTACTATTCTTTTTAGATCTGAGGCTACTTCGATCGATTTATCTCTCAGACTAAGATTCATAAATTCAACTCCTGAGAAATCTAGGGAAGAACTTTGGTACTCCTTTTTGATAATCTACATATTCTTGCAACATTCATTGTGCGCCTGCTTTAAACATTCATATCTGTAAGAACCATGTAGAAATAAATTTGTCTGAAAGCTTTTTTATTATTAATCACTCTTCAGCTTTAGTTGAACTGCCAAGGTAAGAATAAATTCCCATCTTAAGAACTTTTAAAGGCAATAAAGCACACTTAAGCCTCACTGGACCTATCTCTATCCCTAAAGCATCAAGTATGTCTTTTTTATCCAATTCCTTTAACTCATCTATCTTCTTTCCCTTTATCATCTCTGTCAATAATGAGGCAGAGGCTTGACTTATCGCACAGCCTTTTCCATTGAACTTGACTTCTTTCACTTTACCTTTATTCAGCTTTATCTGAATCTCTATTACATCTCCACAAATAGGGTTTGAATCCTTTGCCTTTATATCAGGATTTTCCAGTTTGCCATAGTTCATAGGATGGCGATATAGATCAATTATCATTTCAGCATACATATCACTCATAGTTTGAACACCTTCCTAGCCTTCTCCAAAGAGTTTACTAAAGAGTCTACCTCTCCCTCCGTGTTATATATATAGAAACTTGCCCTTGCTGTACCGTTAACACCTAATCTTTCCATCAAAGGCTGAGCACAGTGATGACCAGCCCTTATGGCTATTCCTTCATCATCTAATATAGATGCTAGATCATGAGGATGTATATCTCCTAAATTGAAGGATATAACTCCGCCACGCACATTTATATCTTTAGGACCATAAATCCTAATTCCTTTGATCTCCACAATCTTATCTAGGGCGTATTTGGTCAATTCTTTCTCATGCTCTCTTACGTTTTTCATGCCTATTTTATTAAGATAATCTACAGCTGCACCTAAGCCTATAGCTCCTGCAACATTAGATGTGCCTGCTTCAAACTTCCATGGTAAATCATCCCAGCTCGCTTCTCTAAGATGAACTTCTCTGATCATATCTCCACCGCCAAGAAATGGATTCATCTTTTCAAGCAATTCTCTTTTACCGTATAATACCCCAATCCCAGTCGGTCCTAGCATCTTATGACCTGAGAATGCTAGAAAGTCACAACCTATCTCATGAACATCTACTGGCATATGTGGTACTGACTGGGCTGCATCTACAAGCACTAATGCACCATTTTTATGGGCATAATTTACCATCTCCTTAACTGGGTTAATTGTTCCTAATACATTGGATGCATGGACTAAGCCCATGAACTTTATCTCTTCATTCATAAATTTTTCAAAATCATCAATTTTTAAAAGTCCTTCATCATCTATATCAACGAACTCTAAATGGGCTTTCTTCTCTTTAGCAAGTAGTTGCCATGGTACGATATTGCTATGATGCTCCATCAAAGTTAGAAGGATTTTATCACCTTCTCTTATATTTGATCTGCCCCAACTATAGGCTACAAGGTTTATAGCTTCTGTAGCATTTCTAACAAAGATTATCTCCTCAGGGTTTGCGTTGATAAATTTGGCTACCTTCTCTCTAGCCTCTTCATAAGCATTTGTAGCCTCCTCTCCCAGCTTATACACACATCTATGAATTGTAGCGTTATATACTTGATAATACTTGTTCATTGCATCAACGACTTGGTTAGGTCTTTGAGATGTGGCTGCATTGTCCAAATAGATAAGAGGTTTCCCTTTGAACCTCTGCTCAAATATAGGGAAGTCTTGCCTAATCTTCTCTACATCTATCAAATCTTCTCAGCACTTCCTTCATCTTCCTATCCTATCTTCAATAATATTTTGGAATTTCAACCTTAAATCGTTAACTGGCATCAGTTGAATTATAGGCTCAAAGAAACCTTGAACTATTAGCTTTTCAGCATCTACTCTTTTAAGCCCACGGCTCATCAGATAGAAAAGTTGCTCATCATCTACTTGGCTAACAGCTATGCCATGCCCAGCCTTAACCTCATTATTCTCTATTTCTAAGCCAGGTATAGCGTATGAGTGGGCTTTATCGCTTAAGAGCAGTACACGTTCAGATAGATTTGCATCTGATTGACTAGCTTCCCTATCGATCTTTATCTTTCCTCTATAAACTGAAGTTGCATCGTCTTTTAGCCCACCTTTTACTATCGTTTGGCTATTTGTACTCTTGGCTTCATGAAGAGCATTAGTAGTTATGTCTAAGTGCTGATTCTCTTTTCCGAAAAATATAATGTAGTTCTCAGACCTAGCATTGGAGCCTTTTAGAAGAGATTCTAAATTGTTTCTACTCAATTTACTTCCAAATGATCCTATGATGCAATTTATTGTGCTATCATTATCCAATAGTGATCTTCTCACAGAGAAGTTGTAAACTTTATTGCTCCAATCTTGAATTGTAAAGAAATTTATCTTTGCTCCTTTCTTTAAGTAAATTTCAACAACCTCTGTGTGCAGGGCTTGTACTTGAGATTTTGATTTGTAATCCTCAAAATATGTGATAGAGCTATTAGGCTCAGCTATTATTAATGTATGATTGAAGAAGGCTTTACCAGATGTAACATGAAAAGAGCTCTGTAAAGGAAGATTTAACTTAACATTCTCAGGCACGTATAGGAAAGATCCACCGTCCCATAAAGCTCCATGAAGAGCTATGAACTTATTCTCAGATGGAGGCACCAATTCCATGAAGTATTTTTTAACCAATTCAGGATAATCTATCAATGCTGTTCTTAGAGAGTTAAAGATCACTCCTTTATCTCTTAAATCATCTTCCAATACTATATCGACAGTTCTGGAGTTCTTCTGCATCAAAAAACCAGACCTTGCTCTTTTTTCTTCTTGATACTCTTTAAGAGGAAATTTCAACTCTTCAGACTCAAAAAATGGGATGAATCTAGATAAATCTAGTCCACTAATATATTGACTAGTATACTTCCACTCTTCTGCATAGCGCAATTCTGATTTTTCTTTATCGATATAACGCCACTGAGGCATAGGCAAATCTTCAAAAATCTTCCAAGCCTCTATCCTCTTCTCCCTCATCCATTCTGGCTCTTTTCTTAGCCTTGATATTTCTTCAACGAGATTTATTGATAGACTCATGTGTATCATCTAGGTTTGAAAAAATTATCAAAATCTTAGTTATTAGCCTACTGCTCCTGGCAACTTAGAGATCTCTAACTCTATAAGGCGGTTCAACTCTACAGCATACTCGAAGGGCAACTTCTTCATAATAGGCTCGATGAACCCTCTTACTATGAGGGCTTTTGCCTCTTCTTCATTCAGACCACGAGTCATGAGGTAGAATAAATGGTTCTCATCTATCTTTCCAGCAAATGCTTCATGGGATGCTGTAACTTCTCTTGTCTCATTTATTTCATTGTAAGGAATTGTGTAAGATTTTGATAATGGGTCCATCAACAATGCATCACATCTTACATTCACCTTCGAACCTATCGCTCCTTCATTTATCTTAACAAGCCCCCTATAGCCCATTATACCACCATTCACACAGATGCTCTTTGCCAGAACCTTGGCTGAAGCATAAGGTGCATTTATTATCACCTTTGCCCCTCCCTCTTTATGTTGACCATTACCAGCAAAACCTATTGTGAGATGTTCTGCCCTTGCTCCCTTACCTCTTAATATGCTGGCAGGGTATAGCATTGTTACCTTGCTTCCCATTGTTCCGCTTACCCACTCTACTACACCATTTTCATCAACCAATGATCGTTTTGTGTTAAGGTTGTAGATGCTCTTGCTCCAGTTTTGAATGGATGTGTATCTGACTCTTGCATTCTTCTTGACAAATATCTCTACAACTCCACTATGTAATGATGATCTGCTATATCTTGGTGCAGAACATCCTTCTATGTAATTTACCTCGCTTCCTTCTTCAGCTACTATAATAGTATGCTCGAATTGCCCCTCTGCTTCTTGAGCCATTACGAAATAAATCTGTAGAGGCACAGGTACTTTGGTATTAGGTGGAATGAAAATAAAACTACCACCACTCCAAACTGCTCCATGAAGGGCAGCGAACTTGTTATCAGATGGAGGGACACAGCTTGTCATGAAGCATTTTTTAACTAATTCAGGATAATCTTGTACTGCAGTATCAGTGTCTGTGAAGATTACCCCCATCTCTTCAAGTTCTTTCTTTAAACTTCTATAAACAACTTCTGACTCATACATAGCACCAGAACCTCCAAGAAACCTTCTTTCATACTCTGGTATTCCTAGCCTATCAAAGGTCTCTCTGATATCATCTGGCAGCTCTTCCCAACTTGTAGCCTTCCTATCTTCTGGTTTTATGTAAAAAGTGATTTTATCGAAGTCCAATTCACTAAGGTCTGGACCCCATGTTGGCATGGGCTTGCTCTTGAAGATTTCAAAGGATTTTAGCCTGCGTCTAAGCATCCATTCAGGCTCATTCTTCTCTGAAGATATTTCTCTAATGGTCCTCTCAGTTAGACCTGGTTCAGTCTTAAATACATAGCGGACTGGAACCTTAACATCATACTTCGACTCATCTATTATCATCTTATCTGATGCCATTTATATCACCCTATCGAAAGCTCCTTCTTTATCCAATCGTATCCCTTCTCCTCAAGCTCTAAAGCTAACCCCTCTTTTCCTGACTTGACTATCCTACCATCTAATAAGATATGAACATAATTGGGTCTTACATATCTTAATACTCTCTGATAATGAGTAATGAACAATATGCCCATATCAGGACCCATGAGTGTATTAATCCCCTTGGCAACTGTCTTTAAAGCGTCTATATCTAAACCAGAGTCTGTCTCATCCAATACAGCTATCTTTGGTCTCAATATAGCCATCTGCAGAATTTCACATTTCTTCTTTTCACCACCAGAAAAGCCCTCATTTATATAGCGATTAGCAAAAGATTCATCCATCTTCAAAAGCTTCAACTTCTCCTTCAAAATTTCTTTGAATTTAAAGACAGAAACTACCTCTGCACTCATATCTTTTGGCTTATCAACCTGCCTCATATTGTTATAAGCTATCCTAAGAAAGTTGGCCAGACTCACTCCAGGAATTTCAAGAGGATACTGAAAAGCCAAGAAAAGCCCTTTTCTTGCTCTTTCATCTGGAGAAAGCTTAAGAATACTCTCACCATCAAGGAGTATGTCTCCCTTCTCTACTTTGTACCTTGGATGACCCATTATAGTGTGTGATAGAGTACTCTTGCCAGAGGCATTGGGTCCCATAAGGGCATGAATCTCGCCTTGTCTAACCCTTAAGCTAAAACCCTTCAGGATCTCTTTTCCTTCAACGCTTACATATAGATCCTTGATCTCTAACTCTACCACTATTTATCCCCTAAACTTTTATTGGTTTCCTGTTTATTAAAGTTTATAACAGTGTTATAATAATAGAATGATAGTGAATCTAATGGCTAAAAAGGGCTTAAACATGCCCATGAATCAAGATTATTCATTTACAACCCAAGCTAATGCATTAAAAGTAGGAAATACTCCCCTCATACCTTTGAATAACTTTAAGACTAATTCTATGAAGATACTGGCAAAGCTTGAATGGTTCAATCCCTTTGGTTCTTTAAAAGATAGGGCAGTATATTGGATGATAAAAGATGCAGAGGTTAAAGGTCTCTTGAACAAAAGAGACCAAGTCATCATAGAGCCAACATCTGGAAATACAGGGATAGCTTTAGTAGGAATAGCTAGTTTGATGGGTTATAGAGTTGAGGTTGTAATCCCTGACAAGATAAGCCAAGAAACTAAGGATATTTTAATTTCTATGGGGGCTGAGATTCTTGAAACTACAGATGATCTATGCCCTAGAGTTGGAAAAGGTACTGATCAATCCATAGCTTTAGCAAAAGCTATCGTAATGGGGCATCCTGGTAAGTACTTCATGCCTAACCAGTATGAGAATGAGGCAAACTATATGGCTCATTATGAGAGCACAGGACCTGAGATTTGGCGGAATACGGAAGGAAAGATAACTCATTTCATAGCAGGAATAGGGACTGGAGGAACTATAACTGGCGTTGCCCATTATTTGAAAGAAAAGAATCCATCCATCAAGATATATGCTGTTGAACCCCAAAAAGGTCATCATATTCAAGGTTTAAGGAATTTAGAGGAATCATTGATGCCTAAACTATTAGAGAAAAGAGCTGATCTAATAGATGAGTGGATAAGGGTCTCGGATGATGATGCCTTTAAAATGGTAAGAAAGCTAGCTTCAAAAGAGAAATTACTTGTAGGTCCTTCTTCAGGAGCCATTATGCATGCTGCTTCAAGAATTGCTGAGAAAGAGAAAGATGGTGTAGCAGTTACAATATTTGCTGATGATGGCAGAAAGTATGGTAGCGTTTATAGTCAATTCAATGTATTTACTGAGGATGAATTTAATTTCTTTAAGAAGAAAGGGAGGTTCCTAGATAAGAACTACCTCAATTTAAATTTCTAGAATCTATTCATAACAAGGGTAGATGACCAGTAACTTTATCTATCAATTTAGAGATTGATGGTCCTATCCCCAGAGCTGTAGGAGTATCAGGAGGAATCTCTGTAAGACCTTTATCCACTATCAATGCACAAGGCAACTTCAGCCGTTTAGCCTTCTTCTCTAACTCAAGAAGTTCCTCTAAAGATTTAGCTTTAAGAATAACTTTCTTAGCGCCTTCTTTGCGCCATTCTTTCCAATATTCATCTTTTCTTCTCCTTGCTTTCTCATAGGCTTCTAAGCATGCATGGCATGCTTGGGCTGCTACCTTACCAGTACTCATATCTAAGTCTGCTCTAACAACTATTGCCATCTTAAACTCAAAATGAATCGACATTCCTAATTGCTCAAATCTTTATGGAATCTTTTATTTTTTTGCATAGTCCTTTAAAACTAGATTCAGATAAATGCAGATTTGAACTTTATTAGAGTGAGACTTTTTAACTCTTGATGATGATTTATCATGGGCGGGGGTTCCCAAGCCAGGTCAAAGATAGGGCTACGATCAAAGGGGGAGGACTTAAGATCCTCTGGCTTAGGCCTTCGTGGGTTCAAATCCCACCCCCCGCACCTTGATTTTGGGCTTATTCTGAGGCTATTTTGGCTAAATAAGGCAGTTTTGAAATATTGTGGGCGAAGACTTAAATTTGAACACATGTTTACCGGTAAAAATGTTTGTCTTTCATGAACCGGAATAGGTTCAGTGAGCGACTGGCGTTGTTGTCAACTCGATTTCGATTGTTGAGACGTTTCTGCTACCCCCCTCCTGTGAGACCATCTGCTCTGTATCGATCTTTACGCCAGCGACTCTGACTCCTGAGCCAAATCTGTGAACAGTTATCTCTGCGACATCGACGGCGAGACTTATTGCCGCGCCCCGGGCTTTCAGGACGACGTTCGGAGAATTGCCTAAACATGTCAGAGTAGCGAGGACATAGTTCATGACAGGCTTTTGCCTCCCAATATACACAATATTATGGCTGAGAGGTTCTTCGGACTTAGTGTTAGACATACTTTGCCCTGAATTGGTCTTGCATATCAAGTTATGGGTAAGGAAGAATTGCCTCCATATGCTTCAGTTAGACAGAAGAATCATAATCCCAGAGTGGAACGAGGGTATGAGGAACAAACAAGGTTTGAACATGTGTGAAGACTAAAGTCGATGAACAGTTTTCTGAAGGGGGGCAGTACAGCACCGCAAGTCGAGGAAGGTACTTGACTATGTAGAGAAGCATGAGGACACCCTTAGAGTAGTGTGGTTCCCCACAGCCGCCCCTGAGTTCAACGTTATGAAGGAATGTTGGAGGCAGGCAGAGAACGACCTGTTAGCATAAGTACTATCCGTCATTCCTAGACCTAAAGAACGCTATGGCAACATACTTCCGAACGTGAAGGTTCAACCTCGATATGCGTAAATTCTTGCTCACAAACAGGTTTAACAAACTTATTCTGTTTCCGATCCAGGACTTTTTTCGAAATCAATCGCCTATTGGACTGTCTGATAACCTGTAAGATGGATGCGATACCTCCAAGCATAGGTTTCTGAAAATCCTTTATAGCTCCAAGTGAACTTGAGACATCCGGTCGTATTGTTTTCCCGCCTTGGTCATCCTAAACTCTATCAGAAACACTGCCTTGCGCACCTGAATAAACCTATGGGTTGCTAGGCGTTTCTGCCCCATAGTCACTCCCCGATAAGTCACCGTAATCCCCTCCTTGGCCTCAACTTTCGACTTTACAGCCGCGACACACAGATTGTAGAGAGTCCCTTGTGGAAAGCCCAACTTTCCGTCAAGAAACTCAAGATAATCCCTCGATGTAAGATGGGCCTTTCGTGCTCCAGAATAGTAACCCATATCCCACTACGATAGATATTCGTGCTAATCAGCTTTGCTCTTCTTCTCTTCCCCTTCTAGGCTTCGGGAAACTATTTGAGCCTTGGCAAACCTGTTACCAATGTCGGTGACCTTGATATATTCTTTCGCTTTCGCTCCTTCTACGAAGATAACAAATCCCTGAATTCTTGCAATGCCATCGCCTCTCTTGGGTTTGCTTTGGCGGAAAAGGGCGTAAAGGTGCTAGTCAAATTTAATAGGAGCATGATCAACGCAGATCTGGGTCAAGAATGAAGTCCAAGAAGCAACATAAGCGTAAGATGAAGAAAGCTCATGCTAGAGCACGTCACTCAGATGTCCATCAGCGTTAGGTCAAGTCATTAGAAATGTGAGGCGCTAGTAGCAACCGATACTCTGTCGACGCGTGAATGACACGTTCAGACGTAGACATTCATCCTGTTCAGCGAGAAGGGCAGGTTTGGCGTTGCGATAACTCTGTCAATTCTCCTAAAGAAGGGCGTGTTAGGTAAGTTTAACTAGGTAGCTGAGAATTCATAACCGTGGAGATTTTCTCGGCTAAAGGCTTGTCGCGCTGGTGTTCTTCCGACGTATCTAGGTGTCCTCCAGATGTGTCAGCCTTTGGCATGCCGGGTACAATATGTGTGGTCTAGATGATTCATGGACGGTTCTCAGCAGCGAGGTGTAGGGAGCATGGGTAAGAGGAAGGTGTTGAGTGAAGCATTCCTGAAGAATCTCATTCTCCCTTCTGAGGGTGAAATGTTTGGAAGAGTAGTGAAGCTTGTGGGTAGTGATCATATTATGGTTCGGTGTGCTGATGGCAAAACACGGATGGGGCGGATAAGGGGTAAGTTGCGGAGGCGGGTTTGGATTAGAGATAATGATGTTGTGCTGGTTGCTCCTTGGGATTTTAAGCAGGATAGTAGATGTGATATTGTCTGGCGTTATACTTTCTCACAGGTTGAGTGGCTTACAGCCAACGGGAAGTTTCCTGAGGGCTTCTGAGACTTTGAAGATGATATAGTTGGCGGCTCAGAAGGTTTCAGAGCGCTGTCCAAGATGCGCCAAGCAAGTATTGGTCTTAGATTCTTCAAGTGGCGAATTTGTATGTGGCAACTGTGGGTTTGTTCTGAAGGAGAGGTCTGAGGAAGTGGGTTACGAGTGGAGAGCCTTCTCGCCTGAAGAAAGAGAGCAGAGAAGCCACACTGGAGGCCCTTCAACACTGTCGAAGCATGATATGGGGCTATCAACGGTGATAGGCTACGGGTTCAGAGATGCAACAGGAAAGACACTACCATCCGCCACCAAAAGCGCGATCCATCGATTGCGAACCTGGGACCGACGCAGTATGGTTCACAAGTCATCAGATAGAAACCTCAGCATAGCGTTGAGTGAGTTGTCTAGGCTTGCAGACAAGCTGAATGTGAGCGATTTTGTGGTCGAACATGCAGCCTACACTTACCGCAAGGCTCTTGAGAGAGGTTTGGTGCGAGGCAGATCCATTTCAGGCATGATTTCAGCTTCACTGTATGAGGCATGCCGTAACACCAACACCCCTAGGACTCTCAAGGACGTTGCCTCAATAGTCAACATGAAGAAGAAGGGTTTGGCAAAGTACTACCGCCTTCTAGTCAGAGAATTGGATCTAGTGGTTCCCGTAGTGGATCCAGTCAAATGCGTCTCACGTATAGCGAGCAGGGTTAAACTCTCCGAGAGGACCCAGAGGAGGGCGTTCGAAATCTTGAATGTAGTAAGGGAGTCCAAGACTTCTGCTGGCAAGGATCCTATGGGTCTCGCCGCATCAGCACTCTACCTTGCAAGCACAATGGCTGGTGAAGATGACCACACAGTAACACAGAAGGATATTGCAGAGGCAGCCGGAGTCACAGAGGTCACGATAAGGAACAGAATCAAAGGGCTTAAATACCTATGGAGCTTGAAGGAAGATGAGAAGCATTACTCAATTTGAACAGCTTCTATCCAAAAAATTCGAAGTGCTAAGGTTTTGTGGGCTTATCTATACGATTCAGAATGTGGTAGGCAGAATAATGATGTGGTAGTGGGAGCATGTCCCTTGGGCTCTTAGGCGGTGATAGCCTACCTCAAAAAGACTATCGTTGTAAGGCAGTCGAAATGTTCTGGGCGTCATCATCGTTCGTAGAGAGGTTCAGATACTCTACTGGAAGACACCACTACACTGTGATCCTCAGCCCAAGGTACGGGTTACTTCTTCCTGACGACTTCATCAACCCAGACGCCAGCACACTCGAAACAAAGACTCTGAAGGAGCGGTCAGATTGGGCGTCAAAAGTAATCAGCCAGATGAAGGATAGGCTGAATATGAAGCAGATTGAAATCGCATTCTTCCACACAGATTACCTACACTTCGAGCTCCTCGCCCCTCTTATCGAGATATTGGGAATAAAAGTTGTCTTTGTGGATGAACGACCATCCACAA
>JACGUK010000075.1 GCA_024256265.1 archaeon
ACTCCTGCCTCAAAGTCGAAGAGTTTTCCAACATCACCATCATCTGCAAGATGAAGATCGATGAACATGCCAACAGGTTTAGCTCCTTTAACGTAAACATCTCTTAAAGTGGCTCTAGATGCATGAAAGCCAGCCAAGAAAGGAAAATCGCTAAGCCTAGAGTGCATACCATCTACAGCAGTGACTAAAACTCTTCCCTTTACTTCTATGGCTCCTGCATCATCATGATATAATGGATACAATAACGCTCTACTGCTAGTAGGCTTTCCTGCTATTTCAGCCAATTTTCTATGAACGAAAAAATCTCCCTCTCCTCTTGAGCCAACACCCATTAATCCCATATTAACTCCTGATTTAGCATAATCTATTGTTAATCTCACAATATTTGATTTAGGAAGATTGCTAGAATCCCTAACTTCATCTATGATAGCATTGGCAATTCTTTCAGCAGATTCATTACTAAGATTATCCTTATAGGTTAATATTTCCTCTATCAATCTATTCTTCACTTCTTCTTTGCTCATTCTCTTTTCTATCAGCTTTCTGGTCAAGCCTTCAAGATCTGACAAAAGGATCAAGATTGAGATGGCTTTGCCTTAATTTATGTATTATGCATAATAGCATAGTTCTTAAATCGCCAATCCATAAAGCATGATGAGATAATGCAAAGACTGAAGGGCATGAAGATCGATGAGATGCTAAAGGCAATAAATGATATAGAGAAAAAGATAGGCTTCAATTTATCAAATGTTCAAAAGATATTGCTTACAACTGATGGCTCAGTTACAAGAATATTGGAAGTTTTGACTAAAAAGCCTGTCGTGATAAAAACGAAGATTAAAACATCTATGAAGGCTGATGAAGATTTGGCTAGAAATTTGAAGATAAAATCTGGAGAAATCGTAAATTATAGAGTAGTTCATCTAAAGAATCCTGATGATAGAGCATTGATATTTGCAAGATCATGGACTCCTATGATAGGATTGAGTGAAAATGTAAAAAGAGACTTGACTTCAGCAGACATACCCATAGGAAAGATTCTTATTAAGCATAAAATTGAGACAAGAAGAGAGATAACATCTATTGAAATCGTTAATGCTGATGATGAAATTGCTGATGCTTTCAATGTTAAATTTGGAGATTTGATGCTATCTAGATATTATAACATAATACATGGGGCTAAGATACTTATAAGGATAAATGAAATATTTCCTATATCGAGCTTTCTTTGAATTATATACTAAAACGCTCTTAATGAATTTTATCCTAGAAAAAGCCCCCTTCATCACTTCTTGAGTTTGTATCTGCCTAGGAAACCAGATATGAGAGAATTTCCTTTCGTTCTTTTTCACTGAGTTTTTCTAAGAAATTTTTGCCGATGATTATGCGGCTTGAGAGTGGATGTGGTGCGAAGGGTCTTTTGCACTCTTCATCTGGGGTTGCTGGGCGTAGATAGTTTCTGTCTATGCCGACTATTACACCGTCCACGTAATGTTCTTTTTTTCTATACTTAATTTTAAGTGCGGTTTTTGTTAGGGTTAAAGGACTGTTCACTTGCCACAAGTGTACCGATTCATGGAAAGGTAATCCTATCTCTTCAGCTATGTGCTTAGCTAAAGCACAGAAGGTTGCTCCTGTGTCAACGATGGCTTCGAAAAGTTCGTAGCGTTTCTTAGAGTGATTGTAAATTCCAACATCTATAAGGATCATAAAATGTATTCTTCCTCTTCCTTGGATACGAAGGTGTAGCTCCAATCTTTTCCTTTACATATTTGTCTAGCCACTTCGTTCACTTGAATAGGGTCTATGATTCCATCGAATACCTTAACAACCTTGTTATCACAAACTATGATCGTCTTGTTTGGGTACTCCTTCCTGAGTTTAGGAAGGTTTTCATTAATCCACTTCCTTGATTCTATGCCCAATAGGATCACTATCTATGTTTTATGCCAAGTGTTATTTAAGTCTGTGAAGGCTGTAAAGTGTTTGCTGAATATGTGAACTACTCATGCTAAAGGATAGGGCTCAACAGCCTACTAGAGCATAAACTATCCTTTTAACACAATATTTTCTAATCTGCTCTCTGCTTTCCAGAATATTTTTAAATATCTCTTTCTTTGTGAGCATTTTTACAATATAATACATGAGGCTAAGATACTTATAAGGATAAATGAAATATTCCCTCTAAATAGCTTCCTTTGAATTAGATAATAAAACACTATTAATGAAATTTTATCTTAAGAAAAACTTGGAAAGCAATCACACAGTTGAAAATTTTAGGCCTGTACCTTCCTGACGTCTTCTATGTATTCCTTAACCTTTTCCAGTTCCAACCTAAGCTCCTCAACATCAACTACACCCTCATAAAAGATTTCGCCGTGAAGAACTCTGAACCTCGCCATGTATCTATCTCTAAATCCAAGCTCTCTAACTTTAGGATTCGATTTTTCAGCATCCCTCAACATAACTCTCCTCTCATAATGACTTAAAGGAAGCTTACCTGTTAAGGCCAACAACAAACCATTAGTAGAATGTACAACAGCATTCCAAGCCTTCTCAGCTGAATCACGGATTCTAATCAAATCATTTTTAGCCACAGCAACCTTAAACTCTTCCATCGCAACCTTAAGAAAAGTCTCTGCCTCGTCAATAAGATCCTTAATTTTCACCGACATAGGATTACCCAATAATAAAGTTAAGCCGCTATTATAAAAATTAACCTCCTTTCTTCTATCATGCGTTCAAATTCTGAGCTCATTCAGACTCCCACAATACAATGCCTTTAAAATCCTTTCATAAAGTGGTCTATCTTCCCTTTTTAACTTCGCTAGTTCGTTTGCATTTACTATAATTGGAGACGGCCTTCTTTCCAATTTTTTCTGATAAGCGCTGACTTTTTCCATGACCTCCTTCTTCTCTTTTTCACTCAACTCTTCTTCTGGTAAAAGAATGGATATGAGCTGTGAATGGATATGTTAAAATATTAAAAGGCTGTATGTGCTGTCTCTGAAAGGTTAGCGTTTAGTCAGCAGCTTTTCAACTTTTTTAATAAATTGTTTAACTGCTTGGGCGCTTGCTTTTACGGCTTCAAGGGTCATGGCGTTCTCGTAGAAGTTTTGGTGTAAGTAGTTTGCTGTGGCGAAAAATGTGAGGATTTCAGGGTCACCCAGCTCAAAGCTTAGCTTTGTTGTGAAGCTCCATAAATCAGCATGAGTTTTTAGTTCTTGCCCCCTCTGTACTGCTACAGCCTTAACGATCTCCACCGAGGCGCCCCAAAGCTTCTCACTAGCCTGTGCTGAATCGCCCTTAACTAAGAGATTCTCTCCCTCTTCAAGGTACTTACGGTTCAAATCCAAGTAATGCTTAGCCCTTTCCATTACTACTACATCTTTTCTTATTTACTTGTTTAAACTTAACTTCTTTACATTTTCTATGTATTTTCCAGTTTCTACTATCAACTCTTTCAAATCAACATCAGGTATCTCGTAAATTCCTTCATAAAAGCAGTTACCGTGAAGATGAAGTATTCTATCGTTATACTCTTTTGTTAGCTTAAGTTCCCTAACCTTCTGATCCACTTTAGCCAACTTATATAGCTCCTTTGTCCTCCCAAAACCTCTAATAACCTCAACTTTTGCACGTGCAAAAAGCAATGCGTCAGTCGCTTTCGCTGTGGCACCCCAAGCATTCTCTGCAGCCTTCCTTAACCTCCCAGCTTTAAGCTCCTTTAACGCCTCATGATAAAGGCTTTCAGCATCCTTTAACAACATCTCAACTTCTTTGGACATGTTTACTAACAGTATGATAAGTATGAGCACTTAAATCCTTTTGTAGATGCTTTGTTGTATAACTCAATTTTTATTCCATTTATTCTTAAGTAAATGCTCTAGCCTTAAAATGAGTTATTGTTATACCTACAACTTCATTGTCGCTAATTCTATATATGATTCCATCCTCGACTTCTACGCTGTCTTTTGCCTCTCTTGGTTCGCCGAAGCTTATGTAAAAAACATCGGCTTCTTCATCGTAGTCTAAGTCGATTTTCTTTAGGCTTAATGCCGCTTTCTCCATATTATTTCACCCTTAGCTTTATTAACACTAGAAGTAAAGTAAGCGGTTTTAATAACCTTTTCTTCGTTGATTTTATGATAGACGACAACGAGGTACTTTGGTCCTATATGCAGTTCTGAGTAAAACTTCAAGGCTTTAAACTCGCCTCTTGCTCCTCTGATTATTATTCCAGGATTTTGGACTGTCTCATAGATTTTATCAAGGTAGGGTTTGACTTCTGGATGTCTTTTAACTATATGATTAAGAACTGTCTTAGAAAGTCTTACTTGCATATGTCCCCATTCTTGTTAGGTTATTTAACACCTCTCTTGAAGGTTCCCGCAAACTTGGTAGTCCAAAAAGAATGCACTTTTAAATCACAAAGCTTAGGACTTAAGCCACTCCAGAGCTTCTTTGGTGCTTCTGAACCTCATCACCTTTCCTTCACGAATCTCCTTCAAACCTTCAGCAATGTCTGCTTGAAGCTCTTTGCTAGACAT
>JACGUK010000076.1 GCA_024256265.1 archaeon
CAATGAATTTGCAGGGCACATACAACCAGCACCACCAGACTTAACAGTCCCCATTACAATGAGCCTAGTGTTGTCAGGACCTGGCACTCCATACTTCTCAGCTATATCATGAACAGTCGGTGTTAGGCTGAAGACAGAGCCTAAAGAGCCAGGTCTTGTTCCTGTCCTTTCCTCGATTAGATCATAGTTTTCACATATAGGGATTATTTTCGAAGCGATATCTTGATCTATGCCTAAAACAGAAGAAAGGTTCATGGCTGGGTCTGCATCTATTGCAATAACCTTGTACCCATCTTTAGCTAAGAGCCTTGCAAGGACTCCAGCCAAAGTAGTCTTACCAACACCTCCTTTTCCGGCTATGGCTAATTTCATTTACTAGATCACTGAAGATTAAGTTTTGATTAACTGAAGAATAAGTCCATTTACAACTTCATTAACAGCTTTTAAAGCTATGGATGAAGAGGGTAGATTCAACAAAGGCTTTCCTTCTATGCTGAACTGCTGGATCAAAGGGTCTTCAGGGATTATGCCCACGAAATCTATCCCAGATGTCTTTATCACTTCGTCTATTCTTCCTTCCATCGAAGGAGTTACCCTATTCACAATTAGGAGAATCCTACCTATGTTTATTTGCAGTTCTTTGCAGAGTTCCTTTATCCTTTTGGCTGTTCTAGCACCATTTATGGTCGGGTCTGTGGCGACTAAAAGTAAGTCTATATCTCTAGTAGTTCTTCTGCTGAAATGCTCAAGCCCAGCCTCTGTATCCATTAATACCAAAGGGTAATTTTGGGAGACTGAGTCCAAGACTTTTCTTAATACATTGTTGATAAAGCAGTAGCAACCAGGTCCTTCAGGTCTCTATCTTTGTTCTTAAGAAATCTTTCTCTTATATCTCCTATCGTATTTTCAATTTCTATTCCTAAAGCCTCGTTCAAATTAGAGTTTGGGTCAGCATCTATTACTAGCATAGGTCCCTTTACTTTTTTGCTCAAAATCTTTATCAGAAGGGCTGTGATGGTTGTCTTACCAGTCCCTCCTTTCCCTGATACTGCTATGCTAAAGGTCAACTTCCTTACCTCCCATACTTCTTCCAGAGTGTGCGAACAGCCTCGTCGCCAGAAGCTTTTATCTCCTCCAAAAGAGCCTCCACTTCTTTATCGTAGACTTTCTTAGACTCACATCTGTGACAAGCATCCAAGAACTTATTTATTTTAATGATAATAGGCGAGCTTGCCAATTTTAGGGTTTCTGAATTTATATCCACTTCTTCTATTATGGCTCCATGAATTTTGATGGTTCCTCCAAGGACATCTTTCAATAAGATATAATCTTCACTGAATTTTGCGTAGATTACATCCTCTCCAACCTTTATCTCCTTCTCACCATCTTTGCTGATGACTTTTAATTCACACAAGATTATCACCATTTTATATTGTTAAAGAAGTTATTAAGTTATAGGACTGGTCTCATTTAAGAAGCTCTCTTAAAGCCTTCTCCTCAGGCCTTAGCCGAAGTCCTTCTCCCTCTCTTTTCTTTATGTAATAATCTATCATGCTTTTAATCTTCTCAAATTCAAGCTTACCATGAGGGGTTTGAACCTCAAAGATTCTTTTAGGTAATTTCTGCTCTTCCAGTTCGAACCCTTCCCTAACCTTAAACTTGTATAGGTTATGAAATATTTCTTTGCCCATCTTCATCAATTCATCTTGATCCTTATCTATCCCCAAAGTCTTAAGAGCTTCACAGACAACTTCCTTGCTATAGATTCTTCTGGCAAAGTAGCATGCTCCTAAAGAATAAAGAACGTAAAGCCAGTCTTCTTGATCTATTAAGAAGTCAACTATCTGCTCGATGCTCATGGGCTGGTTCATAATCTTCTGATCTACGCTATAGCCAGAGTTACTGAGATGTGAATGCCTTGCTCCCACTAAAGGTCCTACTATAGCTCCATAACCAGTTATGTATCCAGCCATACCGTTGCTACCTAATGCCATAGCGTAATCCCTTCCACCATACTTTTCAGAAGCTGCCACTACACCTTGGGCTAATCTAGCATAGAACTTGTTCTTCATCTCTACTACATTTTCGATGATTCCAATATATGCTTCAGCGTCTCCCCATACAGGTTTTACTCCTAAAGTATCATCAAGAGTTATTCTACCTTCTTCGAAGGCTTCTGTAGTCCATGCCAATACTGTTCCCATCATCATAGCGTCCAAGCCAAGGTTTTCACAACGATTTATGAGAAGAAGCAAATCCCTTTTGTCTTTAACTAAAAGATTGTTTCCTAATGCGTACATGGCTTCATAATTGTAAGGGACTAGCACTTCTTCATAGAATACTTCTTTTTTACCTCTCTCATGCTCAGGGGCAAAGCTAGTCTTTAATCCCGCTAAGTGTATACATGCTATAGGGCAACCAGGACATGAAATCTTTCTTCTTAACAAAGACTCAGTCATAACTTCTCCTGATATTCCCTCAGCATCCTTGAACCTTGATTCTTTAAAATTATGAGTAGGCAAAGCTCCTAATTCATTAAGCTCAAGCATATTGGCCGATGTTCCCAAATAATGATATTTTGACATCTCATCACTTTTAACAACTTTATGATGTAACTTCTCATACATCTCCTTCACAGCCAATGTATTCTCTAATGAGATTCCTTTTCTTCCTAGGATCGAGATGGCTTTCAGCTTCTTGCTTCCAAATATCGCACCAAGACCTAATCTTCCAAAATGATGGTATCTATCGACTATTACATTACTGTAGTATACTAAATTCTCTCCAGCCTTTCCACAACTTATTACACTCTTCATGCCTTCATAACTGCTCTCTCTAAGAGCCTTTTCAACATCTAAAGGTGATAACCCCCAAAGAGAATCAGCCATCTCAACTTTTACTTCATCATCTACTATCTTTACAATAACTGGATGCTCAGACGCTCCACGAATAACTAATGCACCGTAACCAGCGAATCTTAGTGCGCTTGCAAAATGACCTCCAGAATGAGATTCTCCTAGGTTCTTGGTCAAAGGAGACTTGAACATAGCCATAGCCTTGACCATGCATGGAAATATCCCAGTCATGTAACCTGCAGCAAAGATCATTGGTGCTTCAGAGGAGAAGGGGTCTATGCCCGATCTTACTTCTTCAAGGAGAAGTTTTGAAGCTAAGCCTGAGCCACCAAGATATTTTGAGAATAAATCCGGTCTATCCACCACTTTGCTCGATCTTTTTGGGAGATCGATGTAAAGAATTCTGCTCAAAAATCACTTCATCTCCTCGTACTTGAAAACGTTATGAGGGCAGTACTTGGCGCAATCCCCACACCTATCACATATTATTGGAAAATTCGTCCTTTTATCCAAAGCCAATGCTCTAATCATACAAGCACTTATGCAATCGAAGGTCTTACAGCCCTCACACTTTGATGTTATTAGAGTTATTCCGCCTTCTGGCAAAGGCTGTAAAGCACCTTTAGGACAGGCTAATGCACACTCTGGATTTTTACAAAATCTACAAGCTATCACTGTGAATGGGTTCGCAACCGTACCGTTTACTCTTACGAATACTGCTACTCTCAATGGATCTATAGTATCAAATAGATGCCTTGAGCATGCATAAACACAACTATAACATCCTATGCACCTTTCAGTATGGACAACTTCTATATGAAATCTCATAATTTAACTAACTAACCCCAATACTTTGCAAGAAAACTCTTTATCTGTGATGAGTCTCTAGGACCTACTATTACCTCCCAGTTGGTTGAATCTTCGATCTCTCCTTTCAGCCTTGCTGCCATTCCAGGGATGATGAGTTTTTTATGCTTCATCATCTTTTCTATTTCTGAAGAAGAAAACAGATCTTTAACATTAGATGGATTGAACTGCCCTCCTGCCACAGATACCTCTACAGCCAACCCCTCAGTATTCAACACGAATAGGTAGCAATTTATCCCTGCAGACTCAAGGTCGTTAGCCACTGTATAGTATGTCAGTGCAAAATTCGTTGTAAGAAGTACAGGAGATTTCCCATCAGGCTTCCCTATAGTGCGAAGACCTGATTCTACCGAGACTGGCTTTCTTGGGTCTGTGTATATATTCTGTCTTAGAGTAACTACTGGAAGTAGAGACCATACTTCTAAAGTATGCATTATAATCAGATCTGCATATCTATTCATGAATAAAGATGCCATGTAGGCTTCTTTGTAAGATGCAGTTATGGGATCTTGCTTTTCTCCCATCCATGCTATTGCTGGTATAGCCATTATAGGGTAGCCTAGGTCTTTGTCTCCCCTTTGAATGGCTACCCTTCTTATCATGACTAGATTATTGATGCTATCCCTCAAGGGCTTGCCTTCTGTATATGAGCCTAAGTCTATGACTATATCATGAATTCCTATAGCCTGTAAAGTCTTGATCAAAGATTTAAGCAATGTTAAATTGTTAGGCGCAAATACAGCCACTGGGCAATCGTACTGCTTGGCTAACTCTGAGACTTCTCTCCAATTATCCTCTGTCACAGCGTATAGTAATGGTCTCTTGTTAACTACTTGTCCTTTCTCTAATGCAGCCTTAAGATTCTTGGGATCGAAGGAGCATAGAATCATAGGAAGATTGCAACTTCTTGCTACAAGAGATGTTACATAAGAGAATCTATCAGGGTCTTTTGATGCACACCTTACAGCTACCATATTTAACTTGAGAGGTTCTCCTATTCTAACTATAGTAAAAGTTTCTATGGCTTTACATCTTTCCACAATTTTACCATCATCCATCGTATCGCTTACATCTATGGCTATTGCTGTAGGGTTATGGTAAGTGAGTTCATGTCTATACATGACTTCTTTGCCTCCTATCTTTACTACTACATCTCCTACGCCTATCTTTACCTCTTTTATAGGAGGGGCTAAAAGTTCAATTAGTTTAGCCATCTGTTCTTTATACTTTGGCTTCTTTAATGGAGGACAGTCTTCTGGAGTAGCCTTCCTCTCTAAAAGCTTCGAAGCAAAGGCCATACAATTAGGTTCATTACATTCTCCACAGTTCGTCTGAGGAAGGTAACGATAGACCGAAAGTAAGGTTGCTTTTTCAGGCATGATCTTACAACCCTATATCAGTTATCCAGTCTTGGATTCTTTGATCAGCTTCGACTTCTCCGTAGAGAATCTCTATCAAAGCATGAAAAGGTCTCCCCCTGCCATCACGGCTGTGATCGCTGTTACAGTCTCCCAAAGAGGTCCTCTGTACTCTCTTGGTCCTAACTCTTCAGACTTCATCCAAGCCTCTCTGGCTCCCCAGCTGTTACTTGTTGGAGCGAGTATGGGCATTTGCAGGTCAGAGTCGCCAAGAAGACCTGCAAGTTTAATTCTCTCCATCAGGCTAAGAGTGTAGTCCAGCCCATAACCAAGGGCTGCAGTAGTAGGGTCTACTATTATCTGTTCCTTTGGTAGACCCTCGTCAAGAAGAAGTCTGTTAAGCTTCTTCTGGTTATTTATATCCATAGGAGTAAAAGCTACCACTATATGACCATACTGCTTGGCTGCTCTTACTATCCTTTTGTAATCGTTATCCACATTCGCAGAGTTAAGAATGCATCTCTCACCACTTGCCACTTCAGCAGCAGCCTCTAGAACTAATGGATCTTTAGCCTTGTTACCCGACCCTCCTATTATTAATGGGACATCTAC
>JACGUK010000077.1 GCA_024256265.1 archaeon
ACCCGAATTGTGTATATCTTTATTCTCGCATATTTTCTGCTCCGATTTGTTAAGGAGTATGAAGCTAAAGATTTGGTTCATGTTGGGATTTTATGGTTGGGCTCGACATTACTATTCGAATGGGGAGGCAGTCTTGCTATAGGGCGTCCAGTCGAAGAAATTCTGATTGGTTGGAACATATTCGCGGGGTATATGTGGCCTTATGTATTGCTGACCTATCTATCATCAAACCTCATTGTTGGTACAATTTTGCACCCAGGTAAGAAAAGAAAATGAGTAAAAAAGATTATTTTAGTCCACAGTGGAGATATCTCCGCGCGCAAAAGAGTTTGGTATAAGCGTTGGAAAAGTGCGGGGGGTGGGATTTACGTAATATTTTACTAGTATTTCACCTAACGATCACGGTCGCGTGTAAAGCTTAGCTATGTATGCTGATTCTTGGAGGATAGTGTATGGCTACAACCATCTTGTTAAGATTGTCACTGGTTGTACCAATGACGAAATATGTATCACGTGATAACATCCAGTTAAGAAACTTCTGTTTTACTTTTCCGAAGTCACTAGGATATTTGCTCAGAAGCCCCGTTATTTCCCAGTCTCTACATACTAGGTCGTGGCTTTTCCTGCTCGAATCGGTGAATACGTATCTACACCTGCCATTCAAATCTTGGTAGAAGTCTAGAATTACTGGTTTCACAATCCCTAAGGACCTACCGCTAGACAGGATTGCATCCACTGAAGGATCTAGGTATTTGGTCAGGAAGTCCCTACGCTTGTCCCAATCTTTAATAGAAGCAATCTTTCCCATATATTCGACCAGAAATTTATCCTCTAATCTAGGATGTCTGCCTTTCCATTCATCAACCTTAACTTTTATCACATCAAATTTCATGAAATAACTTTGGCCAAGAAGACTTGTCGGGACAGGGTATAAGCGTATCCACCCCTCCCTATCGTTGATGCCTGCAACACAAGTCAATTCTCCATGCATAGGGCTAATAGAAGGAATCGCCTTGGCCATAACTACCAGATTTTTAATTTCGGCCATTTGTGATCTAAAGATGTACCGTTACGATTCCTTCTTTGGATAGCTTATCTGCTATTACATGTCGGTGGCAACGACCAAAGTCCCGCTCATAGCACAAAAGGGCGACTGTGCTGTTATACGTTAGATCCATCAAGAGCTTCAGAAGCTCTTGATTTTTCTCTAGGTATTCTTTGTAGAATTGGAAGTAGTATTCATAGTCATGGGACTGCTTAAGTTTTTGTCTTTCAGCGTAATCTACACCCAGTTCTGGCATATGCAAATATCGAATGTGGGATTCTGCAAGGCTCAAAGAAAGTTTCTTTTCGTTGAAATCCTTGTCATACGATGAATATGCATCCCTTCTAACATCTACTAATATGTCGATAGCGTTCTGTCTTAAAAGCTCAACGAGTTCGGGCAACTTTCGACCTTCATATCCCACCGAAAAAATCGGTCTGAAACCTGCTAGGGTTGAACTTTGATTTTCGCTAGTCTCATTCATGAATCGAATCATGCTGAGATTTTTTCTCACTGAAGTTATGTTTGTTAAATACTGAATGGCCTTAGATTCAACGATTCGAAAAGAATCATCCGAAATTTGTTCAATTGACTGTTTAGCAAGGAGTTGCTTTATCGTTCGATTTACCACGGCTTTTGGTTTACCGATGGCTTCCGTGATCTCTAGACGATTCGCAGTTTCAGTATCAAATTGATTGATTCTATATCCTAAGAGTTTTGCAACCAAAAATAATAGCACACGATCCTGTAACGCGAGGTCTTGCCTAAGAAGGATTACTCGGCCTTTATACAGTCTGATTAGGTTTTTCAATTTATCTGCGAGTTCAACTAGATTAGGTTCGGCTGTCAAACTTGAGGCAACATCAAAGCCAGGTATTAATCTCCCTAGAACGTCGAAGTATGCTCGCGTTACAGCTTCGGGAGTACCTTTTATCGTTTGCTTGATATCCCTGTACTTTACGGTCACTTCCAAGCTATCAGTCGCAACCATCTTGTTTCCGCAACATTATAAAGGAATGAATAGGTTAATAGCATTTCTCTTGATACAACTTCATCCCTCTGTTAACATTTAAGTCCCAAAGCGATAACGTAACCAGATGACTTTACTAGTAAATTATCGATCAATCAGTCCTAGATGAGAAGTGCGGGGGGTGGGATTTAACCCCCGCCCATATAATTTGCCAATAAAGCCGTATTTATCTGCTGTCATCTATTATTCATAAATGAGTTAACTGTCCAAAATCTCCATGATCCTTAAAAGTTTCAAATAGTAAGTAGTTCAAACAGCAGTTTTTGGGATTAATCTTCGTTAAGTTATTTTTCAACAACTCTCCACTTTTTTGTTATCCATGCTTCTGCTGGGAAGCCATATGTGACTATTCTTTGGGCTCTGTGGGCTCCTGTCTTGTGTATTAATACAGGTCCTCTGATTCTTCTACATTCTACGGTCATCTGCTCTGCTATGAGTTTATCGCCTTCTTCCTTTCCTATCATTCAATTCTACCCTCCTCCCAGAGCTCCTTAAGTGCTTTCATTGTGAGTTTAAGGTCAAGTCTTAGGTCGTTAGCTATGTCGAAGGTTTCAGCCTCCTTTCTCTCCTTGATATACTCTAGAATCTCCTTCTTAGCCTGATCCTTACTTATGTCCCTTAGCTCGATGATCCTCATCTCCGCCACATTATCTAAGTAATACTGGACAGCCTCCCTAATGAACTCACTTCTGGAACGTAGCCCAGTCTTGTCTAGTAAACTATCTATCTTCTGAAGCTCTTCTTCACCAAACCTTATTGGGATGACCTTACTCTTTACTGATTTCTGCATAACATATACACTGTATATGCATGTATATAAGAATATTGAGTATTCGTTTGGACAGAAAAAGGGGTCATAGTGAATTTTCAATGGTAGCCCGGGGCAGATTCGAACTGCCGTCACCAGGTAACCCCTTCTTTGGATCCAGAGCCTGGCATCCCTAGCCCTTGGGGTTGACCGCTAGATTCGGCGGCTAACTGAATAGGTTTAACCTCGACCGGGCTGCGTCCCGGGCTACACTATGAAGATATTGCTCAAGTATTTGTCTTTTACTTCCTATGAAACCTATTCTATCCTGAAACAGCTCTATCTGCCTTATGCCATTAAGATAAACACTAAACAAAGGATTGCCTAGTCTTCTCTGCCAAACACTTTTTCTTGGCTTGAAGCCTAAAGAAATATCGATAGTCTACTTTGAGATTACCTCTAGGACCTTGCCTTTAGTTTCTATTCCCAAAATCAAGACGCTTAAGGCAGCTACAAAATGTATTATAGCAAACGATAAGAATGTTGGTAGAAGCCCTCCCTCATACCACAAAAATGGCGTTATTATAAGCGCAAAAATGCCTGCAATACGCCCCATACCTGCTGCCAATCCTGATCCTGTACCTCTTGCACGAGTAGGGTAGAGCTCAGGCGTATAGGTATAGAGACCAGCCCATGCACCCAAATTGAAGAATGAAATGACAGAACTCCACAAAAGTATAGAATTTATATCCGTTGCTAATCCTAGTAAACAACTACCAAGCCCAGCTAATCCTATATAGGCAACTAGAACAGGCTTTCTCCCAACACGATCAAGAAGAAACGTGGCGCTATAATACCCAGGTACTTGTATTAGAGTGATTACTAATACCCAAGAAAGAGATTTAACGAGAGTAAAGCCAAGTTCATAATATGCTGTAGGAAGCCAAACAAATATACCATGATACGTGTATACCAATGCTATCCATAAAATCCATAAGACTGCAGTTCTTCTGCTGTAAGCGGGAGACCAGACTTCTTTTAGAGCAGATCTTATCGAATGTGAGGGACTATGCCCTTCAGGTTCTCCACCATCAGGTGTGATAGCGGTGAGTCCATATTTTTCAAGTACACTAAGAGCTTCCTCCCTTCTTCCCTTAAGTTCTAAGTACCTTATGGATTCTGGTACAAAGCGCAAAACCAAGGGAATTAGAAAAAGAGGGATAAATGCTACTAAGAAAGTTAGGCGCCAACCATAAGTTGGGATCAATAAAAATGGGAAGATTATAGCAAGTAAAGCTCCATAAACCCATGCAGTCTCCACTAAGCCTATGAAGCGTCCCCTATGTTTTGCAGGCACATACTCAGATACATATACCCCTGGCTGTGGCAAAGATGCTCCTAAGCCTATCCCTGCCAAAAGACGAAGGATTGACATCGATAAAACATCCCATGCAATAGCACATAGCCCTGTAAAAACGGTCATCATAGAAATTGTCAGTAAAAGCGTTTTCCTCCTACCTATAAGATCAGCAATAATCCCACAACTTGATGCACCAATGAACATTCCAACGTAACCAATGCTTAAAAGGAGCATCGTAGCCATGGGGTCCAATGACCAATATGTCTTTATGGCTGGAAAAGTTGCAGAGATCAGCATAACATTCATGGCTGTAAATCCATAGACCAAACTACCTATGATCAATAGTATATAGTGGAAGCGTGATAGAGGTGCCCTATCCAAGAATTCTGTCAAACTCTTATCCATGCTCTTCCCTTTATCACATGCCTAAATAAGAAGAGGATAAAAGTATGTTGAAAGTGGCAAAAAATGAAGGAAAAGCATATTGGTAAGCAATTGTTGCCAGTGAGCAGATGAGTTTAATAGTCTATAAGAAAGCATTGGAAAGCGTTGTAAATAGCATAAAAAAGGCAGTCGATGAATTCGGAGTGAAATATAAATTAGTGGAAGATATAATCGATCAAGACTTAGATGCTTCAGAACTTGTTATAGTTGTTGGTGAAGATAGAGAAGTTTTACAGACTTTCCATAAGATAGGCAAGGCGAAGGTGCCTGTTCTAGGCGTTAACGACTCCAATGAAAGCAGTTTTCTTACCGAGATAAGCATAAAAAACTTTAGAGAAGCCTTCAAAAAGTTGATAGATGGAGAATACAAAATAGAAGAGGCTACGAGGTTGAACGTAATAGTTGATGATAAAGAATTGCCTCCAGCCTTGAACGAAGTTGCGGTCTTCTCATCCAAGAGCGCTACACTCATAGAGTATTTGTTGACTGTTGATAAAGAGGTAATTTGGAGAGATTACAGTGATGGTGTAATGGTTTCCACGTCAACAGGCTCTACTGCTTATTCCATGTCTGCTGGAGGTCCTATGGTACTTCATGATGCTGAAGCCTTTGTAATAGTTTCTGTAAATTCTCTCGATGTTACAAGGCGCCCCTTGATCGTTTCTGACAAATCATACATAAGGATCAGCGAGATAAGCAGTAGCCATGGATGTGAAGTAATAGTTGACGGTACCTATAGGGTCAAGGTTAAAGAAAAAGTCGAGGCCTTTAAGTTCCCTGAGCCTGCAAGGTTCATAAGGCCGTTAGAAAGCTCAAAAGCTATGGAGAAGATGGTCAAGAAAGTCAGACTTGCAGAGGAGCTATTAAAGATGCCTCCAAGTGCAAAACTCATCCTTAAAACACTAGAATATGAAGGACCTTTGACTCAAAAAGACTTAGCGAAGAAGACTATGCTACCTGATAGGACTACAAGATTGGCTCTTGCTCTACTCATAGAAAGGGGATTGGTTAAAAGGAGATCGACGCTCAGGGATGCTAGACAAAAGGTATACCATATCACGTAATTTAATGGATAAAAATATAATTCTTGATACAGAAAATTAAGTTTAAATAGGCTAGCCTCTCCTTCTTTTTGGAGTGAACAAAAATGCCTAAAAAGAACTCTAATTACAGTGCCCCGAACGATCCGGCTGAGTCAAAGCCTGAAGCGCCAGCTGAAGCAACAACCCCTGCTGAAAAAGCACCTCAAGAGAGAAGAATTGAGAGAAGATCCCCTTCAAACCACATATACGTCGGAAAGAAGCCTGTCATGAGCTATGCCATGTCTGCTCTAATTCAGCTCACTCAGAGCGACCAAATAGTCGTCAAAGCTAGAGGGATGGCTATTTCTAGAGCAGTTGATGTAGCAGAAATAGTCACAAAAAGGTTAGGAAACAACGCCTTCGCAGTTAAAGACGTAAAGATAGATACAGAGCTGGTGGGCTCAGGAGAAGAGGCAAGGAACGTTTCTACGATAGAAATCGTCGTGGGCAAGAAATAAAACTGTTAGATCCACCGATATAAAGTGGCTCACATAATATTGAGCCTACTCTACGCCTAGCTGGGATTTGGGCTAGGCAGACGAATAGATTATTGTATAATCTAAAAGTTAAGCGAAATGGCTATAAACTTCGTAGAATATTTTCAATATAAAGTAATTAAGCAAAGTGGGACTTGATGCACTCATATACATACTCTACTGTAGAAGGAAGAGCCTGTAATGTATGTGAAAAACCTTCTCAATTCCTATCTAAAGCTATAGGTGTGTGCCGATCTTGCATTCGTAATAACCCTAACGATGCAATAAAATTCTCCTTAGAAAATCGTGAGAAGGCTA